>WKKR01000003.1:300000-537504 GCA_009684525.1 Geobacter sp.
ATCCGGCGCACCGAAGGAGCGGGACTATAAAGATAAGCCGCAGGACATCATAGTATCGCCGGTTGACCCGGATGCCCGCTACGGTGCCAAGTCGAACACCAAGCGTTTCACCGGTTACAAGGCGAACATCACCGAAACGGTAGAAAGCCGCTTTATCACCAACATCAAGCCCATGCGTGGTAATCGTCATGATGGCAGCAACATGGTCGAGGCGGTAGTCGAACAAAAGCAGCATGGGTTGCAGCCAGCTAAGCTGATCGGTGACACGGCCTACGGCGATGGCATAGTTAGGCAGGATTTGCAGAAAGAGGGAATAATCGTCGTTGCCCCGATGAAAGAGAAGAACGGCAGAAGCAAGGCTGTCTACCCCAAGAGCATGTTTAATTATGACGAAGCGAACATGCTTTTGACCTGCCCCGCTGGAGTTACTACCAAACAAAGTTCATGGGATCGGCAAAAAGAAATCAGGATGTTCCACTTCCCCATGACCGAATGTGGCAAGTGCCCACGCAAGGCCGAATGTACCAACTCCAGGGACGGTAGGCGAACAGTTGGCATCAGCAAGGTCAACAAGGAGTTGCGGGAAGCGGAAATCTACAACCGAACTGACCAGTTCAAAGAAGACATGAAACTCAGGCAGGCTGTCGAGGGCAAGCTGTCAGAGTTGGTCAGATACCATGGTATGCGAAGGGCGAAATATCGGGGACTCAAGAAGGTTGGTCTGCAATGCTACTTCGCAGCCCTTGCCGTGAATATTAAGCGATGGATCAAGTTGGAACTGGAAAAGTTGAAACCCAAAATACCGGAATCGGCAATGGTTGCCGCATAAAGTCAAAAAACTGAGGGAAGCATCATCTTTGGATTGGTAATTTTGCCAGTTTTGTCGGCAACAAAATAGTTCTTTGAAAGATCGAAGCAGGTTTTTGCAAGGTACGCTGGGCGGGTAACTGAGTCTGATTGCTGTCGGACGAGTATCACTGACTCCGAAGAGGGGTTTTCAGACGGTCTCACGTTAAACAAAATCCCATGAATTATGTTGATCCAGATGGGTTGAAATGGGGGTTTGTTGGTTGGCGAATAGAAAAAGGCCGAAAGTGGTGGGCAAAATATCGTATTTTAATAGCGAAGTGCACTGACCCATGTAGTGGCAAAACCAAAGAAATTACGGTCTACTATCAACAATGGTCTCTCATTAATGTTAATGTCCCACAGCTGAGTGCTCCTGATTATACTGCTTCAAATGAACTCCCAGGAGGTGCTAAGGATATTGCCGATTCAGCATTTGATTTGATTGAAGCTATAAAAGAAGCAAAAGAAGGAACAGAAGAAGATAAATGGAAAGCTCAAATGTTAAATAGAAAAGGATCAGAAGCTTGCGACCGCTTAAATCTTTATTGGAGGAAACCATGAGGTTGATTAAATCTAGTTTAATTGGACTTGTTGGCGGATTAATGTATGGTTTTATTTCTTTTTATCTCTTGTCACCTTATTTAAGAGATAATATTGTAGGATTGATTGGGTGGGCTGTCCAAGGATTATTGCTAGGATTGATATTTTCAATAATTGATTTATTGGTCCAACGAAAAAATATCATGTTAATTGGTTTATGCAAAATAAATATATTAATTGGAGTTATAAGCGGAGCTATATCATCATGCCTTGAAATAGCGCTCACATTATACAATTTATATGGAAATAAAAATTCAATTGTCAATGATAAAGTGTTCAAAGACGTATTTTTTGCTTCATTATACTATTTTATTGGTAGTGCATTGATAGGTCTTACCGTGGGATGTTTTATTTTTATTGGAAGGAAAAGGGGACAGGCTACTTTTTGAAGGATAGGTAAATGCCGAGAATAGCCAGAGGCCTCGCAGACGGCCATTTCTACCATATTATCAACCGTGGCAATGGCCGGCAAGAGGTCTTTCACAAACCTGAAGACTATGCGGCCTTTGTTGGGCTGCTGCACGAGTCTGCTGACAGATTCACGGTGGGGGTCTATGCCTGGTGTCTGATGCCGAATCATTTTCACCTGCTGGTGCAACCGGAACAAGCGGAGTGCCTGAGCGCCTGGATGCAATGGCTCATGACGAGTCATGTGCGGCGCTACCATCGGCATTATCGGACGAGCGGTCATGTCTGGCAGGGAAGGTACAAGAGTTTCATCATTCAGGACGATACCCATCTGATAACAGTTGCCCGCTACATTGAGGGCAATCCGGTAAGGTCAGGGTTGGTGAACCGCGCCGCAGAGTGGCCGTGGAGTTCTCATGCCTACCACAGAAGCAACGACACAGGGTCTGTCAGAAACCTTCCGGTAATGTTGCCACAGGACTGGCCAGAGTACGTTGATAAGCCGATAACGGAGAACGAATTGGAACGATTGCGTAGGAGTGTCAACCGGCAAACCCCTTTTGGGTCGCCTGGCTGGCAAGGCACGATAATAGAGGCGCTTGGCCTTTCGGCAACGATCAATCCGAGAGGCAGGCCGAGAAAGTGGGGACAGGAAAAGTAGCCTGTCCCCTTTTTTACGCCTGTCCCCTTTTTTACGCCGAGTGCTTCCGTCAGCGCCAGGCGACCTTTCTCATCATGGGGAAGGCCTGCACCCGGCACTGCAGCTTCTGCAACGTCACCAAGGAGCTGCCGTTGCCGCTGGATCCCGGTGAGCCGGAGCGGGTTGCAGCCGCCATCGTCCGGCTCGGGCTGCGTCACGTAGTGATCACCAGCCCGACCCGCGACGATCTTGCCGATGGCGGCGCCGCCGCCTTTGCCGCCACCGTGGCGGCGATCCGCCGGGCAGCCCCGGAGGTGCGGATCGAGCTGCTCGTCCCGGACTTCCGCGGCCAGCGGGAGCCGATCGCGCAGGTTATGGCTGCCGGGCCGGACATTTTCGGCCACAACCTGGAGACTGTGCCGCGTCTCTACGCCATCCGCGAAGGGGCCAACTATTGCCGCTCCCTGGCAGTGCTGGCAGTAGCGCACGAGCTGGCGCCGGCCATCCCGACCAAGTCGGGTATCATGCTCGGCCTGGGTGAGACCCTGGACGAGGTGCGGCAGGTCCTTGCCGACCTGCGCACAGCCGGCTGTTCCTACCTCAGTCTCGGCCAGTACCTGGCGCCGAGCCGCAGCCACCACCCGGTGGCAGAATTCATCCCCCCCGAGACCTTCGACACCCTCAAGGAAGAAGCGCTCCAACTCGGCTTCGCCCACGTGGAAAGCGGCCCGTACGTCAGAAGCTCCTACCATGCGGAGCAGTATCTGCCGTGAAGAACGGTGGTATGGCCCGGCTTCCCGAGGAATCTGACTTTTTCCGGGCAACGTCTTAGAGGGTGTGCGGCTCGACCGCACTGCACTCTGGTTGGCCTGTGTCAGTTACTGTTTTTGCAGCTAATGATGGTCTGTCGGGGTACTCGATAGGCAAGTTTTTGCAGAATTGCAGCGTCAAGGATGCTGATTTTCATTTCAGCGTCTCACGGATCTTGTCCCTTGCGGTTTCCCAATCGTCAAACCGGGCGGTTCCGTCCGCCAGGTCCGCTTCCCGTGCGGCAAGTACTTCATGATGCCATTCAGGAACAGCGACATTCTGAACATGGTGGCACAGGTCATCCCAGAGTGTTTCCATGGCATCCAGCTTTTCGGTAAGGGTCATTGTGTCGATTTTGAGTGGACTTCCCATAAGGTACTCCTTTTCATTCAAGGGCATACTGTTGCCACTATAGTGTCCAGTCATCGTTAGCTTTAGCAGTATTTATTCTCCTCATTAGTCCAGTCCTTTAATTTTTAAAACGGTTTCTCCGGAGATTGGTCGGAATGTTGCCGAAGGAATCATGAAATGTTAGTAACTCGCTGCGGTAGTGCTGTCAAGCGTTAGTAACGAACTCAGGCAGCCGGACAGCGCTCTGGCCAATACAAACGGCCCGGCCGACGTAGTGTCGACCGGGCCGTTTGCCGTTACGTGCCGGGTGGGGCTGGTCAGAGCGTTAGTGCTGCCGGACCGTGGAGAACCTTTTCAGCACCAGCCCGATGATACCTGCCAGCCCCAGGGTGAGCAGGCCGCCGATGAGACCGGAGACCGATGTTCCCAGCCTGCCGTCCTGCGCGCCTGCGAGCGCTTCCGGGCCTGCAGTGACTCCTGCTGCGCCGGCTTCGGATCTTTTGAACGCGTAGTCGGGGAGGAACGCCAGTTTCTCCTGAAACGTTGCCAGGGCCTGATGTATCCGGTCCGTCGTTGCTTCCACCTCTTCCTTGCCGGTCACCTTCTGGATCGCCCATTCCAGCCCGTCGGGATTCTCCGACGCGAACCACGAGACAACCCCACCGGTCACCACGGCCAGCGTCATGAAGGCGATCAGCACGGTGCGGACCGGGGTTGCGCCGATCCCGCGCGATTCCAGGGCGCTGGCGAGGATCTCGGGCCGGGCCTTGAAGACGAAGGAGACCACCGAGGCCGTGACCAGCCCCTCGACGATGCCGATAGCCAGGTGAATCGGCTGCATCAGCATGACGAAGGTGGAGAAGGGGAGCGCCGAGATGCCGGAAACGACCGTTTCCAGGACCACGCCGAAGGCACCCAGTTGCAGGCCGATGACGGCGGCTGCCAGCGCCCCTACAGTGATGCGCCCTTGGCTGGGGGAGGTGCCGACGATCGGCTTGTAGATGAGCGGATAGGCGATGAAGGCCGGAAAGACCCCCAGGTTGAAGATGTTGCACCCGAGGGCGAGCAGGCCGCCGTCGGCAAAGAAGAGCGCCTGGACCACCAGCACCGAGGCGATAGTGAGGAAGGCGGCATGGGGCCCTAACAGGACCGCCAGCAGCAGACCTCCCCCGAGGTGGCCGCTGGAACCGGTGCCGGGGATGGTGAAGTTGATCATCTGCGCGGCAAAGAGGAATGCGCCGAGTACCCCCATGAGCGGCACCTTCTTGTCGTCAAGCTCGGTGCGGACCTTGTTCGAGCAGTACGCGATGGTGCCGGCGGTTGCTGCCCACATGACGCCGCCGACGGCGGGGGAGATGAGTGCGTCTGCCATGTGCATCTGGGGCCTCCTGGGATCTGCGCTGCCGCGGTTTTGGAGAGATAGCGTATACGAAATAATTATTCGTGCCACGCATTGGAATTCTTATACCATACCTTTCCCGGTGATACAATTCCAATATTCGTGCCACCGCACAGCCGCCAATGGTTGCAGTGAGTTACGTCTGATGGGCTCCTGACCGACCCGGTCATTTGACAAGATCGTTACGCTGGTGTACAAGGTGTGCTACGCATTTGTTATTGGTGTTACTTCTGCGTGGTCTGTTGCCGAACGCCGACAATAGGGGCTTAGGGGCTGTAACCATCCACGAAAGGCCGCAGGATAAGGAATCGCGATGATCATTGTGACGGGAGGGGCGGGTTTCATCGGCAGCGCGCTGGTCTGGGAGCTGAACCGGCGCGGCAGGGAGGATATCGTCGTCGTGGACCACCTGGTGTGCAGTGACAAGTGGAAGAACCTGGTTCCGCTCCGTTTCCTGGATTACCTGGAGAAGGACGACTTCCTGGCCCTGGTTCGAGCCGGGCGAACGCCGGCAGGAGGGGGCGGTGTCGAGGCCATACTCCACATGGGCGCCTGCTCTGCCACCACGGAGCTGGATGCAACCTACCTGGTCCGCAACAACTACGAATATACCAAGGAGCTTGCCCTCTATGCGCTGCAGCAGGGGGCCCGGTTCATCTACGCTTCGAGCGCAGCCACGTATGGCGACGGTGCCGGCGGGTTCGGGGACGACGAAACAGCCCTGGCAACGCTGCGCCCGCTCAACATCTATGGCTATTCCAAGCAGCTTTTCGACCTCTGGGCACGGCAGAATGGCTTGCTCGACCGGGTGGCCGGCCTGAAATTCTTCAACGTGTTCGGCCCGAACGAGCAGCACAAGGGGGAGATGCGTTCGCTGGTGGCCAAGGCGTATGAGCAGATCGTCGCCACCGGGAGACTGGGGCTTTTCAAGTCCCATCGCGACGGCTATGCCGACGGCGAACAGCAGCGGGATTTCGTCTACGTCAAGGATGCGGTCGCCATGGCGCTCCATTTCCTGCAGCACCCCGGGTGCAACGGGCTCTTCAACATCGGCTCCGGCCGGGCCCAGACCTGGAACAGCCTTGCCAGGGCAATATTCATGGCGCTCGACCGGCCTCTGCAGATCGACTACCTGGAGATGCCCGCAGCGGTCCGGGACAAATACCAGTACTACACCTGCGCCGATACGGCGAAGCTCCGGGCGGCCGGGTATGCCGGCGAGGCAACCCCTTTGACCGATTCGGTGCGGGATTACGTGGTCAACTACCTGGTCCCCGGCAAGCAGCTGGGAGCGTGACCAAGGGTGGCGTAAGGTGCCAACTTTCCGTAATTATTGCAGGTTGAACAAGAATCTGCTTGATTACGGGATTGGATGCTGTTAATATCCGTCCCCGGTTCGGACGCGTAGCTCAGTTGGTAGAGCAGGCGACTCTTAATCGTCAGGTCGTAGGTTCGAAGCCTACCGCGTCCACCAATTTCTTCTTGTCGTACATCGGATGGTTTGAGGAAGAGGGGTGAAAATCCCCCGCTGCCCCGCAGCCGTAATGGGAACGAAAGCCCGTCGCGCTAAGCGCGAAACAGCCACTGGGAGAGATCCTGGGAAGGCGGGCGAGTAGGTGGCCCTAAGCCGGAATACCGCCATCCGCAATCTCGCGGGAGGTGCTTCCATGCATCGTTGTCATTCCTTGTTGTCCAGTCGTCTCCGCTGTTGCACGACCAACCTGCGGCAATCCCAGCAACCAACAGATCCAAACGCGCACTGACGCCGGCCAGGCGGGTTTTTCGCCGGCGCGTTGCAGCAAACGCCTGCCGTTCCGTTCGGTGATGATCTCGTGTCATCTACCCCGGCACCGGCAGGGTGTGGTCTGGTCCGTCTCCGGCCGGTATCGGCGCATGCCCCGGCCGTGACGGCACAGGCTGCACGCTGGCAGAGATCCCCCTTTGGTGCGGCAAGAAGGGAGAACTGTTGCCATGAAACCATCCGTTGTCTTGTTCGTCCTGGCCCTGGCCGCACCTGTGGCCGCCGGGGAGCAGGTTGCGGTCCTGCCGGAAATTGTCGCTTCGGCGTCCCGCTGGGAAGAGCCACTGGAGCGCGTCCCGCAGGGCATGACGGTGATCTCGCGGGAGGAAATCGAGAGGAAGGGGGTGCCGTTCGTGATCGACCTGCTCCGGCTGCAGCCCGACCTGCAGGTGGTGCAGAACGGCGGGGCAGGGACCCTGGCGTCGGTGCTGATGCGGGGGGGAGGGAGTAGCCAGGTGCTGGTGATGATCGACGGCATCAAACTGAACAGCCCCTCCACGGGGTCTGCCGACCTTTCCGGGTTGCCGAGTGCCGATGTCGAGCGGATCGAGATCATCAAGGGGCCGCAGAGCACGCTGTATGGCTCTGAGGCGATGGCCGGGGTGGTGAACATCGTGACCAGGAAGGGTGGGGAGAAGCTACGGGCGGACCTGAGCGCTGAAGGAGGGTCGTACCATACGGTGAAAACGGCCGGGACCATCTCCGGCGGCGGCGAGCGCGCCGACTACCGGCTGTCGGCCACCTACCTCGATACGGAGGGCTTTCCGATCGCGCGGGGCGGGTCGATGCCCAACGGCGCCACTGCCTCGTCGCTGTCGGCGCGCCTTGGCGCAACGCCGTCCGGGGACTCGTCCCTGGAGCTGAACCTCCGCTACGGCAGAGAGCGGACCCATCTCGACGATTTCGCCTACGGGGTTGGGCCGGTGGATACCGCCAACTACCTGCAGACCCGTGACAGCGCGCTGGTTGCCGTTTCCGGGAGTCTTTCTCCGGTGGAGCGCTACGAGCAGCGCCTGACCCTGTCGTTTCTGCGCGATGACCTGGAGGCAACCGACCCGGTCACCGCCTACAACAACTACCGGATCGTCAATACCACCGAGAGTCTCGACTGGCAGCATACCCTGGAGCTGGAGCCGTTGACGCTGGCCGGAGGGTTTGCCTACCGCTACGAAGGGGGGGACAACAAGGGGAGCTATGCCCGCTCCAGCGACACCCGCGCCGGGTATCTGGATGCCAAGCTGGCGCTGCCGGGGGATGTGGCGATCCTTTCTACCGGGCTTCGCGGTGACGACCACAGCGCCTTCGGCACCGCTGTTACCTGGCGGGTTGGCCTGCTCGCGCGGATCGAGCGGCTGGCAACACGGCTGAAGGCCAATGCCGGCACCGGGTTTCGCGCCCCGTCGCTCAACGAGCTCTACTACCCGAACTACGGCAACCCGGCCCTGGAGCCGGAAGAGAGCTTCGGCTACGATGTCGGTCTGGAGAGCGATCTGGCCGGCGGCCTGCTCACGGCCGGGGCCACCTGGTTCCGCCAGGAGTACCGCAATCTGATCCAGACCAATTTCAGCAGCTACCGGGCCGACAACATCGGCAGGGCCAGGAGCCAGGGCCTGGAGATGCGGCTGATGCTCCGGCCGATGGACGCGCTCAAGCTGCAGGCTGCCTATACCTGGCTGGATGCGGTGAACGAGAAGACCGGCGCACGGCTCCCCTCCCGGCCGCGCAGCAGGTTTGTCGCATCGCTGGACTACCGGATTGGCGACTTCTCTGCCCTGGCGGAGTACCTGTATGTCTCGCAGCGCTACGATGCCGGGCTGAACCGCTTCATGGCCTCCTACGGGCTGGTCAACCTGAAGGGGGAGTACCGGCTTTCGCCGCAGGTTGCGCTCTTCACCCGGATGGAGAACCTCGGCGACGAGTCGTACGAGGAGGCTGCCGGCTACGGGACCGCCGGGTTCTCCGTGTACGGCGGCGTCGCGTTGAGGTACTGAATGCGGCCCCTGCTGGTACTGGTGCTGGTGGCGCTTTTCGGGACTCCTGTGCCCTGCGGCGCGGCAGAAGTGCGCCCCCTCTATCCGCGCCGGATCGTGTCGCTCGCCCCGGCAGTGACGGAGATCCTCTTCGAGCTCGGCCTGGGGGGGCGGGTGGTGGGGGTGACCAGCCTCTGCGACCGGCCGGCGGAGGCGCGCAGGAGGCCGACGGTGGGGGGGATGGCGAATCCCTCCATGGAGGCGATCGTTGCCCTCCGACCGGACCTGGTGGTCATGACCAGGGACGGCAACCCGAAGGAGATCGCTCAGCGGCTGACGGCGCTCGGGATCGCCACCCATGTCTTTACGGCGGCCCGGCTGGCGGATCTTCCGGCCGGCATAAGGAGGATGGGGCGCGCACTCGGCGCCGAAAGGGCTGCCGGGCGGCTGGCTGCCAATCTGCAGGCAGCTGCGGCAGCCGCTGTTCCCCCTGCAGGCAGGAGGAGGCGGGCGCTGTTCGTGGTCTGGCCCGATCCGCTTTTGGCCGCCGGGTCGGGCACCATCATCGACGACGCCATGCAGTTGAGCGGGTTCTCCAACATTGCCGCCGACGCCAGAGGCACCTATCCCCGACTCTCCCTGGAGACGGTCCTGGAGCGGCAGCCGGAGGTGATCATCGTCGGCGCTGCTGGTGGCATGCAGGTGCCGCTCAAGGAGATGCTCCACCGGTTACGGATGCTCGATGCAGTGCAACGGGGGCGGGTCTGCACGGTTGGCGATGCCCTCTACCGACCCGGACCGCGGGTTGTCGAGGGGATTGCGGAGCTGCGCCGCTGCGGGGCACTGCCGTGACGCCGGGAGGGGGAAGAAAGCGGCTGGCGCTGCCGGTGCTGGTCGCCGTGTCGTTGCTGGTGGTGGCGGTGGCGGTTGTCAGCGGCCCCAGGCTGCTCAACCCCTTTGTCATGGATGGGGAGACCTGCCGGATGCTCCTGGCGATACGCCTCCCCCGGATCGCCGTGGCGCTGCTGATGGGAGGGGCGCTTGGGGCGTCGGGTGTTGTCCTGCAGGGGGTCATCCGGAATCCGCTTGCAGACCCCTATGTGCTGGGGATCTCCAGCGGTGCGTCCCTGAGCGCCGCTCTCGGCATGCTCCTGCCGTTCGATGCCCTGCCGCTGCAGGTCCCGGCCCTGGCATTCGCCGGCGCCCTTGCTACCGGGGCCATGGTCGGAATGCTCGGCTCCGGCCGGGGTGGAGTGCTGCAGGAACGGCTGCTGCTGGCCGGGGTAGGGGTCGGCTTCTTTCTCTCGGCCGTGCTGATGCTGGTACTGGCGCTCTGCCGGGACGACGGACTCAGGCGGGCCTTTCTCTGGATGTCGGGAGACCTGGCCGCTGCCGACTGGGGACGGATCCCCGCCGGAGCAGCCATTGTCCTTGCCGGGCTGGTGCTGGCCCTGGCACGGGGGGAGGCGCTGAATGCCCTGGCGCTCGGGGACGACATCGCCCACGGACTCGGCTTCGATCCGGGGCGGGAACGCAGGTGGCTCTTTGCCGCTGCCGCGCTGATGACGGCCGCCTCGGTCTCCCTGGGGGGGCCGGTCGGCTTCATCGGGCTGGTGGTGCCCCATCTGGTCCGGCGCTCCGTCGGATCTGTCGCGTCGCTCCTGCTCCCGCTCTCGGCGCTGGTCGGAGGGGCGCTGCTCTGCTCTGCCGACACGGTGGGCAGATGTGCGGCAGCCCCGGAAGAAGTGCCGGCCGGGGTGGTTGCCGCCCTCATCGGCTCCCCGTATTTTCTCTATCGCCTGTTCCGGGAACGGGGGCGTTGAATGGGACATGAGAACGAAAGCCCGCTGCTGCTCGATCTTTCGGGGGTCTCCTTTTCCTACGGCCGCACCTCATGCATCAGGGACTGTTCCCTGGAGATCCGTGCCGAGGAGCTGGTCGGGCTGATCGGGCCGAACGGCTCGGGCAAATCGACGCTGCTCAGGCTTGCCGCCGGAATACTCCGACCCGCTGCCGGCAGGGTGCTGGTCGCCGGCGAGGCGATCGTCACCTGCCCCGGCTGGAAACGTGCGGGGCTGGTGGCCTTCCTGCCGCAGCTGCTCGATATGGATGCCCCGTTCCGAGTGGGTGAGCTGGTGGGGATGGGGAGGGCTGTCAGACGGGGTGGGCCGGGAAGCGGCCTCGATGAGGCGCTGGCGATCACCGGCCTTGCGGATCGCCGCGATGCCTTCCTCTGCGAGCTGAGTGGCGGGGAGCGGCGGCGGGCGTACATTGCCATGACCCTGGTCCAGGGATCGCGGCTGCTCCTGCTGGACGAGCCGCTAGCCAATCTCGACCTCAGGTATCAGCTGGAATGCCTCCGGCTGCTTCGGGAGATCAGCCGGGAGCGCGGGGTTTCCCTGTTCGTCTCGTTGCACGATCTCTGGATCGCGACGCTCATGGACCGACTGGTGATGCTGTCGGATGGGGAGCTGCTCGCGGCGGGGAGGCCGGCAGAGGTGCTGGCCCTGCCGGCGGTCCGGCAGGCCTTTGACCCGGATGACGCCATCGACTGGGATGCGAGCGTCGGCAGCGGTTTCCGGCCGCAGGGGGAAAAGGGAGCGTGAGCAGATAACGCTAACGCCCGTCAGAACCGGGTCCGGACGGGCGTTAGCGTTGCAGGGGTGGGGGCCGGGCGTCAGTTGACCGGCAGTTCCTTGATCTGTGTCGGCGGCGCAATGTTCAGCGGCTGCTCCTGGGTCACGTCCGGGATGGTGGTTTGGGGGGCTGCCTTAGGCTGGACCGGCGCCACGGGCTGGGACTGGGCGGGCGTGGGCTGCGTTGCCACCGGCTTGAACTCCATGGTCTCCAATGTCGGGGCGGCCTTCTCCCTCTCCTTCAGGCCGAACCAGTTGAATTCGGGGCGCTGCAGCGACACCATGTCGTCAAAGGCGGCATTGTACAGCTCAGATACCTTGACGTTGTCCCGGACACTGGATTTTTCGCTCTTGTCGAATGAGCGACCGATCCCCGGAATGGTCTTGAATTTAACCTCCACCTTGTCCGTGGCATTGGCACGGGCCTCGTCGAAATCCGGGTACTGCAGCGCGAAGAAGGAGGGGGGTGAGATCCGCCGCTGCTTGAAGTTGGGATATTCCCAGAGGATGTTCCCCTCGGCATCCAGGACCTGTCCGGTCATGATCAGGGAGTTGTAGTCGCCTTCCAGGTATTCCATCAGGTTGCAGGAGCGGACGGTATCCTTGGCGGTAAGGCCGCTCACCACCACCAGCAGCAGGGCATCGATCCGGTTTTTGGCAAACAGCTCCTTGAGCGCGGGACCCTTGTAGAAATACTTGTTGTAGGCGGTGCCGGCATCTTCCCGCCGTTCGCGACGGTAAAAGAGGGAGGAGAAGAGCTGGTCGGGATCGTCATCCAGGGGGAGCACGGTGTAGTAGGTTCCCGTGTCCCTGAGCTGGGCAACCAGTTCTTGCTGGTTCCTGCGGTTGTAGTCCTTGATCATGTTGACCAGAACCGCTTTTTCGGGATGGCGGATGTCGGAGTCGGCATCGGTCATAATCGGGGCGACACCCAGGATGCGGACCTGCTTCTCATAGGTGTCGCGCGGGACGTTGTAAAAGTTCTGGGAGCAGCCGAGACAGAAGAGCATGACTGCGGCAAGGGCGACGCGGGCGATGGTGACGGGTTTCATTCCTGACCTCCTGGCACAAAGGTGCGGGCACTATGCATGAACGGCCGGGCAGGTGCCGGGCGAAGACTGGCTGGACATCGGCATGCGTCGTCGGTTCCGTGCCGTTGCCTGCCACGGCTCTCTGCAACTTTGCTGGGGTGGGTATCACGGTGAGATCGGGTCGTTGGTAGCCTCTATATAGCAGAGAGTCTGCTCAAAGACCAGCGGAATTCGCTTTCGCGGCGGGGTGCGGGTCGCGAACCCGGAGAAAGAGCAGGATTGACAGGGCCAGCAGGGAGACGGGGAGCAGGAAAGCGGCATGGTATGCCGCGCCGGGGTAGCCGGCGGCTGTTTTCCCGTAGCGGCCGATTACCCCCCCCATGAGCTGTTGCATGGTGGCGGCCCCCATGAGGATGAAAAAGTTCACGGCGGTGAGGGCCGAGCCGATGATGGCGGGGGGAAAGCTTTCGCGGATCATGGCATAGATGGAGACGCCGCTGGAGACGGCAATCCCCATCAGGAAGAAGAGCGGTGCCAGGAGCTGGATCGGGAGCCGTTCGGCCGGGCCGAGGAAGAGCGACATGCAGGCAAGGAGGAGCAGTTGGCCGCAGAGCAGGGTGCGGCGGGGGGAGCGGAACAGCCGCTCTGTGACGGTTCCCACGCAGAGGCAGCCGACCAGGAAGCCGAGCGAGGTGGCCAGGAGCATCCGGCCCGCACCTTCTGTGGAGAGCCCGACGGCGTCCACCAGGTAAGGGCCTCCCCAGAGCCCCTGGACCGCCATGTAGTTGGCATACCAGGAAAAGGCAAGAAACGACAGGAGCCAGTAGGAGGGGGTGGCAAGGACCTGGCGCAGGCCGCTCAACAGGCGCACCGGAGGAGCGGTCTGCAGATCGCCGTCTTGCGCGGTGCTGCAGGGGCGTTCCCTGACCATTACCCGGGCGAGCAGCAGGGCCGCGGCCTGGATGCCTGCCACGACCAGGAAGGTGGTGCGCCAGCCGGCGGTTGCCGCTGCAAGGGCCAGGGGTGCGGTCCCGGCCAGATTGCCGATGTTCCCCACGGCGATGATGAATCCGGAGACCTGGCCGAATTCCCGGCGATCGAACCAGTTGGTGAAGACCCTGAGAGAGCCCATCAGGACGCTGGCAGAGCCGGTGCCGAGCAGGATGCGGCCGAGGAGCGCCTGGGGATAGTCCGTGGCGCGCGCAAAGAGGATGCAGCCGCAGATCGTTGTCAGACCGGTCAGAAGGACGATCTTTTTCCCGCCGTAACGGTCGAGCAGGGGGCCGAGCGGCAGCTGGGTGATGGCAAAGGCATAGAAGAACGCCCCGGAAAGGGTGCCGAGCTGAACGGCGTCCAGGGCGAGGTCGCGGCTTAAATCGCCTGCCAGGACCGCCATGGAAACCCGGTAGAAATAGGCCAGGAGATAGAGGAACGACAGAACGCTGAAGAGGCGCCAGCGATGGCTCATGAAAGCATGATGAAGCCCATCTGGCGCCCCGTATCGCCGCCGTCGCGCCGGTAGGAGAAGAAGAGCTCGGGTGTGCAGGAGACGCAGTGCTGGGTCGTCTCGACCCGTGCGGGTGCGATGCCGCAGGCAGCCATCTGCTGCTGGTTGGCAAGGGCAAGGTCGAGCCGCCACTTTCCCTTGCCGGTTTCGCGGGCAGCTTCTGCCCAGACCCCCGGTTCCTGGGCAAAGGCCGCCCGGACCGGTTCGTCCACTTCGTAGCAGCACGGCCCGATGCCGGGGCCGATGGCGGCGATCAGGTCAGCGGGGTTCGTGCCGAACTGGTTCGCCATTGCCTCTACCCCCTTGGGGACGATCCGGTTCGCCGTCCCCTTCCACCCGGCATGCAGGGCTGCAGCCACCCGCTGTACAGGGTCGAAGAGCAGGATGGGGATGCAGTCGGCCACGCCGATGCCGATCATGATGCCGGCCTGGTTGGTGATGATGCCGTCGCACTCCAGTTTGAGAAAATGGGTGACATCCTCGTTCGGGCTGTCCACCACCAGGATGTCGGTGCCGTGGACCTGTGCTACGGTCAAAAGCCGTTCGGTGCGCGCCCCGAAGGCGCGCGCCAGCAGGCTGCGGTTCCCCTGCACACTGTGGGAGGAGTCGAGGGTGTTCAGCCCCAGGTTGAGTGAGTTGTAGGGGGGGCGGGAAACCCCTTCGTGGCGCGTCGTGAAGCCTGCAGCAGCCATGCCGGCAGAGGTCATGAGCTGTGGTTCCAGGTAGTGGATCTTGCCGGCCTTTTTCTGTTCCATTGTCTGCTCCTTGTTATGGTCCTTCAAGCCCTTCGAGTTCGCTTACGATCAGGGCCATGTCTTCGGGAAGGTCGGTGTCGAATTTCAGGTATTCTCCACTGGTCGGGTGGATGAAGCCGAGGGTCTTGGCGTGCAGGGCCTGACGGTGCATCCCCTTGAGCACTGCCCGGACCCGAGTGTTCGCAACGCCGGCCAGGCGGCCGCTGCTGCCGTAGAGCTGGTCTCCCACCAGGGGGTAGCCTGCCTCGGAGAGGTGGACCCTGATCTGGTGGGTCCTGCCGGTCTGCAGGCGGAGCTTAAGCAGCGTAACGCCGGGGTAGCGCGCCAGCACCTTCCAGTGGGTGACGGCGTGCTTGCCGTGGCGGGCCTTGCTGGACATCCGCTGGCGATCCACCGGATGGCGGCCGATGGCCGATTCGATCTTGCCCGAATCCGTCTTGGGCGAACCGAAGACCAGGGCGCAATAGATCCGGGTGATGGTGTGCTCCTTGAACTGGTGGGCGAGATGCTGATGGGCGCGGTCGTTTTTGGCAGCCAGGAGGACTCCCGACGTATCCTTGTCGATCCGGTGGACGATGCCGGGGCGGAGCTCACCGCCGATGCCCGACAGGTCGGTGCAGTGGGCGAGCAGCGCGTTTACCAGGGTTCCCGACGGATTGCCCGCCCCGGGATGGACCACCATGCCGGCGGGCTTGTTGACGACGATGAGGTCGCCGTCTTCGTACAGGACTTCCAGCGGTATCGCTTCCGGGGCGGCCTCGGCGCTGACCGGCGGCGGCTGTGTCACGACGATCCGATCTCCCCCCTTCAGCTTGACCGAGGGCCTGGCCGTTGCACCGTTGACGGTGATCATCCCCGACTCGATCAGACGGTGTACCGCCGATCGGGACAGTTCTGCCAGGGACGTGGCAACGAACAGGTCCAGCCGTTCCGTGCCGTGATCTAGGGGGAATTCCAGCTCTATGGTCGTCACGAGGGGGTCCGGAAAACGGCAAAGGCGCGATGGATGACCGCGCCTTTGCCAGGGTATGCTGCGGTGTCGGTTACCAGATGGTCGATTCGATTTTGCCGGCCCGTTTGATCAGGACATCGACCACAGCTATGTCGTAAATATTGGAGGCCGCCAGATGCGGGGCAACGCGGGAGACGAAGTGCTGCCGCCCCTCTTCGAGCTCGTCGGCAAGCAGGGTGAAGATGGAATCGTGCTTGATCCCTTCCTGAACCTTTTCCGGGTTATACAGTGCTATGTCCGAAAGGATGGCACGGGCCAGGCGCCGGGCCTGGTCTTGGTTGTCGATCAGCGTCATGGTCACCTCTGGCTGGTAAGACTGATGCTATGGAACAACGATCCCATTATACAGTAATTCGACCTTACCGCAATTTCAGGACAAAGTATATGCTGGCGTCGCCCCGCTTGACCAGAAGCGCCACAGAACCCCGCTGCTCGGCATTGCGGATCGCCTTGCCGTACTCGGCAACGTTAGCGATCCGCTGCTGGTTGACGGAGATGATCACGTCGCCCCGCTGGATGCCGGAACTGGCGGCCGTCCCCTCCGGATCGACCTCGGTGACCACCACCCCCGTGAGTCCGGCCGAGCGCATGGAGCGGGGAAGCTCTTCCACGGTCAGGCCGAACCAGCCCGACTGCGGTTCGGTTGAGCGGGGATTTTGTGCTGATGCGCTGTCGGTGCTGGCGGTGGTGATCGAGAGGGTCAGCGGTTTCCCGTCGCGGATGATCCCGATCGGCACCTGCTGTCCCGTGGGGGTGTCGGCTACCGTCATCTGCAGTTGGCGGGCGTCCTTGATCTCCTTGCCGGCAAAGGAGGTGATGATGTCTCCCTGCTTGAGCCCGGCTTTTGCTGCGGGACTGCCGGCCATGACGTCGGCGATGAGCGCTCCCTTTGCCTTTTTCAGGCCGAACGACTGGGCGATCTCGTCGGTGACCGGCTGGATGGAGACGCCGAGCCAGCCGCGCGAGACGCTTCCCTTTTTGATCAGCTGGGTTACGACGCTTTTAGCCATATTGATGGGGATGGCAAAGCCGATCCCCTGCCCGGCCGCCACGATGGCGGTGTTGATGCCGATCACTTCACCATAAACGTTGAGGAGCGGGCCTCCGGAGTTGCCGGGATTGATGGAGGCATCGGTCTGGATGAAATCCTCGTAGGTTTCTATCCCCATGTTGGAGCGGCCGGTGGCGGAGATGACCCCCACGGTGAGGGTCCGGTCGAGGCCGAAGGGGTTGCCGATGGCAATGGCCCACTGGCCGACCTGGAGTTTGTCCGAGTCTCCCAGGACGGCCACGGGGAGATCGCTGGCGCCGACAACCTTGATGACGGCGATATCGGTCTTCGGGTCTTGCCCGACTACCTTGGCATTGTAGACCTTCTCGTTGGAGAGTTTGATCTGGATGCTTTCTGCATCCTTCACGACATGGCTGTTGGTGACGATGTACCCCTCGCGGTTGATGATGAACCCTGAGCCGAGGCTGCTTTGGCGTTGGTAGCGCGGACGGGGCTGGCCTCCGCCGAAGAAATCGTCAAAGAACGGGGAGAATTCGAATTGCGGCTGGATCACGCGCTTCCGGGTGACGGCTGAGATATTGACAACGGCCGGGGTCACTGCCTTTGCCACATTCATGAATGCCTGCTGGGAGGTGAGGAGATCCTTGGGGACATCCTTTACCGGGGCGTCGGTGCTGCCGCGGGACGATTCGGTGAACGGTGTGGGGGATTCCTTTTTCTGGCAGGCGGCACAGAGGGTGGCGAGCAGCAGTATGCCGAGCAGAAGACGGCTTCGTTTCATGGTCTGGTCCTCTTTGTATGTGCTAACAGGCTGAAACCGTTGTAATGGTAGCGAAAACCGAGAGGGATGTCAATTGCGACGGGCAGGGCCGCCAGTCTGGGGGATGCGGCGTTTTACCTCTGGTGGTGATTGTTGCGGAATTCACGTTGTTGCAGCTGGCGGGCGAGTTCCCGCAGGGTTTCCATCTGCTCCCCGGAGATATCGACGAACCTGAGCCCCATGGCGCCATCGGGTTCGGTCCGGCTCCAGATTACCTCGGCAGGGATGGAAAGGGCTGCGGCAGAAGCGGGGGTATAAAACTGGAGGGTTACGTTCTTGCCGGTGGGGAGCGGGTCTTCGACGCAGATGGAGATGCCGCTGTCCGAGATATCGAAGGAGGAACAGCAGAAACCGATATTGTCTTCCCCGACTATCCAGCACCCGACCTGGACATGCAGCCGCTTGTGCCTGCGTCCTTCCATGAATCCTCAATCCGTGCGTAGTAGTTTTGCGTACACAAGCCTACCACGCCTGCGAAGGAATGCAAGCCAACGCATCGCGCGGGAAAGGGGCGCATCGGACAATTGTGCTGCACCGGGCCGATTTTCTCCGGCGCCGTTCAAATATCTTCCCCTTCCGGGACCCTGCCCCTGATGACCCTGACCGTTGCATCACTCCCGGTCAGTTCCTTGTACAGCCGCGCCAGGAAACGTATTGTGACGACCCTGTGGATATAGGCCTGGGTCAGGCGGTACAGGTGTTTTCGTAGTCCCGACGGCTGTTCGCTGCCCAGGAGCAGGGGGCAGTAATCGGACAGCTGCACGATTACCCGTACCCCGCGGCCGGTTGCTTTGGCAATGATGGCGAATTCGCCGCGATGGCAGTTGGCGCGCTGGACGAGAACCCCGCCGCAGATGGAGAGCCGGATGCCTGACGACTGTTCTGCAGCGACCTGTTGCGGTGCGGAAAAGCTGATGAGGCTTACGCGGGTGTCGAGCAGGCGGAACTGCAGCTCGCCGTCGGGTGCCCGATGGGGGCGGATCAGGGAGAGGGTGAAGCGTCTGATGTGGTGCAGGTAATGCCCCAGAAGGGCGGTCGGTGAGAGCTCTTCGCCGAGACCGGTGGGAAAGCGCATCCACTGGATCGAGTAGACAGAGGCGTCCCGAAGCAGGACCTGCCGGTAACCGATCTTCGTCTGCGGGCGGCTGTTGCGGCTCATCGGCATCTCCCTGACAAAAACCTTATCATATCCTGCACCGCTTGTCTTGCTTCTACGACCTGCGGCTTGCCACAGCGGGTATTCGTGTCAGAATGTGAAGAAACATTGCGTGCGCATGGTGCGACAAGGAGTGGGGATGCATACTGGCGACGATATTGTTCTGGTTACCGGGGCAACGGGTTTCATCGGTCAAAGGCTGGTGAAGGCGCTTTTGGATGAGGGGCGGCGCGTGCGTTGCCTGGTTCGCCGGGAGGATGCCAGGCTCCCGACCGGAGCTGAGGTGGTCACGGGGGATCTCCTGATGCCGGTCGGGCTGGCTGCCGCCTTTGCCGGGGTCTCTGTTGCCTACTACCTGGTGCATGCCATGGCCGGTGGGCGGGCAGGTTTCGAACGGCGCGACCGGCAGGCAGCGGCGAATTTCGTCACTGCCGCCAACAAGGCCGGCCTGCAGCGGACGATCTACCTGGGCGGGCTCGGTGAGACCGGTGGCGAGCTTTCCGAGCACCTTGCCAGCCGGCTCGAAGTTGCTGCCATCCTCAAGGGGGGGAAGTTCAGCACCACCTTCCTCCGTGCGGCGGTCATCATAGGCGCAGGGGGAGCCTCTTTCGAGATGATCCGCGCCCTGGTGGAGCGGTTGCCGCTCATGATAACACCGCGCTGGGTTTCGACCCGCTGCCAGCCCATTGCCGTCGGCGATGTGATCGGCTACCTCACCGGCTGCCTGCGGGAAGAAAAGACAGCCGGCGAGACATTCGATATCGGCGGTCCCGAAGTTCTGACCTACCGGGAGATGATGGAGCGGTTCGCACACTTGACCGGCAGGACCTGCATGATACTGACCGTCCCTTTCCTGACGCCGAAGCTGTCATCCTATTGGGTGGGTTTTATCACGCCGGTAAAGCCCTCCATCTCCATGCCGTTGATCGAAGGCCTGGCCAACGAGGTGGTCTGCCGCGACCACCGGATCAGGGAACTCCTGCCGTTACCGCTCACATCGTATGACGAGGCAGTCAGGATAGCCCTTGCCGAAGAGCAAAAATCAGGTTAACACCCCTGTCGAGTTGTGCTATAGTCTCACCGGCCCGCGTAGGGATGGTGGTGTAAAAGCCCGACAGATGAGGGGCAGATCATTCCGCGCGAATCACGTCCGTCAAGGAGGTGCAGAGGATGAAGAAAAAGATCGGCGTTGTCCTTTCGGGTTGCGGTGTGTTTGACGGGAGCGAAATCCACGAAGCTGTCGTCACGCTTCTGGCCATTGACCGCAACGGATGCGAGGCGATCTGCATGGCTCCGGATATGGAGCTGGCAGAGATCAACCATCTGAGCGGCCAGGAGACGGGGGCCAAACGGAATGTCCTGGTGGAGTCGGCCAGGATTGCCCGGGGCAAGATCAAAGACATCAAGGAGGTCAGAGGAGGCGACCTTGATGCGGTGATCTTCCCCGGCGGTTTTGGTGCTGCCAAGAATCTGTGCAATTTTGCGGTCAAGGGGGCTGATGCATCCATTCATCCCGAAGTGTCCCGTCTTCTGAAGGAGATGGTCGGGGCAGGGAAGCCCATCGGCGCCATCTGTATCGCCCCGGCCCTGGTAGCGGCGGTTCTGGGCAGGGAGTATGCGCCGCAGGTGACTATCGGTACCGATGCAGGGACGTCCGCTGCCATACGGCAGACCGGCAGCTCCCATGTGGACTGCCCGGTGACCGAGTTCGTGGTGGACAAGCAGCACAAGATCGTCTCCACGCCGGCATACATGCTGGCAAACAACATCTCGGAGGCCGCAGAAGGGATCGAGAAAGCGGTCAAGGCAGTCATTGGATTGATGTAACTACAACAAGGAGGCAGAAAATCATGCGTAAATTCCTAACCGTTTCGTGTCTGTGTGTCCTGGTGGCCCTTGCTGCCAGCCAGGCGCAGGCGCAGAGCATCAAGGGCAAGCTGGGAGTCACTGGTCGGATCGGCTTCACTATCCCTGCTGACAGCGACTTTGGGCCGTACAAGATCGAGACCGATGCCGGTTTTATTGGCGGTGGCGGCTTCATCTATGGTATTGACAACAACTTTGCCGCAGAGATCGATATTACCAATACGAGTTTCGGTTCTGAAGACCCTACTGGCGGGAACAAAGGCGATTTCGATGTGACCAATGTCGCACTTGGCGGTCAGTATCGCTTTGAGAGTAGCCAGGCCAACCTGACCCCTTACGTCGGTGCCGGTCTCGATATTCTGCTGAGCGATTACGACCGGGTGGGGTACTCGGTTGATACCACCGTTGGCGCCCATGCCACGGGAGGGGTCGACTATTTCATCAATCGTCAGGTTGCCCTGAATGCCGAAGCGAAGATCCTCGTCGCTCCTGAGACCGATATCAACGGACCCGGAGGCAAGGCCGGGAATTTCGATCCCTCCAGTTTCACCGGGACGTTTGGGGTTCGGTTCTTTTTCAACTAGATCGAAACCTGCATTTCGTAGGAAAGGGCGGCCGCCAGGTCGCCCTTTTTGTTTGGTGCGTGGGGGAGGGTGCATATTTTTTGTGCAGATGCCCCTTTACATCTGCTGCTTCATCATATTTGCGTGATTGCAAACGGTTGGTTGAAAAATTTGCATTCGTGCAGAATCCTGCCCGTTCTGTATCGCTTCCCATGAAGAAAAATTGTCTTCAATATCTGCGCGAACTGCCGATATTAGTTGTATAATTCTAGTATCCAGAGGCGTGGGGTTTGTCCCTGAAATCCGGCACGGTTCATGTATCAAAAACAGCACGGCTTGCTTCAATTGATACGGCAGGCTGGAATCGTCCGACAGGAAAAGCGGGGTGAGTCATGAATACTGATATTATCGATGAAGCGATTGACAAGTATGTTCATGAACGGTTGGAAAAAGGGAAACTTCCGGCTCGTGAGCGGTTTCTCGCCTATGCTTACCTGAAGCATGGGGGGGATGAGCTGGCGGAATTCATGAAGAAAGTAAAGGGGCTCTCCCGTTACTATATCGATTTCCTGAGGGTCATGGAAAACCCGTTCAAGGGGCCTGAATTCGCTTGGCTCGCTTCCATGCTGACCATGGGGATCTTCAGCTGTTACCTCATGAGCGTCAGCGATTTCCGCTTGCTGGGGATCATGATCTTTGCCGGAACCCTGGTTCATGCCTGCGCATTGATAAGCAACGTGGCAAAGAAGTGGCTGGATATCGGCGTAATGATTGCGATCTACCGCGAGATCGTCGAACTGGTGGAAAACGAATTCGAGGTAACTGCGTAACGCGTTCCGGTCGTAACGAAGGTTGAAGGAGAGGCTGCAGTCTGCAGCCTCTTTTTTCGTGAATTTAGAGTTGACAAGATAATTAGATAGTGCTTAAATTGGCCTACCCTTCGAAAAACCTTTAGTGCGCATGGTGTTGCGCTTACCCCTGGCAATTCTACACTTCAAGCAAACTTCTTTGACACAACGGAATAGTATCCCTTAAATCGGCTTCCCTCGACATATCACGTCACTCCATACCAGCCATTCAATGGGCGGGCTGGTGCCTCAGGGGTGTCCCCCAACTAATCCGGCGTACTCTCGCCATTCAGGAGAACAGATGAACCTTCAGGAACTTAAGGGTAAAAAGATCAACGAACTTACCACGATTGCCAAGAACCTCAATATAGAGGGGGCATCAAGCCTGCGCAAGCAGGACCTGATCTTTGCCATTCTCAACGCCCAGACCGAGAAAAACGGCATGATCTTCGGAGAAGGGGTGCTGGAGACCCTTCCCGATGGATTCGGTTTTCTCCGTTCCCCTGATTACAATTATCTTCCCGGCCCCGACGATATCTATGTCAGCCCGAGCCAGATCCGCCGCTTCAACCTGCAGACCGGCGATACAGTTTCCGGCCAGATCCGCCCTCCCAAGGAAGGGGAGCGTTACTTTGCCCTTCTCAAGGTGGAGACCGTCAACTTCGAGTCGCCCGACGTGGCCCGCGACAAGATCCTCTTCGACAACCTGACCCCCCTCTATCCCAACGAGAAGTTGAAGCTGGAGACCCAGCCGGATAACATGTCCATGCGGGTCATGGAGCTGGTGGCCCCCATCGGCAAGGGGCAACGCGGGCTCATCGTTGCTCCTCCCCGTACTGGCAAGACCATGCTGATCCAGAACATCGCCAATTCCATCGCCGAGAATCATCCCGAAGTTTACCTGATCGTCCTGCTCATCGACGAGCGGCCGGAAGAGGTTACCGACATGCAGCGTTCGGTTCGCGGTGAAGTGGTTTCATCCACCTTTGACGAGCCGGCATCGCGTCACATCCAGGTTGCCGAGATGGTCATCGAAAAGGCCAAGCGCCTGGTGGAGCACAAGCGGGACGTGGTCATCCTCCTCGACTCTATCACCCGCCTGGCGCGTGCCTACAACACCGTGCTGCCGCCATCCGGCAAGATCCTGACCGGCGGTGTCGATTCCAATGCCTTGCATAAGCCGAAGCGCTTCTTCGGCGCTGCGCGCAATATCGAGGAGGGGGGCTCCCTCACCATCATCGCCTCGGCCCTGATCGACACCGGGAGCAAGATGGACGAGGTTATCTTCGAGGAATTCAAGGGAACCGGCAACATGGAGGTCCATCTGGACCGCAAGCTGGTGGAAAAGCGGGTCTTTCCTGCAATCGATATCAACAAGTCGGGGACGCGCAAGGAAGAGCTTCTCATCGAGCGGGCATCGCTCAACCGGATCTGGATTCTGCGTAAGGTTCTGCACCCGATGAATGTGGTGGACAGCATGGAATTCCTCAGTGAAAAACTCTCCGAAACCAAGTCAAACCAGGCATTTCTGGACGCCATGAGCAGGTGAGAGGGTGTTCGGCCCGTTCTCGATAACGGGAAAAAAGTCTTGCAATAAAAAATTCGAAATGCTAACTTTTTATTTTCGGATTTGCCTAACTATCTGACTGGAAATCACTTTGCCCTTTTAAGGAGGCTCGACATGAAAGAAGGAATCCATCCCAAGTACGCGGAAGTCACGGTGAAGTGTCTGTGCGGCAACAGCTTCCAGACCCGCTCGACCAGGAGCGAAATATCGACTGAAATCTGTTCTGCCTGCCACCCGTTTTTTACCGGCAAGCAGAAGCTGGTCGACACTGCAGGCCGCGTGGAGCGTTTCAAAAAGCGTTACGGAATGTAACAAGATTTCCTGGCTTATGGTGGGAGGGGATTTTGTCTCGTGGCGAAATCCCCTTCTTGCGTTTATTGGTACCTGATCTGTCGTGGTTTTCGCGAGGAGCGAGATGCAGGTTACGCTGTTGCAGCATACCCCCGATCCCGAGTTGACCGTTGCCCTGGCGGCGCGGCTGTGCTATTCACCTGTGGGCATTGCCGAGTTGCGGGAACGCCTGTCCAGCGACGATATCGGCACCTTCCTGGACAAGATCATGTCGCTCGGGCACCAGTCGGTGCTTGAGCATGTCTCCTTTACCTTCGGCATCGAGGGGATCTCCCGCACCACCAGCCATCAGCTGGTCCGGCATCGCCTGGCATCCTACTCCCAGCAGTCCCAGCGGTATGTGAGCCACACGAAGCGTTTTGCCGCTGTCATTCCGCCGACCGTTGCCGAGCGGCCGGAGTTGCGGGAACTGTTCGAGCTTCAGCTCAGCAAGCTGCATGAAGCGTATGCCGCCATGGTGGAGGCCGGCATCCCTGCCGAGGATGCACGCTACATCCTGCCCAATGCCACGGAAACCAAGATCATGATGACCATGAATGCCAGGGAACTCCTGCATTTCTTTGCCTTGCGTTGCTGCGAGCGGGCCCAGTGGGAGATCCGCGCCATGGCCGTGGAGATGCTCAAGCTGGTGAAACAGATTGCCCCGACGATTTTCAGGGATGCCGGCCCCGGTTGCCTGGCAGGCCCCTGTCCCGAGGGGAGCATGACCTGCGGCCGGCTGGTCGAGATGAGGGAGCGTTTCAAGGGCCTGTAGAGGCAATTCGCGAATTGTCACTACGCTACATGCAGGACTGAGGTACAAATGGAAAAGATCAATATCGGCGGCCAGGCAGTGATTGAGGGTGTCATGATGCGTGCACCCCGTGCACTCGCCATTGCCGTTCGCCGCCCGAATGGGGAGATTGCCGTCAGGAAGGAAGAGGTTGTCCCCCTTTCCGAGCGCTTTCCGGTGGTCAAGCTTCCCATCGTTCGCGGTGCCGTGGCACTGTTCCAGTCGCTCATCGTCGGCGTCAAGGCGCTCAATTTCTCCGCCAACGAGGCGATTGCCGAGGAGGATGAGGAGGGTGGGGAAAAGAAGGAGCTCTCTTCCTGGGCCATGGCAGGGACCATGGCCATTGCGTTCGGCTTCGGGATTCTCCTCTTTTTCATCATGCCGCTCTATCTGACCAAACTCATGACCCCTCTGATCGGCGACTCCAATATCGTCTTCAACCTGGTGGATGGCGTCATCAGGGTGCTCGTGTTCCTCATCTACATCTGGTCCATCTCCCGCATGCAGGACATCCAGAGGGTTTTCCAGTACCACGGCGCCGAACACAAATCGATCTTCGCCTTCGAGGCGGGCGACGAGCTGACCGTCGAAAATGTACGCAAATACAGCCGGCTCCACCCCCGCTGCGGCACCAGTTTCCTGTTGATCGTCATGGTGGTGAGCATCGTCATCTTTTCCATGATTCCGAAACTCTGGCCATTCTACCTCAAGGCCGGGTCGCGCGTGGTGCTGCTCCCCTTGATTGCCGGGGTGTCATATGAATTCCTCAAATGGAGTGCCAAAAACGACAGTTCCTCACTGGTCAGGATGATCATTGCCCCCGGTCTCGGACTGCAGCGACTCACTACCCGCGAGCCGGACGACAGTCAACTCGAAGTGGCCATCCGTTCCATGGAAGAGGCATTGGCGGTTAATGCCGGCTACAAGGACGACCGGCTGGTAATATAGGATTTCGCTTTTCCGCAATCTCTGCGTTGGCGTTCGGAATCTCCTTGTGCGATGTAGCGCTGCTACGTCTCCGCGGGATTCCTCCGCCGCCTTGACCTTGCGAAAAATCGACATCCCTTGAGTTAAACGAGGGCTATACATGCTTGAGAAAATAGAAGAAATCGAACGCCGCTTCCAGGAACTAGAGGCGCTCCTCTCCGATCCGGCCGTAATTGCCAACCAGGCCGAGTTCCGCAAGTTTTCCCGCGAGCACGCCGATATAGCCCCCTTGGTGGAGGCCTATCGGCAGCACCGGAGGGTGCTTGCTGAGATCGAAGGGAACCGGGAACTCCTGGCCGATCCCGACATGCGGGAGATGGCCGAAGAGGAACTCGCAGGGCTGGAACAGCGCCGCGAGCAGTTGGAAGGGGAGATAAAACTGCTCCTTCTGCCCAAGGATCCCAACGACAGCAGGAACGTCATCCTGGAGATCCGTGCCGGTACCGGCGGCGACGAATCGGCCCTCTTTGCCGGCGACCTGTTCCGGATGTACAGTCGCTTTGCCGAGAAGAACCGTTGGAAGGTGGAGTTGCTCTCCTGCTCGGAATCGGAGCGGGGGGGCTACAAAGAGGTCATTGCCTCCATCGAGGGGCAAGATGTCTATGCCAAGCTGAAATATGAATCGGGTACCCACCGGGTGCAACGGGTTCCCGAGACCGAGGCTCAGGGACGGATTCACACCAGTGCCTGTACCGTTGCGATCATGGCTGAGGCCGAGGATGTGGACATCGAGATCAATCCGACCGACTTGAAGATCGACGTCTACCGATCGTCGGGTGCTGGCGGGCAGCACGTCAACACCACCGACTCGGCGGTCAGGATAACCCATATCCCCACCGGCACCATAGTTGCCTGCCAGGAGGAGCGAAGTCAGATAAAGAACCGCGCCAAGGCAATGAAGGTGCTGAAGACACGGATCCTCGACAACATCATACAGGAGCAGAACGCGAAACTGGCCGCTGACCGGAAACAACAGGTCGGGAGCGGCGACCGGAGCGAGCGAATCCGCACCTACAATTTCCCCCAGGGACGGATGACCGATCACCGGATCGGCCTGACCCTCTACAAGCTCGACGCGATCATGCAGGGGGATATCTCTGAGATTGTCGATGCTCTGCGGACCTATTACCAGATGGAGGCCTTGCAGCAGCAAAGTGAAGCCGCATGAGCGAAGTCTGGACTGTCCTGAAGGTGCTTGCCTGGACCAAGGAGTATCTGGCGGAAAAGGGTGTGGAGAACGCCCGCCTGGAGGCGGAGTGGCTCCTTTGTGCCGCCACCGGCCTGGACCGGGTCGGGTTGTACGTCAATTACGAAAAGCCGCTTACCGATGCTGAACTGGCCGGCTACCGGGAGATGGTTTCCCGCCGGGCCAGGAGCGAACCGCTGCAATATATTCTCGGCAGCCAGGATTTCTGCGGGCTCGACTTCGAGGTGGCGCCCGGGGTGCTGATTCCCCGGCATGACACGGAAGTGCTGGTCGAAGAGGCGATTCACCGGGTGCCAGCAGCGAAAGCAGTGCTGGACATCGGTGTAGGAAGCGGTTGTATCGCCATTGCGCTTGCCCGGAGCCTGCCAACTGCAGCTGTCTGGGGTGTTGACCGTTCGCCGGACGCACTGGCACTTGCCCGGCGCAATGCCCAGCGACACGACGTGTCGGTGACCCTGGTGGAAGGGTCGCTCTTTGACCCCTGTTCCGACCGGCGGTTCGATCTGATCGTCAGCAATCCGCCCTATATCCCCACGGCCGATCTGACCGGGCTTCAGCCAGAGGTCCGCGACTACGAGCCGGTTGCGGCTCTGGATGGTGGGCGGGACGGACTCGATTTCTACCGGCTCATCGTCTCTGCGGCGCCGGAGTACCTGCACCCCGGCGGATGGCTGATGGTGGAGGTGGGGATCGATCAGGCTCCGGCAGTCAGAGCGCTGTTTCAGGCAGCAGGTTTCACGGATATCTTCACGGCCAGGGATTCGCAGCAGATCGAGCGGGTTGTTGGCGGTAAAATCGTTTAAAGGGAAATCACCTTGGATAAACTGGTCATTCATGGCGGGAAAAAGCTTTCCGGCGAAGTCACGGTAAGTGGTTCCAAAAACGCTTCGCTTCCCATCTTCTGTGCCACCATTCTTGCCTCCGGTGTGCACGAGATCAGCAATGTGCCGTTTCTGCGCGACATCAACACTACCATCAAGGTCCTGGAGTCGCTCGGAGCCCGGGTCGAAGGGAACGGTAATGTCGTCAGAATCGATGCCACCGATGTCAACAACGTCGAGGCAACCTACGATCTGGTCAAGACCATGCGCGCCTCAGTGCTGGTGCTCGGTCCGCTTCTTGCCCGCCATGGCCGGGCTCGGGTCTCGCTTCCCGGCGGTTGTGCCATTGGCGCCAGGCCGATCGATCAGCACCTCAAAGGGTTGAAAGCCCTGGGGGCCGATATCCACCTGGCCCACGGTTATGTGGAGGCCAAGGCCAAACGGCTCAAGGGGGCGCGGGTCAACTTCGATATGCCGACGGTCGGCGGCACCGAGCACCTGATGATGGCGGCTGCGCTGGCCAAGGGGGAAACCGTTCTGGAGAATGCGGCCCGCGAACCGGAGATCCTTGACCTGGCCACCATGCTCAACCAGATGGGGGCGAAAATCGATGGGGCCGGGACCGACACCATCAGGATCACCGGTGTCAAGGAGCTGTCGCCGGCCACCTACCGGGTCATGCCCGACCGGATCGAGGCCGGCACCTTCATGTGTGCGGCAGCCATCACCGGCGGCGACATCAAAATCAGGAACATGCAGCTGGAACACCTCGATGCCCTGGTTTTCAAGCTCCAGGATGCCGGGGTGGAGATCACCAATAAGGATGGCATTGTCCGGGTGAAAGGGCCGAAGCGGCCGAAGGCAATGAACATCAAAACGCGGCCGTATCCCGGTTTCCCGACGGACATGCAGGCCCAGTTCATGGCGCTCATGTGCGTGGCCGACGGTGCGAGTGTCATCTCCGAGAACATCTTCGAGAACCGTTTCATGCACGTCTCCGAACTGCTTCGGTTCGGCGCCGACATCACCATCGAGGGGAACACCGCCACGGTGAAGGGGGTGAAAAAGCTCTCCGGTGCGCCGGTCATGGCCACCGACCTCCGGGCGTCCGCTTCCCTTATTCTGGCCGGTCTGGCAGCGGACAACACCACCGAGGTGTCCCGTATCTACCATCTGGATCGTGGCTATGAATCGATCGAGAAGAAGCTGGCGGCGCTGGGGGCCGATATCCAACGAGTGAAAGAATAAATCATGTAGGGGCGGCCCTGTGTGGCCGCCCGAAGCAGGGCAACCACACAGGGTTGCCCCTACGGGAAAACCAACCACATGTCTGATTTCATTACCATTGCCATTCCCAAGGGGAGGATTCTGGAAGAGTCCGTTGCCCTCTTTCAGAAGATCGGCATCGACTGCGCGGAGCTCCTTTCCAGCTCCCGCAAGCTGATCTTCGAGAACCAGGCGCAGAGGATGCGCTACATGATCGTCCGGGCCACCGATGTGCCGACCTACGTGGAGTACGGTGCGGCAGACCTGGGAATTGTCGGCAAAGATACCCTGCTGGAGCAGGAAAAGGATGTGTATGAGCCCCTGGACCTCAAGTTCGGCTACTGCCGGATGATGGTGGCCGAGCCGGCCGGGCTTGCCCGCGACGACGACCCTTCCCGCTGGAGCAATATCCGCATTGCCACCAAGTACCCTCACATGACCGAGAAATACTTCGGCGCCAAGGGTGTTCAGGTGGAGATCATCAAGCTCTACGGTTCCATCGAGCTGGCGCCGCTGGTGGGTCTTTCCGAGCGGATCGTCGACCTGGTCTCCACGGGCGAGACCCTGAAGCAGAACGGACTGGTCGAGGTGGAGACCATTGCCGAGATCACCACCCGCCTGATCGTCAACCGGGCGAGCCTGAAAACCAAGCACCAGCGCATCACCGGGATTATAGAAGGTCTGGAGCGCCACGTATGAAATTCCTCGATATTCGCGATACCGATTTCGATCGGCAGTTTGCCGCCATCCTCGCCCGTGGCGAGGAGTCCGGCCGCGAGGTGGAGCAGGTCGTCACCGGGATCATCGCTGCGGTCAGGCAGCAGGGCGATGCCGCGGTGTTGGAATACACCAACCGCTTCGACCGGCTGACGGCCGCTACCGTTGCAGAGCTGCAGGTGACGGACGACGAGATCGATTATGCCTTTGCCAGGGTGAGCAGCGAAGAGATCGAATCCCTGAAGCTCGCCGTGGAGCGGGTTGCCCGTTTCCACGAGAAACAGAAACAGCAGACCTGGCTTTCCACCGAAGAGCCGGATATCATGCTCGGCCAGATGGTGACACCGCTTTCGCGGGTTGGGATCTACGTCCCCGGCGGCAAGGCGAGCTACCCCTCCAGCGTCATCATGAATGCCGTGCCGGCTAAGGTAGCCGGGGTGCCCGAGGTGATCATGGTCGCCCCCACCCCCGGCGGGGAGATCAACCCCCATGTGCTGGTGGCAGCCAGGCTTTCCGGCGTCGACCGGATATTCCGCATCGGCGGCGCCCAGGCCGTGGCGGCACTCGCCTACGGCACGGCGACCATCCCGAGGGTGGACAAGGTCACCGGTCCGGGCAACATCTACGTGGCCACCGCCAAGAAGCTGGTCTTCGGCCAGGTGGGGATCGACATGATCGCCGGTCCCAGCGAGATCCTGATCATCAACGACGGCAGCGGCACACCGGCCCATCTTGCCGCCGATCTGCTCTCCCAGGCCGAGCACGACGAACTGGCCTCATCCATCCTGATCACCACCGACCGCGCCTTTGGCGAGCGGGTCGCAACAGAGGTGGAGCGGCAACTGGCGGAACTCAAGCGGGAGAGTATCGCCCGGAAGTCCTGGGAAACCTATGGCGCAGTGATTGTTGCCGGGAGTCTTGACGAGGCGATCCGCTTTTCCAACCGGATCGCCCCCGAGCACCTGGAACTGGCAGTGGCGGACCCGTTTGCCATCCTGCCGCTCATCAGGAACGCCGGCGCCATCTTCCTCGGGCACTTTACCCCGGAGGCTGCCGGCGACTACCTTGCCGGGCCGAATCACACCCTCCCCACCGGCGGGACCGCACGGTTCTTCTCCCCCCTGTCCGTGGACGATTTCATCAAGAAATCCTCCATCGTCTACTTCAGCAGCGGTGGCCTCAACCGGCTGGGAAGGGAGATTGTCAGGATTGCGGAACTGGAGGGGCTGGAGGCTCACGGCAGATCGGTGAGCATCAGGCTGGACAGCAGCGAAGGACAGTGAAAGGTTTTTGCGCATGATCCCACTCAGACCGAATATCGCCGCCATGGCCGGCTATGTCCCCGGCTATCAGCCCCCGGACATTTCTTCCTGGATCAAGATCAACACCAACGAGAACCCCTATCCGCCGTCACCGGAGGTGGTGAAGGCCATTCTGGCGGAGCTGGGGCCGGACGGCGCCAACCTTCGCACCTACCCAAGCGCTTCCAGCCAGAGTCTGCGCGAGGCAGCCGGGCTGGTGTTCGGTTTCGACCCGTCGTGGATCATCATGGCAAACGGCTCGGACGAGGTGCTGAACAACCTGATCCGGGCATTCGCCTCCGAAGGGGAAGAGATCGGCTACGTTCATCCGTCCTACTCCTACTATGCGACGCTGGCGGAAGTCCAGGGCGCGCGGGTGCGGACCTTCGGCCTGACCGCTGATTTCCGCATTGCCGACTTCCCGGAGCGCTACGAAGGGAAGGTCTTCTTCCTCACCACTCCCAATGCCCCGCTCGGGCCGGCATTTCCGCTTGCATACATCGAAGAGCTGGCCAGGTGCTGTGCCGGCATGCTGGTGCTGGACGAGACCTATGCCGAATTTGCCGAGTCGAGCGCCCTGGAACTGGTGAAAAAATACGATAATGTCGTGGTGACCCGCACCCTCTCTAAGAGCTATTCCCTGGCAGGCATGCGGCTCGGCCTTGCCATTGCCCGACCCGAGGTGATCGCCGCCCTGGACAAGATCCGCGACCACTACAATCTGGACCGCCTGGCACAGGCGGCCTGTGTGGCAGCGCTGCGGGACCAGTCCTACCTGGCCGAGTGCTGCCGAAAGATTCGCGAGACGCGCGAATGGTTTTCTTCGGAACTGCGGGTCGTCGGCTACGATGTCATCCCCTCCCAGGGGAATTATGTCTTTGCCTCGCCTCCGGACAGAAACGGCAAGCGGGTCTATGACGGACTGTTTGAACGGAAGATCCTGGTGCGTCATTTCTCCGACCCCCTGCTGTCCCATGGGTTGCGGATCTCCATCGGCACCCGTGAGGATATGGAAAAGACGCTGGCTGCGATTAAAGAGATAGGCTGATTTTCAGGAGGCTAGAATGGCACGAACGGCTGCTATAGAAAGAGTGACAAAGGAAACCCGGATCAAGCTTTCCATCGATCTTGACGGCACCGGTGCAGCCAAGGTCTGTACCTCGGTTCCCTTCCTCGACCACATGCTCGACCTCTTTGCCCGGCACGGCCTGTTCGACCTGGAGGTGGAGGCGAGCGGTGATATCGACATCGATTTCCACCACACGGTGGAGGATATCGGCATCGTGCTGGGGCAGGCCATCAGGCAGGCCCTGGGGGACAAGAAGGGGATCCGCCGCTACGGCCAGGCAACAGTCCCCATGGACGAGACCCTTGCCAGCGTGGCGACGGACCTGTCCGGGCGGCCCTATCTGGTCTACCACGTATCGCTCCCCAAGGTGAAGATCGGCGAGTTCGACGTGGAGCTGGCCCGCGAGTTTTTCCAGGCCCTGGTCAACAACCTGGGAGCCAACCTGCATGTCAACGTGATGTACGGCGACAATGTCCATCATATTCTGGAGGCCTGTTTCAAGGCCACAGCCAGGGCGCTGGACATGGCGACCCAGGTCGATCCCCGGATCGAAGGGGTGATGTCCACAAAGGGTAAACTATAAAACCCACCACGGAGCCACGGAGGAAACCTGATAGCGTGGGTGTTCTCCGTGATACTCCGTGTCTCCGTGGTGAAAGGTCCTTATCAATGATTGCGATTATCGACTACGGGATGGGGAACCTCCGTTCCGTGCAGAAGGGGTTCGAGAAGGTCGGGTTCGATGCCGTGGTGACCGCAGATCCGAAGGTGGTGCTGGAGGCCGGGAAGGTCGTCCTTCCAGGGGTCGGCGCCTTCCGCGACTGCATGCGCAACCTGGAGCAGGGGGGCTTTGTCGAGCCGATCCTCAAGGTGATCCGGGAGGGGCGCCCTTTTCTCGGGATCTGCGTCGGCATGCAGCTTTTGCTGACGGACAGCGTCGAGTTCGGCCTCTACCAGGGGCTGAACGTCATCCCCGGGCACGTGCTCCGTTTTCCGGACGGGATGGAGGAGAATGGCGAAAAGCTCAAGGTGCCGCACATGGGGTGGAACCAGCTTGCCATTCGGCGGCGAGCGCCGATCTTCAACGGGATCGAGGACGGCACCAACGTCTATTTCGTGCATTCCTACTATGAGATGCCGGACGACGAGACGGCAGTGGCGGCGACTGCAACCTATGGCGTAGAATTCTGCGCCGCAATCTGGAAAGACAATGTCATGGCGACGCAGTTCCATCCGGAGAAATCCCAGGAAGTCGGGCTGCGCATGCTGAAGAATTTCGGAGAGTTCACGTGATCGTTATACCGGCAATCGACCTGAAGGAAGGGAAGTGTGTCCGCCTGGAGCAGGGGCTTATGGAGCGTGACACGGTCTACAGCGACAACCCGGCGGCCCAGGCGCTCGCCTGGCAGACGCAGGGGGCGGAGCTGCTGCATATCGTCGATCTGGACGGGGCGTTTGCCGGAGAGCCGAAGAACCGGGCGGCCATCGAGTCCATTGTCAGCGTGCTGCAGATACCGACGCAGCTCGGCGGCGGCATCCGCGATCTCGCCACCATCGAGGCCTATCTGGGGATGGGGGTCGGGCGGGTGATCATCGGCACCGCGGCCCAGCGCAATCCGGAACTGGTCAAGGAGGCATGCGCACGGTTTCCGGGGCGCATCGTTGTCGGCATCGACGCCAAGAACGGCATGGTTGCGGTCCAGGGATGGGCCGAGGTTACCGATGTGACGGCCGTGGATCTGGCCCGTAAATTCGAGGGGTTAGGTGTCTCGGCCATTGTCTATACCGACATCAGCCGGGACGGGATGATGCAGGGGCCGAACATCGAGGCGACCAGGGCGCTGGCCGAGGCGATCTCCATACCGGTCATCGCATCCGGAGGTGTTTCGACGCTCAAGGACATAGAAAATCTCATGGCGGTTGAGAGCGCGGGGATCAGCGGCGCCATCACCGGCAAGGCGATCTACAGCGGGGCGATCAATCTGGCGGAAGCCATCACACTGACTAAAAAGGCAAGTCAAGGCTAAGTTTTAGGTTCAGCCCAACCTCAACTTCAACCTTAACCCGAGGTTATCAATGCTTACACGACGCATTATTCCCTGCTTGGACGTGACTGGCGGCCGGGTGGTAAAGGGGGTGCAGTTTCTCGAACTACGGGATGCCGGCGATCCGGTGGAGATCGCCGAACTCTACGACCAGCAAGGTGCTGACGAGCTGACCTTCCTCGATATCACCGCCTCCAGTGACGGCCGCGACACCATGGTCGATGTTGTCCGCAAGACTGCGGAGCGGGTCTTCATGCCGCTAACAGTCGGCGGCGGCATCCGGACCGTCGAGGATATCCGTAGGATGCTGAATGCCGGAGCCGACAAGGTTTCCATCAATACTGCTGCCGTGCACAATCCAGACTTTGTCCGTGAAGCTGCGGAGCGTTTCGGTTCCCAGTGCACGGTCGTGGCCATCGACGCCCGCCAGGTGCCGGGTGAACAGCGCTGGGAGGTCTATACCCACGGAGGACGCAAACCGACCGGCATCGATGCGGTGGAGTGGGCCCAGCGGATGGAGTCCTACGGTGCCGGTGAGATCCTCCTTACCAGCATGGACCGGGACGGCACCAAGGATGGCTACGACCTGCCGCTGACCAGGGCCATTGTCGATGCGGTCAGCGTGCCGGTCATCGCTTCGGGGGGCGTCGGCACGCTGGAACATCTCTATGACGGGTTTGCCGTGGCCGGGGCATCGGCCTGCCTTGCCGCTTCCATCTTTCACTTCCGGCAGCACACGGTGCATGAGGCCAAGGAGTATCTGCGCCAGAGAGGAGTAGCTGTCCGGCTATGAACGAACGAGACGACATCCTGCATGCGGTCTACCGGGTGATCCTGGAGCGCAAAGGCGCTTCGCCTGATAGCTCCTACACCGCCTCCCTGATGGCCAAGGGAACGGATAAGATCCTGAAGAAGCTGGGCGAGGAGGCCACCGAGCTGGTGATTGCCGGCAAGGGGGGCAACCGCGACGAGATCGTCTACGAGGCAGCGGACCTGTTCTTCCATGCGCTGGTTCTCCTGGGGCACAGCGACATCCCTCTCGATGCCGTTTATGACGAACTGCGACGCCGTTTCGGCACCTCGGGGATTGCGGAGAAGCAGTCCCGCCCTGTCGGTTAATTCTCCGGCGATCGAATATATTCTTGACATGGTTGAGGTGGGCGGATAATATACCATCTCTTGCAGACTACCGGCCTGCCCTTGCTAAGGCTTTAAATATGCAACAGGAGGGAGGGGTGTATGGATGCCGGGAATAAAGGTAAAGGAAAACGAACCGTTTGAGATCGTGCTGAAGAAGTTCAAGAAGCAGTGCGAAAAGGCGGGGATTTTGTCTGAAATCCGTAAGCGCGAGCACTTCGAGAAGCCGAGTATCAAGCGGAAGAAGAAGGCTATCGCTGCCCGTAAGCGCGCGCTCAAGAAGCAGCGCAAGATGATGGACTAAATCATGGGACTGCGGGAAACACTGACAGACGAGATGAAGGTGGCGATGAAGGCCCGTGACGAAGTGCGGCTTTCCTGCATTCGCCTTGTCCGCTCCGCGGTAAAGAACAGAGAGATAGACCAGAAGACGGTCCTTGACGACGCCGGTATCTGCGAGGTTGTTTCCTCGCTGGCCAAGCAGCGCAGGGAATCGATCCGGATGTTCGGTGAAGCCGGACGGCAGGATCTTGTCGAGAAAGAAGAGCGCGAGCTGGCGGTATTGCTCGAGTTCCTGCCCAGGCAGCTTTCCCGTGAAGAGATTGCCGAACTTGTTGCCGGGGTCATTGCCGAAACAGGGGCCCAGGGGAGCAAGGATATGGGGCGGGTCATGAAGTCCTTGATGCCCCACACTGCCGGACGAGCCGACGGAAAACTGGTCAGTGAGGTGGTCAAGGAGTTGCTCGGCTGATCACCCGACCCTTCCGGGGGGTGCCCGGTTCATAGTAATAATGCGAAAGAGACGAGGTGGGGGCATATCATCGGATTGCCCCTGCTTTTTCTTTTTGTGGATATGGCTGCATGCACGGACTGAATTTCCTCGATATCCTGCTCTGGATCATCCTTTTGGCCTGTGCCGTGAAGGGGTTCATGAAGGGGCTGGTCAGGGAGGTTTGTTCCCTGCTTGGCGTCATTGCCGGCGCTTGGGCGGCGTTCAGCTATTATGGCGCCCTCACCGCCACGATCAGATCGCTCATCAATCTGCCGCAGGCCGTAACTGCTGCCGTGGCGTTTCTGCTCATCTACCTTGTCCTGGGTCTTCTGTTTTTTTTCGTCGGTCATCTGCTCACCGTCATTTTCAAGATCATGCTGCTGGGGTGGCTCAACCGTTTTGGCGGGGTGGTATTTGGCTTCCTCCAGGGGGCGTTCATCCTCTGCATTCTCCTGGCTCTTGCCGTCAGCAAACCGGTACCGGCAAAGATCAAGGGGTATCTGCAGGGGTCATCCACTGCCCGTTCCCTGAGTGAAACCGGGCAAGACATGATAGCCGGATGGAAGAGCCAGGGCCGCGCAGCTGCTATCCGGACACAAAGCCGTTAAAGCGCAGCGGTTTCCCGGCACTGGCGATCTGAACACCCCTCTGCGGCGGGGAGAGCGGCACAGATGATACCCGAAGAGACAATTCGCGAGGTACGGGAACGGGTTACGATTCTCGAACTGATTTCCGACTATGTCAGCCTCAAGAAATCAGGGTCGAACTACCAGGGGCTCTGTCCGTTCCATGGCGAGAAGACCCCCTCGTTCAACGTCAATCCGGGGCGCGGCATCTTTCACTGTTTCGGTTGCGGCGTGGGTGGGAATGTCTTTTCGTTCATCATGCGCATGGAAGGGATCACCTTTCCCGAAGCTGTGAAGTTCCTGGCCCGCCGCGCCGGCATCGCCATCGAAGAACGACCGCTCACCCGCGGCGAGCAGCAACGCCAGGACGAACGGGAACAGTATTACCGGATAACGGAGCAGGCAGCCCAGTTTTATCGCGGCATTCTCCTCTCGGGTGAAGAGGGGGAGCCGGCCCGACAGTACCTGGGGCGTCGCGGCGTTGACCTGGCAACGGCCGAAGCGTACCGTCTCGGCTATGCCCCGGCGCGCTGGGATGGTCTCTGCCGCTACCTGGAACGGCGGGGCGCCGGCCTGGAACTGGTGGAAAAGCTCGGCCTGGTCCGGAAGCGCGAGGGAGGGGGATATTACGATCTCTTCCGCAGCCGCCTCCTCTTCACCATCGCCGACATCCACGGCAGGCCCATCGCCTTTGGCGGCAGGGTGCTCGACGATTCGCTGCCCAAGTACATCAACTCGCCGGAATCGCCCATTTATCGCAAGAGCGAGGTCCTCTTCGGCCTCGATCTGGGCAAGCAGACCATCAGGGAGAAGGGGAGCGTCATCGTTGTCGAGGGATATTTCGACCATCTCTCCCTCTACCAGGCAGGAATCCGGGAGGTGGTCGCCACCTGCGGCACGGCGCTCACTGCCGAGCACCTGAAACTCCTGCAGCGCTATGCCGGCCGGGTGCATACCCTGTTCGACTCCGACATCGCCGGCCAGAAGGCAACGGTTCGGGCCATGGACCTGGTCCTGCCCGAAGGTTTTCCGGCGGATGTGGTGGAGCTGCCCGAGGGTGACGATCCGGACAGTTTTGTCAAGCGGGAGGGGGACGAGGCCTTTCGCCGCCGCCTGGAATCGGCCCGGCCCATTTTCGAGTATTATTTCCGGCTCCTGCTCAAGACGCAGGACGCAGGAAGCGTGGAGGGGAAGCGCCGCATACTTGCGGAGTTGATCCCCCGGTTGCGCGTGATCCCCGACCGCATCCAGCGACGGTTATATGCCGCCGAGGTTGCGCGGATGCTGGGGGTGGACGAGACCGAGCTCCGTCTGGAAACAGGGCTCGCGGAACGGGACCAGCGCCCGGTTGCGCAACCGCAGAAGGGGCGTCCGACGGGGCCGGATACGGCGGAACTACTCCTGGCGCTGATTGGCAAATATCCGGAGCTTGCGGTACAGGCCCGGAAACAGGGTGTCACACGGCTCTTACCCCCGCATCTGGTGCCGCTTGCCGAATCACTCATCGAGGCAGGCAATGACCATGACCGGGTAGATTGGCCTTCCCTGCTGGAAGGCGTGGCTACTCCGGAAGAGCAGGGCCGACTCTCCGCCCTGTTCGTGCATGATGCGCATCTGGAGGGGATCGATCCGGCAAAGGCCTTTGATCAGTGCTGCGTCTCCCTGGCACGGGGAGAGATCAAGGATATCAAGCAGCTTGCCCGTGAGCTGGCGCGGACGGAACCCGACTCTCCCCGTTATCACGAGCTCCTGGCGCAGATTGAGACCTTGCGAAATAGAAAATCGCAATTACTATAAAAGTATAGATATATCTACGTACCGTTCGAGGTGTTGTGCATGGCGAAGAAGAGCATGGAAGAAGTGAAGCAGCTGATTGACCTGGGGAAAGAGAAGGGGTTCCTCACCTATGACGAGGTGAATGACCTGCTCCCCCCCGATATCGTCTCCTCCGAGCAGATTGACGACGTCATGAGCATGTTCGGCGAGATGGACATAGAGATTGTCGATTCCGTCCAGAAGGTCAAGATTCCCAAGGTCAAGATGGACCTTGAGGAAGAAGAGGAGATGGAGGGAGAGCAGGAAGAGCAGGAGTTCGAGCCGGGTGCTCTGGGGCGGACCAGCGATCCCGTGCGGATGTACCTGCGCGAGATGGGCTCTGTGTCGCTGCTCACCCGTGAAGGCGAAGTGGAGATCGCCAAGCGGATCGAGGATGGCGAACGGGACATGGCAAGTGTCATCCTGAACACCCCGATCACCGTCAAGGAGATCGTCTGTCTGGGGGACCGCCTCAGAAAAGGGCAGATCCTGCCGGCCGAGATCAGCAAGGAAGTTGAAGAGGAAGAGCTGGAAGAGGACGAAGAGGATGTCCACATGATTCGGCTTCTCTCCGTTATCGACGAGATCAGGGACCTGGATGTCAGGATGGAGGAGATCAATGGTCAGCTTGAAGGCGAACTGGCTGCAGCAGCCCGCTCCAAGGTGCAGGAGGAGCAGCGCGAGATCAAGCAGCAGTTGGCCGAGCTGGTTTCATCTCTTCGCCTGCGGGACCGCCACATCGAGAAGATCTCCCAACGACTCAAGGAGCTTTCCGTCAAGGTCGATACCATCATGCACGAGCTGTCCACAATCGAAGTCGAAGCCGGCAATACGACTGTGGAAGAGCTGTACAAGCTCTTTGAGCGGATGCATAAGAGTCCCGACGGGGAGAAAAAGGGGCTGAAGAAGCTGGGGATGACCCTGGAAGAGGCCCAGAAGCTGGAAAAACGCCTCCGCGGCGTCGACCGCAAGCTGCGCAAGGTCGAGCACGAGTCGGGCTTCCTTGCCTCGGAACTGGCCAGTGCCATCAGGGCCATCGAAGAGGGAGAGCACAAGGCCAAGCTGGCAAAATCAGAACTGGTGGAGGCCAACCTCCGCCTGGTGGTTTCCATCGCCAAGAAGTACACCAACCGGGGGCTCCAGTTCCTCGACCTGATCCAGGAAGGAAACATCGGCCTGATGAAGGCGGTGGACAAGTTCGAATACCAGCGGGGCTACAAGTTTTCCACTTATGCCACCTGGTGGATCAGGCAGGCGATCACCCGCGCCATCGCAGATCAGGCACGCACCATCCGCATCCCGGTGCACATGATCGAGACGATCAACAAGCTGATCCGCACCAGCAGGCAGCTGGTGCAGGAGATCGGCCGCGAGCCTTCGCCCGAGGAGATTGCCGAACGGATGAACCTCCCGTTGGACAAGGTGCGCAAGGTGCTGAAGATCGCCAAGGAACCGATATCCCTGGAGACGCCGATCGGCGAAGAGGAAGATTCCCATCTGGGTGATTTCATCGAGGACAAGGGGGTGGTATCCCCCCTGGAAGCGGTCATCAAGGCGAACCTGTCCGAACAGACCGCCCGCGTGCTCTCCACGTTGACGCCGCGCGAGGAAAAGGTCCTCAGGATGCGTTTCGGTATCGGCGAGAAGAGCGACCACACCCTGGAAGAGGTCGGGCAGGATTTCGAGGTCACCCGCGAACGTATCCGCCAGATCGAGGCCAAGGCGCTGAGAAAGCTCCGCCATCCCAGCCGGGCCAAGAAGCTGAAGAGCTTCGTGGAATAACTAACATGTCTGCTGCGAGAGCAGTGACGAGGCCGCATCGGGCAACCGGTGCGGCCTTTCCGTTTTCCGGGGGATCGAAGGGGTTTCCCGGCTCCCGATACTCTGGTATGATAACGGTGCGTGGGCTGCTCTCCACGTTCGTTGAGGATTATTTCCGTGTTTAGCGAAAAAGCCTCCTGTGTCGCCCGGGCTGTCTATGGATACTCTGCTGCGCTATTACGAAATTCTCGGCCTCAAGCCTGATGCCACGAGCCAGGAGGTCCGCCGTGCCTACCGGGAGCTGGTCCGGGTTTGGCACCCCGACCGCTTCGGCGATGATCTGCATCTGCAGCAGCTTGCCCAGGAGAAGCTGAAAGAGATCAACGAGGCCTATCGGGTAGTCAAGGTGGATCTGGCTGCTCATCCACGTTCCGAGACCCTGCAAGAAGCGACAGCTCGGCCTTCCGCCAAGCCTGCGCCAGCCCCTCCGGCAGAGGATGAAAAGGTTGCACCGCCGCATCGGCCTGCTCCTTCCTCCCGCCGACCGATTCAGTCACCATTTACCTTGGGCACACTGCTCCCCTTTTTCTCGTCCTGGCAGAACGCACTGTTTCTTGCTCTGGCGGTGGGTTGTGTCCGCTTTACCGTAATCCGCTACGGCACCTTTTTCAATGGTGCCGGGTATGCGCTCGAGATGCTGGCGCTGCCTCTGGTATTCGCCTTCCTGTGCAACTCGCGTGTCGGGGGGCGACGGTATCTCTGGGGCGTGTATGTCGCGGTGCTGCTGTTGTTCGGCGGTCTCGTGCTCTACGATGCCGTGACCTTCAAAAAGGAGTTGCAGGAGGCCGGCAGCTATCGTTATGCTGCTCCTGCGGATGGCGGTGGCTATACCGGGGGAGGCGGAGGGGGGTGGCCTTCGGGGACCGGGTCGGCGCCTTTCTCTGTCCCGGACCGGCGGGCACCCTCGGGACCTGTGGCGCCTGTTCCTCCTGCCGTGCCTGCACCGGAGGCCCCGTTGGCACCTGCTGCACCCATCATGCCGCCTGCGCCGCCGGCCCGCTGACAGACTACGCATTACACATCATAGAGGTTGTCATGGCAAAGGAAAAGACCCCTGTTACCGCTGCGGTTCGTCTGTTGCGCCAGTCGGGGCTCCCGTTCACCGATCATCTGTACGATTATGAGGAAAAAGGGGGCACTTCGGTCTCGTCCCGCGAGCTGGGGGTGGATGAGCACTGTGTGATCAAGACCCTGATCATGGAGGATGAACGGAAAAATCCGCTCATAGTCCTTATGCATGGTGATCGCCAGGTTTCCACCAGGGAACTGGCCCGAATCATGGGGGTCAAGGCCATAAGCGCCTGTTCACCCGAGACTGCAAACAGGCATTCCGGTTATCTGGTGGGGGGGACTTCTCCCTTCGGGACCAGGAAGCCGATGCCGGTCTTCATGGAGGAGACGATCCTGGCTCTCTCCAAGATATATCTCAACGGCGGCAAGCGAGGTTATCTGGTCGGGATGAATCCGCAGGATGTTGTGCAGCTGCTCAGGCCGGCACTGGTCCGCGTGGCCGTGTAGATCCGGTCAGTCTCTGGAGAGTCACTGTGGTGATGAAAGGAGAGGGTATGACGACACCAGAAACGTTACAGAAGGCCGCTGCCGCCATTCGGCATGCGCGGGTGCTGGTAGTTACCGCAGGCGCCGGAATGGGGGTCGACTCCGGGTTGCCCGACTTCCGCGGCGACCGGGGATTCTGGAACGCCTATCCCATGTATGAACGACTGGGGGTCGATTTCGTCGGTGCAGCCAACCCTGTCCATTTTTCCCGCGATCCCGCATTCGGATGGGGCTTTTATGGCCATCGCACCAATCTCTACCGGGAAACCGTTCCCCATGCGGGATTTGCCATTCTATTGGAGTGGATACAACGTTTCGGGCTTGAACATTTTGTCGTGACCTCGAATGTGGATGGACAGTTTCAGAAGGCCGGGTTTGCCGGCGATGCCATCCTTGAGGTCCATGGCTCCATACACCACCTCCAGTGCCTGCAACCGTGCTCTCCGGCTATCTGGGACAATCAAGAAGAAGTCCCAGTTGACCTGGGGACGATGCGTGCCCGTCATATCCCCCACTGTATCCATTGTGGTGGTGTTGCCCGTCCCAATATCCTTATGTTCGGCGATTTTTCCTGGCTTTCCGATCGCACGCGGCGCCAGGAACGAAACTTTGACGAATTTCTGACCGATAACGGCGCTGAGCCCATGGTTGTGGTGGAGATGGGAGCCGGAACTGCGATCCCCACTATCCGCAGTCTGAGCGAGCAGCTGGGTCATCGGTACGGAGCAACGGTCATCCGTATCAATCCCAGAGAGGCCCAGATAGACGCTCCCCATCATTCCGTGTCAATGCAGGCCCTTGCCGGTTTGCAAGAGATCGACGCGTTCCTTGCGGGCGATTGATCAGAAGCGTATCGGCTTTTTCCCCCCTTTTTTCGCGCTGACACTAATCCGGAGCGGTTGTTTTTCGGTGTTTGCCCCGGCATTCTTCATCTTGACGAAGGTGGAGAGAATTTCGTCCAAACGCTCATGGACGAATGTCCGTGTCTCTTCGCTGCCGTCCAGCATGATCACCTGCGAATATGATTTCCCCTCTGCCGGGCCGACATTGATCACTTCTATGACCATCAGCTCGAACCCCTGTCTCTCTTTTCCTCGATGTCCCATGGTTCCCATCCTTTTAAAACAGGGCTTATGTCTGTCTGTACCTGCTGACAGCATACGCTCACGTTAGGAAAATGACAATCATTATCAAAATTACTCCCCTCTGTCTCTGCTCGGCGCTCTTTGTCTTGAAATGACAGCGCCAGTGCAGGTGCATCGAGACATCCCGGTTTGGCTGGAGAAAAAAACTTGACACCCTTGAGTGCATTTCATACTATGAACTTTCGCTTTGAGGGCCTATAGCTCAGTTGGCTAGAGCTACCGGCTCATAACCGGTCGGTCCCAGGTTCGAGTCCTGGTGGGCCCACCATCCAAAACTCCGGGTTGAGGGGATGCCCATAAAGCGCCAGCGTAACGAAAAAACCTCTTTGCCGAGGATGAAAAAGAGTGCACACCTTAAGGTTGCACTCTTTTTCTTTGGTCGACGATGAACGTGCCCATAGTCTCAGATCTGGTTGGTATTGTTAATAAAATTGCTCCGCCGCGCTTTGCGGAAGGTTGGGATAACCCCGGTTTGCAGGTGGGTGATCCCGGCGTTCAGGTAAAGAGAATCATGGTTGCTCTGGATGCCTCACCTGCCTCTGTCGATGCCGCCATCTCCCATCGCTGCAACCTTCTCTTCACGCACCATCCCCTCATTTTCAAACCCCTGAAGAAATTATCATCTGCCGATCCTGACGGTTCCCTGCTTTTTCGAGCAATCCGTAACGACCTGGCAATTGTGGCACTGCACACCAATTACGATATCGCCAGCGGCGGGGTGAATGACCTGCTTGCGGAACGGCTCGGACTGATCTCTGCCGAACCGCTGCAGATAACCGGTTCTGACGAGCTCGTGAAGCTGTGCGTCTTTGTGCCGCTTGGGCATGAGGTGCAGGTCATGGAGGCGCTCTTCCGTTTCAGCGGTTTCATCGGCAATTATTCGGAGTGCTCTTTCCGGGTGGCAGGCACCGGAACCTTCCGGCCTCTGGATGGTGCCACGCCATTTATCGGCGAGAAGGGGGAACGGGCTTCGGTTGGAGAGAGCCGGATCGAGGTCCTGCTGCGCAAGACAGACCTTGAGGCGGCTGTGGCGGCTCTGAAAAAGGTCCATCCCTACGAAGAGCCGGCCTTTGATCTCTATCCCCTCGTTAACCGGGGGGCTTCCCGTGGATTGGGACGGATTGGCGAGCTTGCGGCAGAGACGACCCTGCGCGAGTTTGCACAGGAGGCCAAACAACGCCTGGGGGCGGGCGGACTTCGCTTCGTGGGTGATCCGGCGCGGAAGGTCCGGCGAGTTGCTCTCTGTGGCGGAAGCGGGGCATCGCTCCTGCGGGATGCGTATTTCCGTGGTGCCGATGTCCTGGTGACTGGAGACATTAAGTATCATGAAGCTCGCGACGCTGAAGGGCTCGGAATGGCCCTGGTCGATGCGGGCCACTTTGCCACTGAACGGCTCATGGTGCAGGGCCTTGCCGACCGCATTATGCGGGAGATGGAGCGCCTTCGCTATGCGGTCGACACCATCCCATTTGCAGGGGAAGAGGATCCATTCAGTTATATGTGACTAGGGTATGGTTTGACGGTACGGGAAGATATCAACGGCGGAAAGGGGAGTAGAAGTGCACAAGAATTTACTGACGCTTGACGAGCTGCAGGAGATCGATCTGAAGCTCGATGGGGTTGCAAACGCGAGAGAAGTACTGATGGCAGAGATCACGGAGCTGGACCGGACGGTCACTGCTGCGCGCCAGGAGCTTCTTCTGAAGCAGGAAGAGCAGGCTCAGTTGGAAGATGAGAAGGCGAGCTTGGATGTTACCCTGGCTGCCGAGTCGGAGAATATCGTCCGTTCCGAGTCGCGATTGAAGGAGATCAAGACGCAGAAGGAGTATCAGGCTGTTTCCAAAGAGATCTCCATGGCCCGCAAGATGAAAGCTGAGCTGGAAGAACAGCTTCTGCAGAAGATCGGCCAGATCGAGGAGCTCAAGGGGGAGATTGCCGAGCGTGAAGGGAATCTCGCCCAGCTGGAAGAGAACGTCTCTTCCCAGCAGTCCGAGGTCCAGGGCAAGATCGATGCGCTGGAGAAGGATGTTGCCGGAGACCGCAAAAGCCGCGAGGAAAAGGTACGCAGCCTTCCGGCCAATATCGTGAAACGCTATGGGACGCTCAGGGAACTCAGGCGGGGCATCGCAGTGGTTGAGGCGCGCGATGGCAGCTGTCTCGGCTGCAACATGAATCTCCCTCCTCAACTCTATAACACCCTGTTCCGTGGTAATGAGCTTATTACCTGCCCGCATTGCCAGCGTATCCTGGTGCTGCGTCAGCAAACGCAAGGGTAGCGGGGACTTACCGATCCGTCTGCAGAATGCGGTAGTGCGCCGATGGATTTTCGCCGGCTTCCGAAGCTTTTGCAGCCGGATTATGGGTATATCGGTTTGGTCAAAGCAGGACAGGTGGCCGCCGCCTGCTTGCAGGGGGAGGAAAGTCCGGGCTCCACAGGGCATGGTGCTGGATAACGTCCAGCGGGGGTGACCCCAGGGAAAGTGCCACAGAGAGAAGTCCGCCCGCTTTGGCGGGTAAGGGTGAAAGGGTGAGGTAAGAGCTCACCGGGTTCGACGGTGACGTCGGATGCCAGGTAAACCCCACCAGGAGCAAGGCCGAATAGGGAAGCGCCAAGGACGGCCCGTCCGTGCTTCCGGGTTGGCTGCTTGAGGCCGTTGGCAACGACGGTCCTAGATGAATGGCCATCGCTTTTTTGCAGGTAACTGCAAGGGAGAACAGAACCCGGCTTACGTGCTGCTTTGACCAATTTTTTATTGACGGATGCCCGGCCTGTCTGCGGGTTTCCCGACGACATGGCAGGAAATCACGTGACAGATGACGAGAAGTGGCGGATCGGGCTTGCCGCTGTCGTAGAGGAGTTTGCTGCTCTTGACGAGGCGCGACGCTGTGCAGTGGTTGCGCTGGTACATCAGATAATGGCAGTCAAGGGAGAGATTGCTGCCTGCTTCTCCCTGGTGGACGGTGCCGCAGTCTGCGCGCAGTGTGGTGGCGAATGTTGCCGGGCCGGACGCTATCATTTTACCGTGATCGATCTGCTCGCCTATCTGGTGGCTCAGCGAAAATTGTTCACCCCGTCTTTCGATTCCGGGGCATGCCCCTTTATCGGTGGGGATGGATGCCTGATGGAGCCGCAGTTCAGACCCTACAACTGTGTGACCTTTGTCTGTGACCGCGTGGAACTGGAGATGGCGCCAGGCCCGCGGCAGGACTTCAATTCCCTGTGCGACAGGCTTCTTACATGCTATCTCGAAATGGAAGCGCTGTTGGCAAACCGCTTCCGTTCCGGGCTCCTTATCAACTGTGAACGATATCTGGATGGCAAGGCTGCCATGCTCGGCGCTGTCGACCGGTTCTCGCCGCCCAGGGAACTAGAGGAAAAGTAATGGCTACGATACGTGACCTTGTGCTCGTTCATGTGGACAACCGCCCCGGTTTCTTCGCCCGGATCGAAGAGATTGTCCCCGACGTCAAGCCGGGCTGGTGGCAGGTGCGGCTCCTGGTGCTCACCTTGCCGCTGCAGGTCTATACCTGGATACTCGATGAGAGCCAGATCAATGGCGCCCCCTTTACCATGGGGGGGACGCCAATGGTTCTGGAGAACGTGGTCTGCCCCCCCCAGACAAAAGAGAGGCATCAACCCTTCCCCACCTCTTCGAACGAGGAAGAGCCCACTCCCTCTCCGTCCGCCAGCGATGCCCCTTCACCGGCCAAGGTGGTCTTTCTGGCCGACCGCAAGAAAAAGGACTGAATGCCGTTTCCCCATACCGGTTTCTCCGCGGATCTGTGACTGTTTCCCCCCTGCAGTTCCAATCACCGGCCCACCCGGTTTCCCTCCCCTGGTTTATGCAGATAACCATCTAATAATTAAGTAGAAAAAAGGCAAGATTAGAGGGTTTTTTTGCCTTGACAACCCATGGGGCGGCTAGTATAGTTTGTCCACAAGGTGGGGAAAAGTGGCAATAAGTGGCAAAATTTCCCTGGGGGCGCATGTTTAGAGGGGAGCATTACAACTCGATTGACGGCAAGGGGCGCACCAGCATCCCCTCCCGCCTGAGAAGCGTCTTTGTCGAGACGTTCGGTGACGAGCGTTTCGTTGTCACGAAAAACATCCCGGTCTGTACGGATGCCGGCGAGGTCTGTCACGGCCTGGCCGTTTTTCCGCTTGTGGAGTTCCAGGAGTTTGAAAAGAAGATTGAGCGGGGAGACGGTTTTACGGTCAAGGAGCTCAACAGCATCAGGAGGTTGGTGCTGGCCCCCGCGGTGGAGTGTGTTGCGGACCGGCAGGGGCGGGTCCTGATACCGCCATCGCTGCGAGGGTATGCTGCTTTGGAAAAAGAGATCATCTTTGTCGGGATGCAACGCAAGATCGAGATCTGGGATGTGGCAACTTGGGACAAGGTCTGTGCCCAGGCAGAGAAGGATTTCCCCGGCGATAGCGTCGCGCTGGCCGGCCTTGGACTCTGATGAGCAGTTTCGGCCATCTCTCGGTCATGGCCCGGGAAGTGATCGATCTCTTGGCGCCGCGTCCCGGCGGGGTTTATGTCGATGGGACCGTGGGAGGGGGCGGGCATTCACGCCTCATCCTCGAAGCGTCGGCGCCCGACGGTCGATTGATCGGATTTGACCGGGATGGCGATGCGCTTGCCGCAGCAGAGCTTTTGCTGGCACCCTATGGCGGGCGGGTGACGCTGTTGCGGAGAAATTTTTCGCAGATCGGAGCGGCGCTGGCCGAATCGGGCGTCACATCGATCGACGGGCTTCTTGTTGACCTGGGCGTCTCCTCGTTTCAGCTCGATACGCCGGAGCGGGGCTTCAGCTTTCAGCACGATGCGCCGCTGGACATGAGAATGGACCAGTCTGCCGCTGTCACCGCCGCTGACCTGGTCAACCGGCTCCCGGAGGAAGACCTGGCACGGATCATCCGTGAGTATGGGGAAGAGCGATGGGCGAAGCGGATTGCCGGGCGGATCGTGGCTGCTAGAGAGGAGTCGACGCTGGAGACGACCGGGCAGCTGGTTTCACTGATCAAGGGTGCGATACCGCGGGGCGCATGGGAAGAGCGGCTTCATCCGGCCACCCGGACCTTTCAGGCTCTGCGCATCGCCGTAAATGAGGAGCTGACGAGCATTGAAGAGTGTCTGGCGGATGCTGTCCCGCTGTTGAATCCGGGGGGGCGGATCGCGGTCATCTCTTTTCATTCGCTGGAAGACCGGATCGTAAAGCGGTTCTTTCGCGAGCAGGCATCCGGATGCGATTGCCCACGGGATCTTCCGGTCTGTGTCTGCAACAAGGTGCCGCTTTTGCGGATAGTGACAAGCCGCCCACTTATTCCCCAGGCCGAAGAAGTCGCCAACAACCCGAGAGCCCGGAGCGCCAGGCTCAGGGCTGCGGAACGATGCTGAACGACTAAGGAAGCAGAACATGGCAAACGCAAAGACCGCACATAGTAAAATAGTTGCTCCCCGTCGGCTGGAAGCCGTGCTGACGGGAAAGCGCGATGAATTCCTTCCGTCGCTTCTGATCATCCTTCTCGTCCTGACTGCCGTTTCGATCTTCCATGTCTGGTCACGGGTCAAGATCATCGAGCTCAATCTCCAGCAGGGAGAGGCATTGCGGCACTTCAAGGAGCTCAGCCAGGAGCAGAGCCGGTTGAAGCTTGAAGTGGCTTCCCTGAAGACACCAGCCCGCATCGAGGCAGTTGCCCGCCAGGAATTGGGGCTGGACCTGCCTACCAACCAACAGGTGGTGAACGTGCGGTGAGGGATCGTCGTGAGCATTGGACCAGGGTTAGAATAAGGCTTGTCGGGGGTCTTTTTGTCTTTTTCTTCCTGGTCACCTCGGCGAGAGCCTTTTATCTGCAGGTCATCAAGGCAGAGCAGCTTCAAAAGCTGGCAGAGCGGCAGCATCAGAAAACGGTGCCGCTGACCCCTGGCAGGGGGACCATCTACGATGCCAACAATGCTGCTCTGGCCGTCTCCATCGAAATGGATTCATGTTTTGCCGAGCCCCGCAACATCGAAAATCCGCGGGAGGTTGCCACAAGTCTTGCCCCGCTCCTGGGGGTTCCGGTATCCCAGTTGGAGCGGCGACTGAGTGGCAGCAAGGGCTTTGTCTGGTTGCAGCGGCAGATAACCCCGGATGTGACGGCAAAAATCAAAAAGCTGGAGCTTGAAGGGATCGGTTTCGTCAAGGAGAGCAAGCGCTACTATCCGAATCTGGAAGTGGCCGGGAGCGTCATAGGGTTTACCGGAGTCGATCCCGAGGGGCTCGAAGGCGTTGAACTGAAGTACAATTCGACGATTCTCGGCAGCACCGGTTACATGGTTACCGAGCGGGATGCCCTGGGGCGCGACATTGCCCTGAAAGAGGGGGTTGTCAAAGGCCCGTCCAAAGGGAACAACGTCACCCTTACCCTGGACAAGAATATCCAGTACCTGGCAGAAAAGGAACTGGCCAAGGCTGTCACCGAGAGCGGGGCCAAGGCAGGGATTGCGCTGGTTATGGAACCCCAGACCGGCAGGATACTGGCCATGGCCAATTATCCGGGCTTCAATCCCAATGTCTACTACAAGTACCAGCCAGCACAGTTGCGCAATCGGAGCATTGCCGACAGCTTCGAACCCGGTTCGACCTTCAAGGTCTTTCTCATGGCGGCCGCCCTTGATGAAGGGGTTATCAACCCGCGTGATACCTTTGATTGCGAGATGGGTTCCTACAACATCGGCGGCAGGACCATCCATGATACGCACAAGTATGGCAGGATATCCATAGCCGACATACTCAAATATTCCAGCAATATCGGAGCAGCAAAGATCGGCAGCCGCCTCGGACAGGAGCGGCTCTATCGCTATTTGAAAGGCTTCGGTTTCGGGCAGAAATCAGGTATCGACCTCCCCGGCGAAGTTGCCGGCAACCTGCGCGACCGGAGCCAGTGGTACGGCGTCGATCTGGCGACCATCTCTTTCGGTCAGGGGGTCTCGGCAACCGCTGTACAGCTTGCCTCAGCATTCTCGGCTGTTGCCAACGGCGGGGTGCTGATGAAACCCTACCTGGTCGAAAGGATCTCCGATACCGAAGGGAATGTGCTCAAGGAAGTTGCGCCGCAGGAACGCCAGCGGGTGATCTCCCCGACAACGGCAAAGGCCCTGGCCACCATGATGGAGGGGGTTACCGTAGAGGGAGGCACCGGGACCAACGCTTCGGTCGAGGGCTATCGGGTGGCGGGGAAGACGGGGACGGCGCAGAAGGTCGACCCGGTGACGCATGGATATTCGGTCGACAAGCGGACGGCATCGTTCATCGGCTTCGTTCCCCTCAACAAACCGCGGCTGACCATACTGGTCGTCATTGACGAACCGAAGACCAGCCCCTATGGGGGGGTAGTAGCCGCTCCGGCGTTCAGTGCCATTGCACAACAGGCGCTCTGCTATCTCAAGGTGCCGCCCGACGGGCTGGCAAAGGCAGGCAAAGGGAAGGACGCAGGCGCAATACCGCAGAAGTCGCCGTCAGTCGAAGAAGTCGCCGGGGCTGAGGGTGGCGCCTTCATTGACGTGGGAGAAGGAACGGCAATGCCCGATTTTAGGGGCTTGAGCATGCGGGAAGTTTTGCGCCGCATGGAGAAGAGAAATCTGAATGTGAGAATAATCGGGAGCGGCAGGGCAATCGAGCAACATCCACTGCCGGGACATCGTATAGGGCCAACCGATCAGGTCTGGGTAAAGTTCATGCCATCGGCCTGATCGAAACGACACGGGAGGGGACAGCCTTCCCCAGAGGGTACATGCAGCTCAGTGACCTGTTACAAGCCGTCTCTCCGCTGGAAATCGGCGCATGGAGCGACCAAGAGATCCAGGGGCTCTCCTATGATTCACGTACGGTGCAGCCTGGGGGTCTCTTTTTCGCTTTAAAGGGTGCAGCGGTCGACGGCCACCGCTTTATCGATGCGGCCATCGAACGGGGCGCCTGCGCGATTGTCCTTGAGGACCGCGACCAGATCCGCAGCCAGCTGCCGTGCATAGTGGTCAAAGATGCCCGGCAGGCCATGGCACGAATGGCGTCGCGTTTCTATGGGGAACCGACCGCACAGGTCCCCCTAGTCGGCATTACCGGGACCAATGGCAAGACCACCACGACCTATCTGGTTGAAGGGATTCTCGCCGCTGCCGGTCTTCCTGCTGCGGTACTCGGCACGGTCAGTTACCGATTCGGCGATTTAGAAATCCCTGCCCCGCACACGACCCCCGAATCGGTGGATCTCCAGGAGACCCTGCGAGCCCTTTTGGACAAGGGCGCTGCGAGCATCGTCATGGAGGTGTCGTCCCATGCCCTGGAACAGCGCCGGGTAGATGGCTGCTCCTTCGATGTGGGGGTCTTTACCAACCTGACCAGGGACCATCTCGACTATCATGGCGACATGGAAACCTACCTCGGCGCAAAGAGCCGGTTGTTCAGCGAGCTGCTCGCAGCGGACTCGATCAAGACGAGGCGCTATGCAGTGATCAACACGGACGATCCAGCCGGACCGCGGATCGCGGACGGTTCGTCTGCTCCGGTGCTGACTTACGGACTCGGTCCTGCGGCGCAGGTAACGGCAACGGACGTGCAGTTCACCGTGGATGGGATCAAGGCAATGCTCTGTACCCCGGCAGGGAACGTGGCGTTCCATTCCCGGCTGCTGGGTCGGTTCAACCTCTATAATATCCTTGCTGCCGCCGCGGTGGGAGTCGCCCTGGGGTTTGCCCCGGAGACCATCAGGGCAGGCATCGAGAAACATCGCACCGTACCGGGCAGGCTGGAGCGGGTGGAGAACGCCAGGGGGGTCACCGTGCTGGTGGACTACGCCCATACCGGCGATGCCCTGGAGAATGTGTTGCAGACGCTCACTGAACTGAAAACGGGGCGTATCATAACCGTTTTTGGTTGCGGGGGGGATCGGGACCGCGGCAAGCGGCCGATCATGGGTGCGGTTGCCGGGCGGTTCAGCGACCTGGCCGTGGTGACCTCGGACAATCCGCGTACCGAGGAGCCCCTGGGGATCATTGCCGAGATACGTGAAGGGCTGATCGCGCAGGATGCGCTCGAGTACCGGCCGGCAGACCTGCAGGGTGGGTTTCCTGCTGCAGGGTTCGTGACCATTCCGGACCGTCGCGAGGCGATCAGGCTGGCCATCGGGCTGGCACGACAGGGAGACATTGTCCTTTTGGCCGGCAAGGGGCATGAGGACTATCAGATCATAGGGAAAACCAAGCACCATTTCGACGATCGTGAGGAGGCTGCTGCGGCTCTCGGCGCATGCTGAGAAGGGAATGCCGTGGTGGCCAAAGGACTGTCATGTTCACCAGCAGCGAGATTACAGCGGCAACCGGTGGAAGGCTGATCGGGACGGGCACTGCACACGTTGCCGGTGTCTCCACGGACTCCCGTTCCGTCCGTCCGGGGGAGCTCTTCGTCCCTCTGCGCGGAGCCCGCTTCAATGGACATGAATTCATCGCCGCGGTTGCAGCGCAAGGGGTGACAACAGTTCTTGCCGATGAACGCTGGATTGCCGAACAAGACGCTCCGGTCGGGATCGACTGTATCGTGGTCGCAGATACGGAGCGGGCGCTCGGGGATCTTGCCGCCAGCTACCGGCGTCGTTTCGCCATTCCGGTTGTCGGCGTGACCGGCAGCAACGGCAAGACAACCACCAAGGAGATGCTGGCAACGATCCTGGAGCAAACCGGACCCGGTCTCAAGACAGCGGGAAACCTGAATAACCTGATCGGACTGCCGCAGATGGTCTTCCTGCTACGGCCAGAGCACTGCTGGGTAGTGCTTGAAATGGGGATGAGCGAGCCGGGAGAGATCGACCGGCTGGCGGAAATCGCCGATCCGACGGTAGGGGTGATCACCAATGCGTTCCCGGCGCATCTCCAGAGCATGGGAAGCGTCGAAGCGGTGGCAAGGGCCAAAGGGGAGCTGTTCATGCGCCTGAGCAGAGGAGCCAAAGCGATCTACAACGCCGATGACCAGCTCATCGCGGCGTTGCCGGCTCCCGAAGGGGTAGAGCGCATATCCTTCGGCCTGCATGGCGCAGAGATCGCTGCCGTCAATCTTGAACGGAGCGACCGGGGGGGAGAGCGATTCACCCTCGTCGTGCCGGGAGGTGAGGCAAAGGTTCATCTCAAGGCACATGGCCGGCACAATATCTACAACGCCCTGGCTGCGGCAGCCGCAGCCAGGGCGCTGGACGTGCCGCTTAACCTGATTGTGTCCGGGCTTGAGGCTTTTGTGCCGGTCGACAAGCGCTTCCGCCTGGAGGAACTCGACGGGGTGACCCTGATCGATGACAGCTACAACGCGAATCCGGGTTCAATGGCTGCGGCCCTGGTTACCCTGTCCGAGGTGCGCGGCGAAGGTCGTGCCATCGCGGTGCTGGGAGACATGCTGGAACTGGGGAGTGTGGCCATGGATGCCCATCGGGGGGTCGGCCGGCTGGCCGCTACCTGTGTCAGCCGACTCTATCTGCTGGGGCGATTTGCCGAGACGGTGAAGGCCGGTGCCCTGGAGGGGGGGCTTGCGGAAGAGGCCATCGTGGTGGGGGAGAGTCACGAACAGATTCTCGTCGATCTGCGCGGCAGCCTCCAGAGCGGTGATAGCGTGCTCGTCAAGGGGTCGCGCGGCATGCGGATGGAAACCGTAGCCGAGGGGATTCGCATCTGGTGGGCAGGATCTGCCGGGAAGGGGGCTCACTGATGCTCTACCACCTCTTCTACCCGCTCGCCAGCGACATCAAGCTCTTCAATGTCTTCAAATACCTGACCTTCAGGTCGATCTATGCCATGATCACCGCTCTGGTGGTCTGTTTCATTATCGGGCCGTGGGTGATCCGCAAGCTCGAAGGGCTGCAGGCGCGCCAGGTCATCCGAACCGACGGTCCGGAATCGCATCTGAAGAAACAGGGGACCCCGACCATGGGGGGAGTGCTCATCCTGGCGGCCATCATCGTGCCGACGCTCCTCTGGGCTGATCTTACCAATCAGTATGTCTGGCTGACCATCTTCATTATCGTCGGCTATGGCCTGATCGGTTTTGTGGACGACTATAAAAAGGTCGTGGAAAAGAACCCCAAAGGGCTTTCACCGCGGCAGAAGATGTTCTGGCAGGTCCTCCTGGGAGGCGTTGTCGGGGTGGCCCTCTACTCGCTCCCCGGTTTCTCCACCGATGTCTATTTCCCCTTCTTCAAGAGGATCCATCCGGATCTGGGGATGTTCTACATCCCGTTCGCCATGCTGGTCATCGTCGGCGCGAGCAATGCCGTGAACCTGACCGACGGGCTGGACGGCCTTGCCATCGGGCCGGTGGCGATCAATGCCGCGACGTACCTGCTTTTCTCCTACATAGCCGGCAATGTCAGGCTGTCCGGCTATCTGCAGATACCCTATGTAGCGGGAAGCGGCGAACTCGCCGTGCTCTGCGGGGCCATGGTCGGCGCTGGGCTGGGATTCCTCTGGTACAACTCCTACCCTGCCGAGGTGTTCATGGGGGATGTGGGCTCGCTCTCCCTGGGGGGCGGCCTGGGCACGCTGGCGGTGATCACCAAACAGGAGATCCTGCTGGTCATCGTGGGGGGAATCTTCGTCATCGAGGCGCTGTCGGTGATCTTCCAGGTCGGGTCGTACAAATACCGGGGGAAGCGGATATTCCGCATGGCGCCGATCCACCATCATTTCGAACTCAAGGGCGTTGCCGAGCCGAAGATCATAGTCCGTTTCTGGATCATCACGATCATTCTGGCACTGGTGGCGATCTCTACATTGAAGCTGCGGTGACCTATGGAACTTGCGGATAAGCGGATAGTGGTTGTCGGACTGGCCCGTACTGGGGTTGCAGTGGCGCGATTCGTCGCGTCGCGCGGCGCCCGGACGATCATCACCGACATGAAGGACGAATCCGCCCTGGCTCCCTTCCTGGAGCAGCTGGCAGGCACTGAAGTCGCCCTGGAGCTCGGTGGGCACTCCGACGCGACATTCCTTGGGGCAGACCTGATCGTGGTCAGCCCAGGCGTGCCGATGGACATCAAACCGCTGGTACTGGCGCGGGCACACGGTCGCACCATCATCAGCGAGATCGAACTGGCCAGCCGTTTCATCACCGCACCCCTGATCGCTATCACCGGTACCAACGGCAAGACGACCACCACGACACTGACCGGCGAGATCTGTGCCGGCTGCGGGTTCACGACCTTTGTCGGCGGCAACATCGGCAACCCGCTCATCGAACTGGTGGAGAGCGGACAGAGCGTGGAGCGGGTGGTGGTGGAGCTTTCCTCCTTTCAACTGGAGGGAATCGAACAATTCAGGCCCCGGGTGGCCGTGCTCCTGAACATCAGCGAAGACCATCTGGACCGTTATACCAACTACCAGGAATATATCGATGCCAAGGTAAGGATCTTTGAAAACCAGACCGGTGAAGACTTTGCGGTCATGAACATGGACGACCCGATCGTTGCCGGCATTGCCGAGCGACTGGCTGCACGGGTGATTCCGATGAGCCAGCGCCGGGAGCTTTCCCAGGGGATCTACCATCGCGAAGGCGAGATCGTCTTTCGCTGGGAAGGGCGCGAAGAGATCATTCCCACGACAGCGTTTCGCATCAAGGGGGTCCACAACATCGAGAACATCATGGCCAGCCTGGCCGCTACCCTGATCACCGGCTGTCCCGCCGACCGCGCCCGGTTGGCGGTGGAGAATTTCCGCGGCCTCCCTCACCGGATGGAGTTGGTGCGGGAACTGGACGGTGTTGCCTGGTACGAGGACAGCAAGGCGACCAACGTCGGGAGCGTGGAAAAGGCCCTGGCGAGTTTCAACGATATTACGTTGATCGCAGGAGGCAAGGACAAGGGTGGATCCTATGCCCCCCTGGCCGATCTCGTGCGGGAGCGGGTCCGCTGCATGATCCTGATCGGCGAGGCCAAAGAGCGGATGGCGCATGAACTGGGCGGGCTCACCGATACGAAGCTGGCAGGCAGCCTGGAAGAGGCGGTCGGCATGGCGGCCCGGGTAACCGGGCGCGGTGGGGTAGTACTGTTTTCCCCGGCCTGCTCCAGTTTCGACATGTTCCGCGATTACGAAGAGCGGGCCGAGCGCTACAAGGCTCTGGTCAGAGCCCTGGCTGCCGGAGGAGGCGCATGAAGCGACTTGCCGCCTGCGACATAGTCATTCTCCTGATGGTGGTGGCGCTCACCTGCTTCGGCATCGTGATGGTCTATTCAGCTTCATCGGTTATGGCAACGAAACGGTATCATGACAGCTTTTATTTCCTCAAGCGGCAAGGGGTCTTTGCCCTGATCGGGTTCGGCCTCATGTATGCCGCCATGAGCCTCGACTATCACGTCTGGCGCAAGGCTGCCGTGCCGATACTGCTGTCATGCCTGGCCTTGCTGGTGCTGGTTCTCATTCCGGGTATCGGCGGGAGTGCCGGCGGCGCGGCCCGCTGGATCCGCCTGCCGGGGTTTTCCCTGCAGCCCTCGGAAATGGCGAAGATCGCACTGATCATGTACATGGCCTACTCACTGGACAAGAAGCAGGACAAGGTCAGGTTCTTCTCCAGCGGCTTCCTCCCCTATATGGTGGTGCTGGCGGTCCTGCTCGGACTGCTGCTCAAGCAGCCCGATCTTGGCGCGGCGTTGACGCTGGCAGTGGTTTCCATCGTGATGCTCTTTGCCGCCGGGACCCGGCCGACCTACATAATTTCCATGTTCCTGATGGTATTGCCGTTCCTCTATTTCCTGGTGATGAACGTGGATTACCGCCGCCGGCGAATCCTGGCGTTTCTCAACCCGTGGGAAGACCCGAGTAACAGTGGTTTCCAGATCATCCAGTCGTGGCTCGCCTTCGGCACCGGCGGCGTGCTGGGCCAGGGTCTGGGAGAGGGGAAGCAGAAACTCTTCTACCTGCCCGAAGCCCATACCGATTTCATCCTCTCGGTTGTGGGTGAAGAGCTCGGCTTCATCGGGGTGATCGTGATTGCCGCCATGTTCTTTCTCCTGGTCTGGCGGACCATCAGGGTGGCGATCAATGCCGAGGATCTGTTCGGCAGGTTTCTGGCCTTCGGTATTGCCGTGCTGCTCGGTATCGAGGCGTTTGTCAACATAGGGGTTGTGACCGGTCTGCTGCCGACCAAAGGCCTGGCACTCCCCTTTATCAGTTACGGTGGGAGTTCGCTGCTCATCAGCCTGTTTGCTGTGGGAATCGTGCTCAATATCTCGTCACGTATGCGGGGGCTGGCATGAAACTCATAATCGCGGGAGGCGGAACCGGTGGGCATCTTTTTCCCGGCATCTCGGTGGCAGAGGAGTTTCTCTCCCGCGACCCGAGAAACGAAATCCTGTTTGTCGGCACGGAGCGGGGGATCGAGGCGCGGGTGCTGCCCAGGCTCGGCATGCCTCTTGAGTGCATCCCGGCGTCAGGCGTGCGCGGCAAGAACGGCCTGGCGAAGATCAAAGGCCTTGCCCTGTTTGCCTATGGCTATGCCGAGTCGCGCAAGATCCTGAAACGATTCCAGCCCGACCTGGTGCTCGGAGTGGGTGGGTATGCCTCCGCGCCGCTCTGTATGGCGGCTCGCGGCATGCAGATCGGCTATTTCGTCCACGAGCAGAATGCCATACCAGGGCTCACCAACCGGCTGCTGGCCAGATTCGCCGACCAGATCTTCATCTCGTTCGACGAGGCGGAAAAATTCTTCCCCGAGGGCAGGACCACCATGACCGGCAACCCGGTGCGCAAGGAGATCGTTGCGGGGGATGCAGGCGAGCCGGCCGGGGGGGACAAGGTCCTGAACCTGCTGGTATTCGGCGGCAGCCAGGGGGCTCACAGCATCAACCAGGCGTGCATTGCCGCTGCATCCCACCTTGCCGACCTGCGCGAAAGGGTCGTTGTGCTTCACCAGACCGGCGACAAGGATCTGGCAGAGGTACGGGCGGCGTATGAACAGGCCGGGATCCGGGCAACGGTGCTTCCGTTCATCGACGACATGGCAGCAGCATACCGCCGGGCGGATCTGCTGGTCTGCAGGGCAGGCGCGACCACCCTGGCCGAGGTGACGGCCTGCGGCAAGGCATGCCTGTTCATCCCGTTTCCCCATGCGGTGGACGACCATCAGCGCCGTAATGCAGAGGCAATGCTCAAGAAGGATGCGGGCTTCATGCTGTTGGAGCGAGAACTGTCCGGGGAGCGGCTGGCTGGCACGATACGGGAACTCGCCGCCGACCCGGAGCGTCTTGCCGCGGTGGGAAGCAACGCCCGGAGTCTGGCACTGCCGGATGCGGCAAAGATGATCGTCGACGAGATGCTGAAAATGAAAGGTTGAGAAAACCTCAGCCTGGCGACCAGAGGGAGCCATATGTACGGTAAGATCGAGAAAATCCATTTCGTCGGCATCGGCGGCATCGGCATGAGCGGCATCGCGGAAGTGCTTCTCAACCTGGGGTATCAGGTTTCGGGCTCGGACCTGCGGCAGTCGGAAACGACCGAACGGCTGGCCATGCTGGGTGGAGAGATTTACATCGGCCATGCGAGGGAAAACCTAACCAATGTGGATGTGGTGGTAACCTCTACGGCGGTGCACGACGATAACCCCGAGGTGATCGAAGCGAAGAGCCAGCTGATTCCGGTCATCCCCCGTGCGGAGATGCTCGCCGAGCTGATGCGGATGAAATACGGCATCGCCATCGCCGGGACGCACGGCAAGACCACCACCACCTCCATGGTCGCCACGGTTCTGACCCAGGGGGGGATCGATCCGACCATCGTGATCGGCGGCAAGCTGAATACCCTGGGGAGCAACGCCAAGCTGGGGCAGGGGAAATTCCTGGTGGCCGAGGCCGACGAGTCCGACGGCTCGTTTCTCAAGCTCTCACCCACCATTGCGGTGGTGACCAATATCGATGCGGATCATCTCGATTTTTACAGTGGTGGAATCGAGCAGATCAAGGAAACCTTTGTCGATTTCATCAACAAAATCCCCTTTTACGGCCTGGCTGTCCTCTGCCTGGAGGATCGGAACATTGCCGAGATACTGCCGCTGGTGAAGAAACGGTTCGTGACCTATGGTCTCACCTCCCAGGCCGATATCCGGGCGACCCATATCAGGCTGGTCGGCAACACCACGTCGTTCATAGCCCATTACAAGGGGTACCGCATGGGCGAGGTGACCTTCAAGATGCCCGGCGCCCACAACGTCCTGAACGCCCTGGCCTGCATCGCGGTGGCCATGGAGTTGGACGTGCCGTTCGGCCAGATCCAGGAGGGTTTTGCCAAGTTCGGCGGGGTCGGTCGGCGCTTCCAGGTGAAGGGTGAGGTCGACGGCATCATGATCGTCGACGATTACGGCCATCACCCTGCGGAGATCCGTGCTACCCTGTCGGCGGCAAAGAACGGCTGGCCCGAGCGGCGGCTGGTGGTGGCATTCCAGCCTCACCGCTATACCCGGACCAAGGAGCTGTTCAGCGAATTCGTCACCTGCTTCTACGACGCCGATCTGCTGCTTCTGACCGATATCTACCCTGCAGGGGAGACGCCGATCCCCGGCATCTCCGCGGAGAAGCTCGCCGCGAGCATCAAGCAGCACGGGCAGAAGGACGTGACCTACATCGCCGACCGCGATCTGCTCTGTGAGCAGCTGCAGGAGGTGGTCCGCGACGGTGACATCGTGCTGACGCTGGGGGCGGGGAATCTCTGGCAGACCGGCGAAGAGCTACTGAAACGGTTGATGGCTGCCCAGTGAGAGATCTCTTTGCCGCGGAGTTGCGCGCCAACCTGCGGGGAGAGGTGCTGGAGAATGAACCGCTTGCCGGCCACACCTCGTTGAAGGTCGGCGGACCGGCAGACTGGTTCGCGATCCCGGCAGATCGGGACGATCTGCTGGGGCTTTTGGCCCTGGCCACCAGGACCGAAACGCCGCTGCTGGTCGTCGGCGGGGGGTACAACCTGCTGGTGCGGGACGGAGGGTTTCGCGGTCTGGTCGTCTCGCTGGCCCGGCTCGGAAAGGTTGAGCGCTTGACGGGAAGCAGGATCAGGGTCGAGGCCGGGCTGGACAACCGCGAGCTGGTCCGGTTCTGCCGGCATGAGGCGCTGGCAGGGCTTGAGTTCCTCGGCATGATTCCTGGCACGGTCGGCGGAGCCCTGGCGGTCAATGCCGGGGCGCACGGCTCGTCGGTGATGGAGCTGGTGGAGCGGCTTTTCACCTGGTGCGGCGGTCAGATGCGGGAGTGGGACGGCACGCAACGCAGCTTCGGCTACCGGTACCACCGGCTTGCCGAGGGAGAGGTGATTGTGGCTGCGGAACTCGGGCTCTCCCCCGGCGATACCAGGGCCATCGACCAGCTGCTTGAGGTCTACCGGGAGCATCGCCAGACGAGCCAGCGGGTCGGTTTTCCCAATGCCGGATCGTTTTTCAAGAATCCTGCCGGCACAGAGGCATGGCGCCTGATCGAGGCGGCTGGCCTCAGAGGCGCCAGGATCGGCGGCGCCCAGGTTTCCGAGGTGCACTGCAATTTTCTGGTTAACCGGGGCGGCGCAACGGCAGGGGATTTCCTGGAGCTTGCCGGGATGATCAAGCAGCGGGTCAGCGTGGGGAGCGGCATCATGCTGGAGGAAGAGGTCAAGATCGTCGGCGAGGATACAGTCATATGACTCGTGAAGATATGAAAAGAAAGCGGATCGGCGTGTTGATGGGGGGGCTTTCGGCAGAACGGGAGGTTTCCCTCAACAGCGGCCGGGCAGTCCTCGGTGCCCTCCTGGAAATGGGCTACCAGGCAGTGGCCGTGGATGTGGGAAGGGACATTGCCGAACGCCTGGCATCCGAGCGGATCGAGGTGGCCTTCATCTGCCTGCATGGCCGGCTCGGGGAGGATGGCACCATCCAGGGGCTCCTGGAGGTCATGGGGATTCCCTACACCGGTTCTGGCGTCCTGGCCAGCGCGCTGGCCATGAACAAGGTCGTGGCCAAGGTGGTGTTCGCAGCCAGCGGTTTGACGGTCGCCCCCTACCGGGTCCTCCGCTCCGGCGATTCGTTCGACCCGGAAGAGGCGGGATTCGGTCTGCCGGTGGTGGTGAAGCCGTCGCAGGAAGGATCGTCCGTCGGCGTGAGCATCGTCCGGGCCGACCTGGAGCTGGCTCCGGCCCTGACCCTGGCCTGGACGTACGATGATGAGATCCTGGTGGAGAAATATATCAAGGGGCGGGAGATCCAGGTGGGAATCCTCAACGACCGTGCCCTGGGCGCGATCGAAATCGTTCCGAAGCGGGAATTCTACGATTTCGAGGCAAAGTACACCGCGGGCATGGCCGAGCATATCCTCCCCGCGCCCCTGCCGCAGCCGCTGTACGATTCGGTGCTGCGCCAGGGTGAAAGAGCCCATTGTTGCCTGGGGTGCGCCGGCTACAGCCGGGTCGATTTCCTGGTGACCGAAGAGGCCGAGTGTTACCTCTTGGAGGTCAACACCCTGCCGGGAATGACTGCCCTGTCGCTGTTGCCGGAGATTGCCCAGGGTGCAGGATACGGATTCACCACGCTGGTCGAGGAAATCGTCAGCTCGGCAGCACTGAAGATCAAAGGCTAGGGGCGGGAGAACGATGGCGGTACCGGCAAGTCGCAAGCTGAACGGATCGCAGCACCGGGGGAAACCGACCCGCGTGGCGCAGAACCGTATGAAGCGCGAACGTCGGCCACTCAATATCCGCGGATTTCTCAAAAAGGGTGCCCGTGTTGCCGGAGGTCTGGTGGTGGCGACGCTGGCAGGGGTGATCGGATACGAGGCATACAGCCTCATTGCCAGGACCTCCTTTTTCAAGCTGGAGCGTATCGAGGTCAGCGCGCTCAAACGTCTCTCCCGCGAGGATGTCATAGACCAGGCCGGCATAAAGGTCGGTGACGATCTGCTCAGGCTCCGCCTCGGCAGGATGGGTGAGCAGCTGGCGAAAAACCCCTGGATCGAGAAGGTGCGTATCCGACGGTATCTGCCGCACACTATTGCCATCGAGGTAGTTGAACAGGAGCCGGTGGCAGTGGCAAGCATGGGCTATCTCTACTACCTGAACGCTAAGGGGGAGATCTTCAAGCCGCTGATGGAAGGAGACCGGCTCGATTTCCCGATCTTCACCGGCATCAATGAAGAAGAGCTGGCCAAGGACCAGGCAGGTACCAAAGAGGCCATCAAGGCGATGCTGGAGATCGTTGCACTGCTTAGAAAGGGTGCAGCGTTCAAACTGGAGGATGTGTCGGAGATACATTACGACAAGGGATACGGATTCACACTCTTTACGGTGCAGCGGGGAGTTCCCGTGCGACTCGGCAGAACTGACTTTGTCGCCAAGCTGGAGCGTCTGGCAAGGATATATGGAACTGTGCAGGCCCAGATGCAGACTCTGGAGTATATCGATCTGGATTACAATGACAAGATCGTCGTGAAAACCAGTTAAAGGGGGGAAGTGATGTCCAGCAAACAGGAAGAGGTCATTGATGGCTTCGATATTGGTACTGCCCGGATCTGTGCACTGGTCGGCAGTTTCAGCGACGGAGGGCTCGATATCGTCTATCGGGACCTGCAGGGACACCGGTTTGAACTGGACAACATAGACCTCGACTTTACGGATCGAACTATAGTAAAAAAGCAGAAATCTAAGGGGGGGAGCTATGTCCGGTAAACGGGAAAACCTGCTGGTCGGACTCGACATTGGGACCACAAAAATCTGTGCCATTGTCGGAAATGTGACCGAAGACGGCATCGAGATCGTCGGGATCGGCACAAGTCCGTCACGGGGGCTCCGCAAAGGAGTGGTGATCAATATCGAGAGCACGGTGGCGGCCATTCGCAAGGCGGTGGAAGAGGCCGAACTGATGGCTGGTTGCGAGATCAAGTCGGTCTATGCCGGGATCGCCGGCGGGCATATCCGAGGCTTCAACTCGCAGGGGATCATCGCCATCAAGAACCGCGAAGTGACGCCCGACGATGTGAAGCGGGTGATCGATGCCGCCAAGGCCGTGGCGATTCCCATGGATCGCGAGGTGATCCATATCCTCCCCCAGGAGTTCATCATCGATGATCAGGACGGCATCCGCGAACCTCTGGGGATGAGCGGGGTCCGCCTGGAGGCAAAGGTCCATATTGTTACGGGTGCCGTTGCCAGCGCGCAGAACATCATCAAGTCGTGTAACCGCGCAGGGCTCGATGTGGCGGATATCGTCCTGGAGCAGCTCGCCTCATCCGAGGCGGTCCTTTCCCCGGACGAGAAGGAGCTGGGGGTCGCCCTGATCGACGTGGGGGGCGGGACCACCGATATCGCCATCTTTGTGGACGGTGCCATCAAGCATACCTCGGTGCTTTCCCTGGGGGGCAATCACCTGACCAACGATATCGCTGTGGGTTTGCGTACTCCCATGGCTGAAGCCGAGAAGATCAAGCAGAAATACGGTTGTTGCATGGCCTCGCTGGTGGGGAAGGACGAAACCATCGAAGTGCCGAGCGTGGGGGGCCGCAAGCCGCGCATCCTGTCGCGGCAGCTTCTGGCGGAGATCCTGGAGCCGCGGGTGGAGGAGATCTTCTCCCTGGTCAACCGGGAACTGGTAAAAAGCGGTTTCGAGGACCTGATCGCCTCCGGCGTGGTCATTACCGGAGGCAGCACCATCCTTGAGGGGATGCCGGAACTGGCGGAGCAGGTCTTCAATCTCCCGGTGCGCCGCGGCCTGCCGCAGCAGATCGGCGGCCTGGTTGACGTGGTCAACACGCCGGCCTACGCAACCGGTGTCGGACTGGTCATCTACGGGAGCAAGAACCTGGGAATCCGCGAGTTTCCAACCTCCCAAAGCGATGACAACCTGTTCCGAAGGGTCAGCAGGAGGATGAAGGAGTGGTTCGGGGAGTTTTTCTAGGGGATTGAGGTTTTGTTCAATAAACTGTCTGTGGTGGCAGATCACAAAAGGGGGTAGGGTATGTTCATGTTCGATGAGAGTATTGACCAGAACGCAAAGATCAAGGTGATCGGGGTTGGCGGTGGTGGGGGAAACGCTGTCAATACGATGATTGCCCAAAACATGCACGGTGTTGATTTCATTGTTGCAAACACCGATGCACAGGCACTCCGGACCAATCAGGCACCGACCAAGGTTCAGCTCGGCAGCCAGCTGACCAAGGGGCTCGGAGCAGGCGCCAATCCCAACGTCGGCCGTGATGCCGCCATGGAAGACCGGGACAGGCTCTCCGCAACCCTTGCCGGCGCGGACATGATCTTCATCGCCGCCGGTATGGGTGGCGGTACCGGCACCGGTGCGGCACCGATCATCGCCGAGGCGGCCCGCGAGGCGGGTGCTCTTACCGTTGGCGTGGTGACCAAGCCGTTCAGCCGGGAAGGGAAGCAGCGGCTGGCCAAGGCCGAAGAGGGTATCCGCGATCTCAAGAAGCACGTCGATTCCCTGATCGTGATCCCCAACGACAGGCTGCTGGGGCTTGCCGGCAAGTCGATGTCGATTCTCGATGCCTTCAAGCCGTCCGATGACGTCCTGCGCCAGGCCGTGCAGGGTATCTCCGACCTCATCACCACCCATGGCATGATCAACGTGGACTTTGCCGATGTTCGCGCCATCATGAGCGAGCGCGGCATGGCCATGATGGGTATCGGCATGGCCTCGGGCGAGAACCGGGCAGTGGATGCGGCAACTCGCGCCATCTCCAGCCCGCTTCTGGAAGATATCGACATCTCCGGGGCAAAGGGGGTGCTGGTCAATATCTCCGGGTCCTCTTCCATGACCATGGAGGAGTTCGACGCTGCCAGCCGGGTCATCCACGAAAAGGTCCATGAAGATGCCAACATCATCGTCGGTCTGGTGATCGACGAGGACCTGGGAGATACCATCAAGATAACTGCCATTGCCACCGGCTTCGGTGACCGTTTCGACATCGAGAAGAGCCGGCAGGAAATGCGGAAGGTGTCGCCCATCGCTGCCAGGGGCGAAAGCCGAGAAGTGCCGACCTTCATGCGGGAGCGGCGCGATGTTGCCACCCCCCGGCAGAGCAGTTTTCTCGTAGACGAGTATGACGAGCAGTACGATATCCCGACGTTCCTGCGCAAGTCGGTAGACTGACGCAACACCCATAGATACGCCGTGCGAAGGGTGCCGAGCACCCTGTTAGCCCCCTATTCCCATCTGCCAGATGTTCTGGTCCATGTGCCGGGAGTCCCCACCACCTTCCGGCAGTCAGATGCCCGGTCCCTCTTTCCCCGAGAGGTGACCGGGTTTTTTTCTGTTGGGACTCCATTCCCCGCCATGGTACGATGCGGCATGTCCTGGAAAATAGCTGAAAAATACCGCCGGATCCTGGCCGGGGAAGAGGGCTCGGTGGTCAAGGGGTGGGGGGGGAAGCTGACCGTCTGCCTGGTTTATCCCAACCACTACCGGACCGGGATGAGCAACCTGGGATTCCAGGCTGTCTATGCCCTGCTCAACGATTGCCAGGATGTGGTCTGCGAACGCGCCTTTCTCCCCGAACCCACCGATCTCGCCGAATATGCGGCAAGCAATACCAGACTGCTTTCCCTAGAGACCCAACGGCCGCTGGCCGATTTCGACCTGATCGCCTTTTCCGTCTCCTTTGAAACCGATTACCTGCACATCCCCCAACTGCTGGCATTGGCAAACATCCCCCCCCTGGCATCGGAACGTTCGAGCGCCTTTCCGTTGGTCATTGCCGGCGGAGCGGCGCTGTTTCTCAACCCGGAGCCGGTTGCCGAGTTCATTGATCTGATCTGTCTCGGCGAGGGGGAGGTCCTGATACCCAAACTCCTCGACCTGCTCAGAACCAGCAGTGATGGCGAGCGCTCTGCCTTTCTCCGCACTGCGGCCACCTGTCCGGGGATGTATGTCCCCTCGTTCTACACGGTCAGTTATGACGGAGATGCGGTGACCGCGATCCGGCCTGCGGAGGGGCTGTCACCCTGTGTCCAGCGGCAGTGGGCCGCTGAACTCGATACGGCGCAGACCGGTTCGCAGCTATTTACTCCTGAGACCGAATTCGGCGACATGTACCTGGTAGAGCTTTCCCGGGGGTGCCCGCGCGGCTGCCGGTTCTGCGCGGCAGGCTTCATCTACGAGCCGTACCGGCAGCGTTCGCTGGAATCGGTGCGGGAACAGGTCAGAAAAGCCCTTGAGCGGCATCAGCGCATCGGCCTGGTGGGGGCGGCAGTGGGAGATTTCCGCAAGATCGGCCAGCTTTGCCGCTTCATCCGGGACGAAGGGGGCAAGGTATCGGTCGCATCCCTCCGGATCGATGCCCTGGATGACGAGATGATCCGGGTCCTGGTCGAAAGCGGGCACAAAACTGTGAGCCTCGCACCGGAAGGGGCTTCACAGAGGTTGCGGACGATGATCCGCAAAGGGATAACCCGGGAACAGATCCTCGATGCAGCAGAGCGGCTGATCAGCCACGATATCCTCAACCTGAAGCTCTACTTTATCGTCGGGTTTCCCGGCGAAACCATGGCAGACCTTGAGGAGATGGTGCAGCTCGTGGAGGATATCCGCAGCCAGATGGCCGCCACGGCACGGGGGAACCGCCGCCTCGGTCAGCTCACCCTGTCGGTCAACCCCTTTGTCCCCAAGCCGTTCACCCCGTTCCAGTGGTGCGGCATGGAGCGAGCGGCAATCCTGGAAAAGAAGGCGGCCTTTCTCCGCAAGACCTGCGGCAGGCTGCCGAATGTGCGGGTACAGTTCGAGGGGATCAAGGAGGCGGTGTTTCAGGCACTTCTGTCACGGGGAGACCGACGGCTTGCATCGTTGCTGCTCAAGGCCGGCGAGACGGGAAGCTGGCGCAGGGCCGCACGGGACCTGGGAGTGGATCTGGAGCGCCAGGTCTGTCGAACGATCCCGCTGGATGAGGTCCTGCCGTGGGATATTATCTGCTGCGACAAACGGGAGCGCCTGCTGCACGAATACCGGCTGGCGCTGGACGGGACGCCCCCCGAAGGGGTGGAGAGCTGACCTGCTTCAGTGCTGTTGGCACTGCTGCGTCATGCATCGGGAGAATGGTGGTGAAGACCGCATTGCGACATGTCTGCGGCCAACTGGGTCCGGGTTATGCCGAGAAGGGAACAGACTGTGTCGTGATCGCCGTTACACTGTTTCAGGGTCAGGAGAATCATTGCCTTTTTCAGAGATCTGGAGAGGGTACAGAGCAGGTTGTCGGGTCTGGAAGCCGATATGACTGTAAAGAACGGTTCCAGCCCTTGCTGGAAGAGCATGGCGTGTTCATCGCCGGATGTTTGCATTTTGATGGACTGTTTCATGATGCTCCTCACTTGATATGGCAGCCGAGGCAGAGGTTTTTGCTCGCAAGGTGTTTTTTGTTGGGGTTGAGTGGATTGTGACAGGAGAGGCATCCGACTTTGCCGTCCACAAGCACCATTTCTTCATTGAGCTCGGTTAGCCCGCGTAAATGGTTGCTGGTGTATGCGTAGCTGCCGTAGTGCATGCCTATTGGGTGGCTGCCGCGGACAGTTTCCATGCTGCTGGTCCGATCCATGACATTGTTTTTGTAGCGGATATTATGGATTCGGGCATTGATTCCATCATGGCATCCCAGGCAATCGAGAGAAAAGGTGTCGATCTCCATAGGTTCCCCGGTATTGTCGCTGTAGGTGGCGGCATAGCGCGTACGTTCCCCGTAGGGAGAGGATGCCGCTTCCCTGGCTGCATTGAGCCGGGCTGAGAATTCCATTCTGTTGTTCGGGTCCTGGAGCTGCTTCGTAAAGGCGCAAGTGCTTTCGTCAATGAGGTTCTCCTCCATCGCTTCCAGACGTGCCGAAAACAGTTGAAGTGCGAGAATCATCGCTCCGCCTGCCAGTGTCATCCGCGTAGTTGCTATTCTGATCCGTTTCATACGGTAGCCCCCTTGTTGCCCATATCGAGCTGATTACAAGGTGGATACCAAACTTCATCTAACGAAATAATAATCGTAACACCTTAAAACTGCGCGTCTAATGCGGCGGCATGGCAAGAAAGCACAATGATCTGATCTGGTGATTCCCTGAACACGTTTTTCCTGATTCGGATGAAAGTTTAGGAAGGTCAATATGTTGAGGGATAAACGGGGATGTCCCCGGTGGTGACGCTCTGAACAGCGGGGTATGATGCGCGAGGGTGCGGTCAGGCGACCATGACCTGATCGCGACCATTCTGTTTTGCTGCATACAGGGCGTTGTCTGCCCGCTTTATGAGGGTTGTAACGTGCTTGTCAGAAGCTGTGAGCATGGATACACCGGCGCTGACGGTCAGAGAGAAGGTATTCTGTCCGTCGCTGAAGCTTTCGTTGCGGATGGTGTGCAGCTGGCGTTCGGCAAGGGTCCGGGCATCTTCAAGAAAAGCTCCCGGCATGACAATCATGAACTCTTCACCGCCGATCCTGCCGACACTGTCGTAACGGCGGAGGCTGTCACTGATTCTGAGCGCTACCTGCTTGAGAACCTGATCTCCGCAGGGGTGGCCAAAGGTGTCATTGACCCGTTTGAAATGATCGATATCCAGGATTATGATGCAGAGCGGCTCATCGAGTCTCGTGGAACGCTCAAACTCCTCGCCGAGCCGTTGCATGATCTGGCGTCTATTTTTCAGGCCGGTCAACTCATCGGTTGATGCCAACTTTTTCAGCTGTTTCTGTGCGTCATCGAGCTTGATAACCAGCCGCCAGGTCAGGAAGTAGACGATTCCCACCAGCAGGGTAATGGTTAGAACTGCCGCTGCTATGACCAGTTTCTTGTTTGTACCGATCTCGTCCATCATCTGAGTTGCGGGAGTTGATACGCTGATGGCTCCGATCACGCTTCCCACATGGTAGCCCTGGCTCCGGTGGCATTCCATGCAGCTTGCTTCAACGAACAGGGGCAGGAGATAGCGGAAGCGTGGTTTCCCCGAAGCATCTACCTCAATACGTGAAAATTCTCGCGATCCCTGTTCAAATTGACGCAGGGCGGTTTTTTCGGTTTCGTCAGGGACATTCCCCGGTGACAGCGGTTTTCGACTGACCGCCCGAAATCGTGTTCCGTCATTTCGTTCACTAAGCCGGGAAATTTCATCCATCATAATGGCGTGGTTGCGCAAGGTCAAAACCCTGCCATATTCAGCGTGGACGTCAGGATTGACGCCGAGCCCGAGCAGGTAACGGTTCGATTCTACCCCTGCCCCTTTTTCAACATAGACTCCGCCGTAATCATAGTTCCAGTTTTTCATGTGGAGCAGAAGATCGGCGTATGTGCTCGCCTGTTCTCGCATGCGTTCTGAGAGCAGGTCGGTGGTTTTTGCGTACAGCAGGTAGAAAATGCCGCATAGAAAGAGTGCGATGATCACGCAGAGGCTGATCAGGAACATCTTGACGTTGCGGAAATACTGAAACGATCTGGGCCAGATCTGTTGGGGCATCAGGGTGTTCCTTGCTCGGGCGTCGACGAAGGGGGTGTCGGCGTGTCGGGTTTAGGAGAAGCAGAGGAGACTGCGTCGGACAGCCTGGAAATGATCTGGAGAAAATTGCGGGTCAGGAGGGGGTGCAGGTCGGTTCCCGACAGGTCCAGCATGATAGCGGAAATATTTGCAAATTCCATGGCCTCGCGATAGGACCGCTTTGTCCGCAGAGCATCGAAAAAATCGGAGATGGTGGTCATCTGGCTGCAGAGATTCTGCTGCCATCCTTCCTGGACACGGGGATACCCGGTGAGATTGAATTTCAGATGATGTTCATAGGCTGTTACCACTGCCAGACGGGGAACTCCCGGCGTGTCGAGGAGTCGTTGTGCCCCCCGGAGCGGGTGCTGTTTGATCATGTCCCATTCGCTGTCGTCAAGTTTACCCGGTTTAGTGAGAATCTCCTCAGGGACGTAGAGCTTGCCGATATCGTGGAGCATGGCAGCTATACCGATGTCATGGAGGAGCGCTCCATCGATACCCAGCGACATGGCCTGGGCGAGATTGAGGATGCAGACATTGGTAGAATGGGTAAAGGTATATTCGTCCAGAGCCCGAAGGGGAGCCAGAGCCAGGATCGGGTCTGCAACCTGTTTAAAGGCGTTGATGAAACAGCCGACGATCTCGGAAATTCCGGAGACATTGAGCTTTTTGTTGCCGCGTGCCTCTTCGTAAATCTCCATGAAGGTGGAAAGTTCCTCCAGGGGGACATCCGCCAGAGACCGGATCTTTCGGTGACCTGCGTCTTCTGCAGACGCTTCGGAGCTGTCCTCAGACTGCCTGACTTCTACCCGACCGAAACGAATATGTTCCGAAGAGCGGATTTCATCGTTGGGCAAAGGGGGTTTACTTAGGAGTCGGACCATCTGTCGCAATTCCTGGGGCGTAACCTCCCTGAGCAGGCGGAGATGGCCAATACCGCGAATCTTGAGCGCCTGGCAGAACCGGTTGACGTACATGCTTGTTTCAAGTGGCCGATCCCAGGCAACCAGTTCATCGTCGATAACCAGCAGGGAAAGCCCCGGTTCATCACCCAGGGCCAGGGCCAGGTTTTGCGCTGCCCCGGCACAGAGTCGCTGCACCTGCTCATGGTCAAGCGAGTAGAGAAGCGCGGTGGAAACGGCAGTGGTCAGTTGGCGTATGAATGCATATAGGGATGTTGCCTGCTCAGGATGCATTGTCACCCCCCTGCAGCAGACGGTAGATTTCTTCGGCGTGCCGGCGGACTTCGCTCTGGCCTGATTTGGCCAGGGTCTTCAAGAGAGCAACCACCTCGGTTTTGGGATAAAACTTGAGTGATTGTACCGCTTCCTCCTTGAGACGGCTTAACTGTCCTGAACGGAAGAGTGATCGGGACGAGAGCAGTCGCTCGAGCTCCGGGAGCGTCGCTGGGTTGCCGATTATGCCGAGGGAGTGAATGGCCGCACTCTTCAGCTCGCATTCGTTTCCGGAGAACCCTCCATGCTTGAGGATTTCCACCAGTTTCTTCTGGATATCGGGGTGGCTGCTCCCCTCGGCAAGGCGTACGGCATTGAGGAGCGTTTCCTGGTCGGTACTCGCCAGGGCGCGCATGAGCAACCGGTCTGCTTCGGCATCCCGGAAGTGGAGCAGAGCCCGAATGGCTTCCTGGCGGACCTTGGGGTGTGGGTGGCCGGTCAGCCGGCGCAACGGAGCGACAACGCCGGGATCTTCCAGGTTCCGTAACAACAGGATCAGGTTACGGGTGAAATACCAGCGGTTGTCACGCAGCCTCTCGAGGGCGGCATTCTTGGCAGCGACACCGATGGTCTGGAGTCGTTCCATGTAGTAGCGGCGAAGGGACATGCTCTGCTCTTCGGCCAGCCTTTCCAGGAGAGGCTCGACAAAAGGCTCGCCGACCATGTCGATTAACGAGCCGATCTCAAAATATTTGGTTTTTCCCCAGAATCTCAGCCCGTTGAGGACCTCTTCGACGAATTCTTTTTTGGCGAAAACACCGAGAATTTCCTGCTGCAAGTGGTCCTGGCTGGCGGAAGCCTGCTGTAGCATGCGCGAATAGATGTTTACCAGCGCCGTGAAGTCTCCCAAACCGAGAAAATAGGCGCAGAGATCGACAAGGTTCCTCTCCATGACCACCAGATCGCAGTCGGCCGGCGATGCATGAAGGATGTCGAGAATGATGCTGCTGATCCGTTCCTCGATGATGTGGCTGGAGAGGGTCTGTTTCAGTTCCTCGATTTCCGATTGGTCTGCCGCAGTAACCACCATGCCTTGTGCCACTATCGATTGAAGCTGTTGCTGGTAGTTTTCCGGTAGAAACTTGTCCAGACTGTCTTCCTTGAAAATGGTCCGGAGCCGTTCTTCGACGCTGTCTCCAGCGTCAGTCGCCGTTTCCGGGGGCATGAGAGCGACCTTCTCCGCCAGGTTGCCGGAAAGCCGGCCGATGATCCCCAGCATCATCTGGGGAAGGCTCTCCTGTCGGGAATTCAGCTCTTCGAGGGCACTGATGACCGCCTCTTCGGGGATCCTGGAAAGTACCGATTCTGCGAGCCCCGGACTGTTGGCCAGGGAAGAGAAGACGCTGTTGATAAACTGGCTGCGTAATTCAGGGGAGAGGCGGGAAATGAAGGTGGCAAGGCGGCGGATCATTTCCTGCCGCGTGCCGCTACGCCTCTCCTTTTCCAATTGCTGGATGAAACGGGTAATGGTGTCGGCATAGTCTTGGAAATCACGGCCCGTTTTGGCTCCCTGCCCCTGTTCATGCCCGCGGTTCAGCAGTTCGGCGAGTACCGCCGGATCGATGTCGACCAGTTGGCCTTCCTGGCCAAGGCTTCCCGCCATGAGACCGCGGGCGAAGTTTTCCCACAGGAATGATGGCTGCTCTTGGGCAATTGGCTGTCGCGTTCCGTCGAGGAGTTCCTCTTCGGTGGTCTGAAACGCGCGGTAGTCGATGGTTTGTACCTGGATGCCGGTAATTTCTCTTCGTGCCAGGGCTTCGGTCAGGCCACCTTCTTCCTCAACCTGTTCCCGCTTGAGAATGATGAGACCGTAAAAGGCGAGGAGTTCTTTCGGAGTCAGCTGTTTGTGAAAGGTAACGGCGGCAATGCCATGGCCGAAGAGGAGATTGGCCAGGTCACAGTAGACCGGGTTGCTCCGGTCGAGAAAGGTTTCTCCGACAAGGAGGGCATTCTTTGCTATGCCGAGGGTAAAAGTGTTTCTGTTGGAGAGCAGTGCGGTGAGAAGCTGCAGAACCTTTTCGACGGCTGTGCCGATAATGGGGTGATTGCTGGGGTAGGAGGTGACATGGCGGCGGGCGATGTTCAGCTCATAGATGAAGTTGGAGAGCAGCCTGGTATCCAGATCCGCTATGGTATTGTCAGGAACAGGTGCCTCCACCACCACCTCCAGAGTATCGCTATACATTACAGTTTCATTAATAATTGTTCCAGAAAGATGACGACAATGCAACGGGAATTCAACGATCCTTCAGTCGATTGCGTCGGCGGGACGCCGTTTTCTGTTTCGCCGCCGTTTCCTCTTCCTTTTTGGAGCGGGATTTTGTCCGGTCTCCTCATGTTCGATCAGAAGGAGTTCTTTTCCGGCAAGGAAATCATCCCACCAGGAACGGGCGTTCTGATTTTTCCCCGTAGCATCGGCATTGAGGCGAAGATAGGCGATGCCGTCGCTGAACTCTGATCGAGATGCCAGGGTGTGGGGTTTGCGAGGCGGGACCTTGTGCAGGGTATGCTGAATGGAGTGAATGGCACGGACCTGACTGCCGATACGGACAGGGATGCGGATGGTTCGTGCCAGGTCTTCCAAAAGCCCGGCGCATGCGGCATCCAGGGCCTGCTGACGTGGAAGGCCCTCCAGATGGGTGGACAAAGAGTTCTCTTCGAGGTATTGACCAAAAAAGGCCGACAAGAAAAACGGTGGGGACGGCGATTTCCCCCCGTGCACCATCCTGTCCAGGCCTTCAAGAATGGCAAGCATCTGGGCCTTGCGGACATCGGTTTCTTCAGTTGCAAGCCAGCAGCAATATTGGGGGCAGAGTGCCTGGAGCAGGCCACTTTCATCAAGCAGTTCACAGGTTTTGCGCGATGAGCCGAGCAGGAACAGCTTGAGCATCTCATCGTAGAGCCGTGCCGGAGCGGCACGGGTTATGGTTGTGGAGAGTGATCGAAGTACCTTCCAGGTTGTCGGTTCGATGGCAAACTCAAGGGATGCGGCAAAGCGGATTGCCCGCAGCATCCGTACCGGGTCTTCGGTGAAGCGGGCCAAGGGGTCGCCAATAGGGCGGATGAGTTTCTGCTGCAGGTCGGGCAGGCCACTGGCGTAGTCGATTATCGTGAAATCGGCAATGTTATAGGCCAGGGCATTGATGGTAAAATCCCTGCGCAATGCATCCTCTTCAGGGGTTCCGAAGACATTGTCCCTGAGCACCATGCCGTCATCGTCCTTGAGATGGCGGGGAGGGCGGTTGGGCCGTGCCGGGTCATCCGGATTGGCTCCGTCGTCATCCGGATCTTCGCTGGGGGCGGCGGCCCGGAACGTTGCCACTTCGATAATTTCGTCCTGAAAGTGGAGGTGGGCAAGCCGGAAGCGTCTGCCAACCAGCCGGCAATTGCGGAAGAGCCGTTTGATCTGGCCGGGGGTGGCGTTGGTGGCGATGTCAAAGTCTTTGGGGGTCCTTCCCAGCAGAAGATCCCTGACGCAGCCGCCTACCAGGTAGGCAATGAAGCCGTTGTCCCTGAGCCGGTAGAGAATCCGCAGGGCATTGGGGCTCAACTGTTTGCGGGAGATGCCATGTTCCTGTCTCGGTATGACGCGTGGTTGCATGATGTCTCACCATAACATACCCATCAATAAAAGCAAAACAGAGACAACGGGGTATACTGTCTCGAAACAGCTGTTTCTGGAAAGATCGGGGGATCAGACCATGTTCGAATGGTTCAAACGAAAAATGAGCAATGAGCCGCGGGTCTTTGCCGGCAACCGCGAAGCCTTTGCCTATGCCTGCGAGGAACTGGACAATGCCATTCTGCTTGAGGCGGTGATCCCTGCCCTGGTGGAAGAGGAAGGGGAGATCGGCCCCGAAGGTGAACGCTGGTTTCGCCTGTTGCTTGCGGCAAAAGGGGGAGGCCGCGAACACTGGGGCTGTACCCTGAAGGAAGCCACCACCTTCCCCAGTCCCGGAGACCTGGTTGGCTTCCGCATCGTGCAGATAGCGCCCGACCTCCCGGAGGGGATGAACATCGTCGGCTACATTGCCGTAAGGCTGGAGCCGGTCCTGGTGGGCAAAAAGGGGTGGCGTATCGCGCAGAACCTCACCCCGGACAACATCAGGACAACGGTCAGGTGGTAACGGAGAAATATGCCGCTTTCTTGACCTATGTCATGGGGCACGGCAACGGTTTCAGATAGGCTTGCATCCATGGAGAGATCTTTTACGGCAGATCAGGTTCGGGACCTGAAGGTCTTGGTGGCGTTTGTCCGGCTTTATTGCCATGCCCATCACTGCCAGAGCCCACAGCAGGAGGTTGCCCTGCCGGAAGAACTGCGCAAGCGCTTTTCTGGCACAGTTCTTCTCTGCCCGGAGTGTGCCGCCTTGGTGACGCATGGCATCCAGAAGCGGAGCAGATGTCCGCTCGATCCCAAGCCCTCCTGCAAGAAATGTCATATCCACTGTTACAGCAAGGAATACCGGGCCGAGATCAGAAAGATCATGGCATATTCCGGGAAACGGATGATCCTGAAAGGACGGCTGGATTACCTCTGGCACTACCTCTTCTGAATTGATGACAGTAAAGCCAACGGAGATTGAACGATGAAGCGAAAGATTGTACAGATTGATCAGGAGAAGTGTAACGGCTGCGGCATCTGTGTGCCGGCATGCGCGGAGGGGGCCATCAGGATGGAAAACGGCAAGGCGGTCCTCTCTGCCGACAACCTCTGTGATGGGCTGGGAGCCTGTCTCGGTGAGTGCCCCCAGGATGCCATCCGGATCATCGAACGGGATGCGGATGCGTTCGATGAATCGGCGGTAGAGGAACATCTGCAGGCAAGCGGCCGTGTTCATCATGCCCCGGTCCAGCCCGTTCCTGTTGCAGCACCGCATGCTGCCGGAGGGGGATGCCCCGGCTCCAGGGTCATGCATATGGCCCCGGCGCAGGTGCCCGAGGTCGGCGAGGCCGGCCGCCAGCCGAGTCAGCTGCAGCAGTGGCCTGTTCAACTGCATCTTGTGCCGGTGACCGCTCCGTATCTGCAGGATGCCGACCTTCTCATTGCCGCGGATTGCGTCCCCTTTGCCTACCCGAATTTCCACCAGGATTTTCTCCGCGGCAAGGCGGTTGTCGTGGGTTGCCCGAAACTGGACGACAATCGCGCCTATCTCGACAAGCTGACTGAACTGTTCGGTACGGGCAGCATCAAGAGCATTACCGTGGTGCGGATGGAGGTGCCATGCTGCGGCGGTATCGTCATGGCTGCCCGGCAGGCCCTGGCAGCCAGCGGCAGAACCATCCCGTTCCGCGAGGTAACCATCGGCATACAGGGCGAAATCAAAGGAGATATTGGCTAGCAGACAAAAAAGATAATTTTTATCTTTTTTGTATTGACAAGCAATCGGCCGGCTGTTATGGTTTCTCCGTTACGATCAACTTTATCGCCAAAGGAGAATACCTATGAGTGACAACAGCATGTGTGTCAGCACTCTCGTTACGCAGCAGGCCCCTGATTTCACCGCCGATGCGATCATGCCTGATAACAGCTTCGGCCAGATTACCCTGTCGTCGTTTCGGGGCAAGTATGTCATCCTCTTTTTCTACCCCCTGGACTTTACCTTTGTCTGCCCGTCGGAGATCATTGCCTTTGACAAGCGGATCGAGGCATTCCGCAGCAAGAACTGCGAAGTGGTCGGCGTTTCGGTGGATTCGAAGTTTACCCATTTTGCCTGGAAGAACACGACGGTGGAGAATGGCGGCATCGGCAATATCCAGTATCCGCTGGTTGCCGACCTGAACAAGAACATCTCACGTTCCTACGGCATCCTCTTCAATGAAGCGGTCGCCCTGCGCGGACTTTTCCTCATCGACACCAAGGGGGTCATCCGCCACTCCATCATCAATGACCTCCCCTTGGGACGTAGCGTCGACGAGGCGCTCAGGATGCTCGACGCGCTTCAGTTCGTCGAAACCCATGGGGACCAGGTCTGTCCTGCAAACTGGAGAGAAGGCGACGATGCCATGAAACCGACAGCCGAGGGGGTTGCCAGTTACCTGGCCAAGCACGGCAAGTAAGCCGATACGCTGTTTAGTGAAAAAGGCGCGCCATCCGGACGCGCCTTTTTTTATATCTTGCGGCAGCGACAGTTGCGGGGGGGTATGCTTTGTGGTACATAGATTCAGAATGCACTTCGTTTGCTCGTGAAAGGAGAACCCATGCGCATTTTTGCTGCACTGCTTCCGCTCTTATTCTGCCTTGTCTGCACCGTGCCTGCAGTTGCCCAGGAATCCCAGCCTCCGGAAGCCGTGGTTGAAAAGATGGCATTTAAGCTGGGACGGGGAGTGACCAATGTCTTCACCAGCGTTGCCGAACTCCCCAAGCAGACCTATATCACCGTCCGCGACCGGGGGGCGGTGGGGTATGTCATCGGTCCCCTCAAGGGGCTCGGAATGACTCTGTACCGGGGAGTTGTCGGTAGTGTTGAAGCGATCTTCTTCATGGTTCCGCAACCGGGGTACTATGATCCGATGGTCGAACCGGAATATGTCTGGCAGGGCTGGGAGGATAAGCATAGTGAACAGAAGACTTCGAAGACTGAGTAAGCTGATGCCGGGGAAAGGACTTCGGATTCAGGTTGCGATGCTGCTTGCGGCACTGCTGTTCACCCCTGTGCTGGCACAGGCCGACCGCTACAAGGACGTGGATAGTTCAACACCCCAGGAGATCGCCGACGGGATGGGAACCAAGCTGGCGCGAGGGGTAGCCAACGTCACCACCGGCTGGGGGGAGCTCCCTAAGCAGATTTACTATACGACAAAGCAGGATGGCTGGGCAAAGGGTCTCATCGTCGGGCCGGTCAAGGGGGTCGTGATGACGCTTGTCCGTACCGCATCGGGACTGGGAGAGGTCCTGACCTTTTTCGTCCCGTATCCCGGTTTTTATGACCCCTATTTCGACCCTGCCTATGTCTGGCAGAAGGAGTGATGACCCGAGACGGAAAGGGCGGAAATTAAAAAAAAGAGCCGCATCGTGAGATGCGGCTCTTTTCGTTTCAACCGGTGAAGATATTACTTCGCGGCCGGAGCAGCAGCCGGAGCAGCAGCTTCTTCTTTTTTCATTTCTTTTTTGGCTTTCTTGGCTTTCTTCACTTTCTTGGCTTTCTTTACTTCTTTCTTCTCAGCAGCCGGAGCAGCAGCAGCCGGAGCGGCAGCAGCCGGAGCGGCTTCTTTCTTGGCTTCGGTGGCGAAGCAGGTACCAGCGAAAGCTACTGCTACGAGGGCGGCGAGAACAGTGGAAAGAACTTTTTTCATTGTGTTTCTCCTTTTACAGAATGAATTGATATCATCCCAAATGCAGCCAGCATGCCAATAGTGCTAAAATTCCTAACATGTCGGAAAACTGAATGAAATAAGACGTTAATGGAATGAGTGGCCATTGACTCTACCCTAAATCGGCAATTGCCTGCCTCATTTGCGGTAGATATGCCCGGAGTGGGGCCATGCCGGCCCAACTGTCCCGAACCGGCAATCTTCTTGCCACGGTATGCTCCCATCTGTTAGTATCCATGCCGGTCATGGCCTGGAAGCCGTGACCTTTTTTCTGGAGGATCTGTGCAGGAGCATCTGCTGGGAGTCGAAAAACCCGCCCGTTACATGGGGCATGAGATGGGCGCAGTGATAAAGCCCGATGCCGAGCTGCGCATTGCCCTGGCATTCCCCGACGTGTACGAGGTGGGGATGAGTCATCTGGGGCTCAAGATACTCTACGCCATACTCAATGCATTGCCATGGGTCGCGGCGGAGCGTGTCTATGCGCCCTGGCCGGATATGGAAGAGCTGCTTCGCCGGGAAGGGCTGCCGCTGGTGACCCTGGAGACGGCCAGATCGCTGGCCGATGTTCAGATTGTCGGGTTCACGCTCCAGTACGAGCTTTCCTATACCAATATCCTGAACATGCTGGACCTGGCCGGCATACCTCTTTGTGCTGCCGATCGCACCGAGCGTGACCCGCTGGTTATAGGGGGTGGACCTTGCGCGGCCAATCCCGAACCGTTGGCTGATTTTTTCGATGCATTCGTGCTGGGAGACGGGGAAGAGGTTGTCATCGAGCTGGTCGTTGCCGTCAGGGAGGGGCGCCGCGCCGGTCTGTCGCGGGAGCAGATACTGGATCGCCTGGCCGGAATCCCCGGCGTCTATGTGCCCTCGCTCTTCGAGATTGCCTATGATCCCTCTGGCAGGGTCAGCGGAATCAAGGCGAAAAAGGCCGGCTACGAACGGGTACAGCGCCGCTGTCTGCCCGATCTGGAACATGCTCCCTTTCCCGTAGCCCCGGTCGTCCCTTTTTTGAAGACGGTGCACGACCGGGTGAGTATCGAGATAGCCCGCGGCTGCACCCGCGGGTGCCGGTTCTGCCAGGCAGGATACCTCTATCGCCCGGTGCGCGAGCGCTCGCCGGAACGGGTGCTCTCCTGCGTGGCTGATTCGCTTCGTGCGTCAGGCTACGAGGAGATCTCCCTTCTTTCCCTCTCTGCCGGCGATTACAGCTGTATCGAACCGCTGCTCAAGGCCTTGATGGGCCGCTATGCCGAAGATCGGATCGCGGTGTCGCTGCCGTCGCTTCGGGTGGGGACACTTACCCAGGAGCTGGTGGATGAGATAAAAAAGGTACGTAAAACAGGGTTTACCCTTGCTCCCGAAGCCGGCAGCGAACGTATGCGGCAGGCTATCAACAAAGGGATCAGCGAGCAGGACCTGCTGGACAACGCCTATGCCGCCTATGCCGCCGGGTGGCGGCTCATCAAGCTCTACTTCATGATCGGTCTGCCCGGAGAGACCGATGATGACGTGCTGGCCATAGTCGATCTGGCACGGAAGGTCAAGGTGCAGGGGAAGCGGGCCGGCCGGGGTGGCGAGGTGAATGTTTCCGTCTCCAATTTTGTCCCCAAGTCCCATACCCCGTTTCAATGGTCTGCCCAGATCGACGAGTCCGAGATCCTTGCCCGCCAGAAGTTGCTGCGGGGGGAATTGCGGCGGGGAAAGCTCAACTTCAAATGGCACGATGCTCCCCTCTCTTCCCTGGAAGGGGTGTTTGCCAGGGGGGATCGCCGCCTTGGCAAGGTGCTGCTGCGTGCCCATGCCGCGGGCTGCCGGTTCGATGGCTGGGGCGAGCACTTCAGGAGTGACCTCTGGCAGCAGGTCTTTGCCGAGTGCATGGTTGAGCCGGGGTGGTATCTGCGGCAGCGCGATCCGGACGAACTGCTCCCCTGGGATCATCTGGATTACGGTGTTACCAAGGAGTTTCTCAAGGCCGAGTGGGAGCGGTCGCAGCAGGGTATTTACACCAGGGACTGCCGCAATGGAGACTGCAGCGGTTGTGGTGCCTGTGATTTCAGCCGGGTCAGGCCGCAGCTCGTGGAACATGCTGCAGATGCCACGATATCGGCTGCACTTCCTCCCCAGGCTATTGACATGGCTGACAGCGGGCATGCGCGGGTCAGGCTCCGTTTCGAGAAGCGGGGCTCCATGCGCTTTCTCAGCCATCTCGAAATGCTGAACCTTTTCACCAGGGCGGTCAGCCGGGCCGGCATTCCGATCCGGTTTTCCCAGGGATTCCACCCCCATCCCCGCTTTTCTTTTGCGACAGCGCTCTCTGTCGGCGTCGAATCGTACTGCGAATACATGGATCTCGACATCAACGGCGGCTGTACGGCGCAGCAGGTCATGGATGGTCTCAATAGTGTGCTCCCCTCCGGCGTGCTGGTTGTTGTTGCGGAAGAAATTCCATTGAACAGCCCCTCACTGTCGGTTATCATTAAGGCTGTGCGCTATCGGGTGACCCTGCCGGGAGCATTGGCTCAAGGGCTGGATGCGCAGGTGGCCGCATTCCTTGCACTGGACTCCCTCCCCTACAGACGCGAGAAGCGGGGCAAGGTCACCGAGTTCGACCTGCGTCATGAGGCCCGCTCGATTGTCGTGACCGCTGCCGGGGAGTTGGACCTGGTGATCTCCCGGGGAAAGCCGCTCGAGTTTGTGGCGGCGATTACCGGGCTCCCCCTGGAGCAGCTGGCTGACTGCAAGATAGAAAAACTCGACTGCATATTTACCGATTCTCTCGGATTGGATTAGGAAGAACGTATGGCAAACGAACTGGTAATCAATACCGCCCCCCACGAAACCCGGATTGCCCTCATCGAGAATGGCACCATTGCCGAGCTCTATATCGAGCGGAGCAAGGTGAAGGGCATTGTCGGGAACATCTACAAGGGGAAGGTCGTCAGGGTGCTGCCGGGGATGCAGGCGGCATTCGTGGACATCGGTCTGGAAAAGGCCGCGTTTCTCTATGTGGCTGACGTTTTCGACGCCATTGACGAGTATGAATCGTTCATGGAGGGGAATGGCGGCAAGAAGGAGGACAGCCGGGATACGGGTGATGCCGACGGCTCGACTCCACTCCATCCCATGCACCCCATCGAGGAGTTGCTTCAGGAAGGGCAGGAACTCCTGGTGCAGGTTTCCAAGGAACCGATCGGCACCAAGGGTGCGCGGATCACGTCGCACATCTCCCTGCCCGGCCGTCACCTGGTCTACATTCCAACGGTGGACCATGTCGGCATTTCCCGCAGGATCGAGGACGAGGAAGAACGAGAGCGGCTGAAGGGGATCGTGGAGCGGATCAAGCCCGTTGGCAGCGGCTTTATCGTCCGGACCGTTTCCGAGGGGAAGAGCGAAGACGATCTCATGGCCGACATGAAGTACCTGCTCAAGCTCTGGGAAGAGGTTGCCAAAAAGAAGGACAAGGTGAACGCTCCGGCCCTGATCCACTCCGATCTCGACGTGACACAGAAGGTGGTGCGGGACATCCTGACCGAGCAGGTGGACCGGATCGTGGTCGATTCGAAGCCGGAATACGACCGGATCGTCCAGTTCATCAGCACCTTCATGCCCAAGATGAAATACTCCATCGAGCTCTATGACGAAGAAGAGCCGATCTTCGATCACTTCGGCCTGGAGGTGGAGATCAGCAGGGCCTTGGGCCGCAAGGTCTGGCTGAAGAGCGGCGGCTACATCATCATCGAACAGACCGAGGCGCTCACGGCCATCGACGTGAACACCGGCCGTTTCGTCGGCAAGCATAACCTGGAAGACACCATCCTCAAGACCAACCTGGAAGCGGTGAAAGAGATTGCCTATCAGTTGCGGTTGCGCAACATCGGCGGCATTATCATCATCGATTTCATCGACATGGAGAAAGAGGTCAACCGGGAGAAGGTCTTCACCGCCCTCGAAGAGGCCATGAAGTCGGACAAGTCCAAGACCAACATCCTGAAGATCTCCGATCTTGGCCTGGTGGAGATGACCCGCAAGCGGGTGCGGGAGAGCATGGGGCGGATGATGTGCGAGCCGTGTCCGTACTGCGAGGGGCGCGGCTACGTCAAGTCCAAGACCACCATCTGCCATGAGATATTCCGGGAACTGCGGCGGGAGATGCTCGATATCCGGGGGACCAAGGCGATGCTGACCGTCCACCCCCAGGTGGCGGACCTGCTCTATGACGAGGAGCGCAAAGGCCTTGAAGAGCTGGAGCGCAGGTTCAAGAAGCGGATCACGGTCCGTGCCAAGCCCGGTTTCCATCAGGAACAGTTCGAGATCCTTATCAATTGACGATGCGCGGGACGGGCTGCCCTGGTGGCGAGCGAGTCCGTCCGTGGGAGGTGGTGTCATGCAGTTTGCCTGCAAGGTAGCGGAAATCCCCAACTGGGGAAAGAAAGTGGTGACGGTGGGGGGGCAGCAGGTGCTGCTGGTCAACGTGAAGGGCGCTCTCTACGCCTGTGAAAACGAATGCCCCCATCAGGGCAGCCCCCTGAACGGCGGGATCGTCAAGGATGGTCCGATCCTCTCCTGCCCCCGCCACGGCTACCGCTTCAATCTGCAGTCCGGCGCATGCAGCGACTATCCGGAATATACGCTCAAGACCTACGCGGTGCAGGTCGTCGGCGATGACGTGATGGTGGACGTCGAATAGAAAAAAAGCTTGACATGCTGGTCTTTTGTGAGATATCGTCTGATGCTCATCCAAACAATAAAGGTGGTGAAGGTATATGTACGCAGTTGTGAAAACCGGAGGGAAGCAGTATAAAGTTTCCGAAGGCGACCTGCTGAGGGTCGAAAAGCTTGAGGGCGCGGTGGGTGATACCATCGAGCTCAATGACGTCCTGATGGTTGGCGGCGACACGGTAAAGATCGGAACACCGTTAGTGCCCAGCGCGTCCGTGGTCGGCACCATTGTCGAGCAGGGGAAGGACAAGAAGATCCTGGTCTTCAAATCCAAGCGCCGCAAGAACTCCCGTAAGCTGAATGGTCACCGCCAGATGCGGACCATTCTCAAGATTGACAAGATTAACGCCTAGCGAATAACGACCAGGGCTGCGTGCAGAATACTCTGTCCAAGCAGTATACGGTTGCTGGAGGAAGAACAGATGGCACACAAAAAAGGGGTCGGCAGTTCCAGGAACGGCCGCGATTCAGATGGACAGAGGCTTGGCTGCAAGAAGTTCGGCGGCGAAAATGTCCGGGCTGGCAACATCATCTACCGTCAGCGTGGCACCAAGATCCATCCCGGTAACAACGTGGGGTGCGGCAAGGACTACACCCTGTTCGCCCTTGTCGATGGCATCGTGAAATACGAGCGGATGGGACGGGACAGAAAAAAGGTGTCGGTCTACCCGGCCAACTAGACGCGTAGCGCATATCTACACGAGAAAGCCCGGAACTCGAGAGTTCCGGGCTTTTTGTTCGTGGTGATGCGTCGTGCCGGCCATGCCGGTCCTGGGTGAAACCGGGCGTCTCCCCTCTATACCTTCAGTTTCTGAGAGCAGGTAACAGCACCATGCAATTTGTCGACGAAGTCAAAATATATGCCCGTTCGGGTGATGGTGGCGCCGGTTGTGTGTCGTTTCGCCGAGAAAAGTTCGTTCCCCTTGGTGGACCCGATGGCGGTGACGGCGGGCGGGGCGGCGACGTGATCATCGAGGCCGATGCCGGTCTTTCAACGCTCCTGGATCTGAAGCAGAGGCCGCACCAGAAGGCCGATCGCGGCAGACACGGCATGGGCAAGGACCGTCACGGCGCTTCGGGCAAGGACCTGACGATTCGGGTACCGGTCGGTACGGTGATCAAGGATGTGGAAAGCGGTGAGCCGCTGGCAGACCTGACCGAGGCCGGCCAGCGGGTGGTCATTCTCAAGGGGGGGCGCGGCGGCCAGGGGAATGCCCGTTTCAGCTCTTCGACCCATCGGGCACCGCGTTTCGCCCAGCCTGGCGAGCCGGGTGAAGAGCGCTGGATCAGGCTCGAACTGAAGCTTCTGGCCGATGTGGGGCTCCTCGGGATGCCGAGTGTGGGTAAATCGTCCCTGATCACCAAGGTTTCTGCTGCGCGACCCAAGATCGCCGACTACCCCTTTACGACTCTGGTTCCCAACCTGGGGGTGGTGCAGTACAAGGATTACCGCTCCTTTGTCATTGCCGACATTCCCGGACTGATCGAAGGCGCCCATCAGGGTGCCGGGCTGGGGCATCGTTTCCTGAGGCATCTGGAGCGGACCAGGGTACTGGTCCATCTTCTCGACCTCCAGCGTCTGGCTGATTCCGATCCGGTCGACGACTTTGATACCATAAATCGCGAACTGGGCCTGTTCAACGAGGCACTGGCCGACAAGCCCCAGATCGTGGTGATCAACAAGGTGGATATCCCGGAGGTAAAGGCCCGGGTGCCGGAGATGACGGCCCTTTTTGCCAGCCGCGGGCTCATGGTTCTGCCGATCTCCGCAGTGACGGGTGAGGGTGTCCCGGCCCTGCTCGACGAGATTGCACGTCTGCTCTGGCCGCATCCATAAGCAGGGGAGTGGCGTCAACGCTGCTTTTTCGCAGCAATGCGCGCCTGGATCTCGCTGACCATCTGTTCGGCCAGTTTGTCTTCGTCCGCTCCGGTCATGGCCTTTTTCTCGCCGGAAACGAGTCGTTCCTTGAGCAGATCGACCATGGCCTCCCGTTCCCTGATGCGGTGTTCCTTAACCTCCGAATGGATCTTCATATAGAGGCGGATCTCCTCAAAGACCATGATGAAGATGCTGATCAGGAACAATATGAGCCAGAGCAGCGTCGAGTCGGGCATGGTGTCCCGGAACAGGACTGCCATGACGATACCGGTAAAAGATATGGCAAGTGCGAACATGCTGCGGAATTCCCGTGGTCTGTTAGAAGGGGTGATCAACCGGTCAGTGGTGCCCCGATGGCACTGCTGTCCCCTGCCGGTTTCCCTGCAGGTGTCAGGACTCTATTTTAGTGAAATGCCCGAGATTTGCAAGGTGCAAGGTTTGCCTTGTTCCGGCAATCATGGTACGATGCCTTCTTGTTTGCAGTTTTCCCTCCGGAGTGTCATGTCTACATGAACAGTCGCAGTCAGATCCTCAGCAAGGTCAGGCGCCTGGTCGTCAAGATCGGCAGCCGTGTCCTGACCTGTGAAGATAACGGCCTCGATCTGCAGGTAATTGCCAGGGTTGCCGAGCAGGTTGCCCGGTTCCTCCGGGAGGGCCGCGAGGTGATCATCGTGACCTCCGGAGCCGTAGCCGCGGGTCGGGGTGCCCTCGGCCTTCAGAGCAGCAGGCCTCGCACGATTCCCCAGAAGCAGGCTGCGGCAGCGGTGGGACAGACGCGGTTGATGCGGGCTTACGAAGACGCCTTTGCCGAGCAGGGGTTCACCACGGCCCAGCTCCTCCTTACCCAGGCCGACCTTGCCGACCGGACCCGGTTTCTGAATGCGCGGGCCACCATCGAAACCCTGCTGGAGTGTTCCGCCGTGCCGATCATCAACGAGAACGACACGGTGGTGGTCGATGAGATCAAATTCGGCGACAACGACAACCTTTCCGCCCTGGTCACCAATCTGGTGGATGCCCAGCTCCTGGTCATACTGACCGACATCGACGGTTTCTACGATGCCGATCCCCGCAGTAACCCCGATGCCCGGCTCGTTCCGCTCGTCAGGAGCATCACCAGGGAGATGGAGCGTGCCGCCGGCGGTGCCGGTTCCGCGGTCGGTACCGGCGGCATGGCAACCAAGCTGGCTGCCGCCAAGAAGGCGGGCAAATCCGGCGTTGCAACCCTCATCATCAATGGCAAGGCCGGTTCGACGCTTGCGCGGGCCTTGGCCGGCGAAGAAGTCGGGACACTCTTTCTCCCCGCGCGCGAGAGCCTGACCAGCCGCAAGCACTGGATCGCCTACACCCTGCGCCCCCGTGGCCGGGTCCTGGTCGATGACGGCGCCTGTAGTGTCCTGCGTCAACATGGCCGCAGCCTTCTGCCGTCCGGCGTCATCACCGTGGACGGCGAGTTCGAGCGCGGTGCCTGCGTTCGGGTCTGCAGCCCGGATGGAGCGGAATTCGGCCGGGGCCTGATCGATTATTCCAGCCGGGAGCTCGAACGGATCATGGGGCACAGGAGCGGCGATATCGAAGCGATTCTCGGCTACCGTTACGGAGACGAGGTGATCCACCGGGACAATCTGGTGCTGCTGTGACAAAGGATCGTAAATCGAATTAACACGGAGGCACGGAGTACACAGAGAAATCAACCACGATCTTGATCCCTGTCGCTGTCTGCCCGACCCGGTTTTAGCAATAAGGTGAAGCATCATGTCGAGAGATTGCTCCGTGTCCACTGTGCCTCTCTGGTTAGAATTTCGTTTTCGAGATAAACGGAGGTTCCCATGACCATTGCCGAACAGGTGAAAAAGCTTGCCAGCGATGCCCGCCAGGCCTCTCATGCTATGGCTAGGCTTTCGACCGGGATCAAGAACGAACTGCTCATAGCCATGGCCGATGCCCTCATTGCCGCAACTCCCGTGCTTATAGACGAAAACCGCAAGGACCTGGCAACGGGGGAGCAGAAGGGGCTTTCCAGTGCCATGCTCGACCGTCTGATGCTGGACGAGAAGCGGATCAAGGGGATGGCGGATGGGTTGCGCGAAGTGGCTGCCCTTCCCGACCCGGTGGGTGAGGTGACCAGGATGTGGAAGCGCCCCAACGACCTGATGGTCGGGAAGATGCGTATCCCGCTCGGCGTCATCGGCATCATCTACGAGGCGCGTCCCAACGTCACCGCGGATGCCGCTGCCCTCTGCCTCAAGGCGGGCAACAGCGTGATCCTGCGCGGCGGCTCCGAGGCGATTCACTCCAACCTGGCCATTGCCGGCGTCCTCCAGGCCGAGATGGCTAAGGCCGGCATCCCCATTGCCGCGCTTGCCGTGGTCCCTTTTACGGAACGGGAGGGGGTGCTGGAGCTTCTCAAGCAGGAAGAGTCCATCGACCTGATCATTCCCCGTGGTGGGGAAGGGTTGATCCGCTTCGTGGTGGAACACTCGAAAATACCGGTCATCAAGCATTACAAGGGGGTCTGTCACCTGTTCGTGGATGCCGCGGCCGATTACGACATGGCAGAGCGGATCATCGTCAACGGCAAGACCCAGCGTCCCGGTGTCTGCAATGCACTGGAAACCCTGCTCATCCATCAGGATGCGGCCGAGACTTTCATCCCGCGCATCGCCGCCACATTGGCAGGGCTCGGGGTGGAGCTTCGCGGCGATGAGCGCTTCTGCGAACTGGCCTCGCAGGCTCAGCCTGCCACTGAAGAGGACTGGGCCGCGGAATACCTGGAACTGATTCTTTCCTGCCGGGTGGTCGATGACATGGACCAGGCCATGGACCATATCAACCGCTACGGTTCGCTGCACACTGAGGCCATCGTGACCAGGGACTATGCCAATGCCCAGCGGTTCATCCGCGAGGTGAATTCAAGCTGCGTGCTGGTCAATGCCTCGACCCGTTTCTCGGACGGTAACCAGCTCGGGCTCGGAGCCGAGATCGGCATCTCCACCACCAAGCTGCATTCCTTCGGTCCCATGGGGCTGGAAGACCTCACCACGACGAAATTCATCGTCTATGGCGACGGCCAGGTCCGGCCGTAGGGGCGGTTCTGCAGGCCCTGGCCGGCGCCGTGCCGGACAGGCAATGACGAGCGTATGAAGATAGGCATCCTCGGGGGAACTTTCAATCCGATCCATCTGGCGCACCTCCGCATCGCAGAGGTGGTGCGGGACCGGCTCGCCCTGGAACAGGTGCTGTTCATACCGGCTGCGACACCCCCACACAAGCCGATGACCGGCGAGTTGCCATTTGCCGCACGCCTTGCCATGGTGGGGCTGGCCATTGCCGATAATCCTGCGTTTGCCCTGTCTGCCATGGAAGGGGAGCGCACCGGGGCCTCCTACTCCATCGACACCCTCCGGGCGTTGCGTGCCGCGCAGCCGGACGACGAGTTCTTCTTCATCATCGGCAGCGACTCGTTTCTGGAGTTCGGCCTCTGGCATGACTATGCGGCGCTCTTTGCCTGTTGTAACATCGTGGTGCTGGAGCGGCCCGGTGCAAGGATCGGCGACCTGGGGACTGCGGTTCCCGCAGCCGTGGCCGGAGAATTCAGCTTCTTCCCTGCCGAACATCGGCTGGCCCATTGTTCCGGCTATTCGGTCTACTATCTCAAGGAGTGTCTGCTCGACATCTCCTCTACCCGCATCCGTCAGATGGTGCGCCAGGGGCGGTCCATTCGCTACCTGGTGCCGGCTGCGGTGGAGCGGTACATCATTGAACAGGAGTTATACGTTGATGCGCGTTAAACAAAAACCTGGCGGGCTCGAACGCGCCATGAAGTGTGCTGAACTGGCACTGGACAAGAAGGCATTTGCCGTAAAGATCCTCGAAATTACCAGGCTTTCCAGTATTGCCGATTATCTGGTGATCGCCACGGGTACTTCCGACAAGCAGGTGCAGGCCATTGCCGAATCGGTCCGGACCGGGATGAAAGCGATCGACAGGGCCCTGGATGTCGAGGGGATGGAAGAGGGGAAATGGGTGGTCATCGATTTTGGTGACGTGCTGGTCCATGTCTTCATCGAGGAATTCCGGCGCTACTACGATCTCGATGGGCTCTGGGATGCAGCCCCGCAGATGCCGATCCCCGAAGAGTACCAGTGGGAGGGGAAGGCGACCCGTGAGGCTTAGGGTCCTTTGGGTCGGCAAGACCCAGGAGGAATGGGTCCGCAAGGGGGGGGATGAATATGCCGGCCGGATCAGGCGCTATCTCCCCTTGGAGATCGGCGAGGTGCGCGAGGAAAAGGGTGCACCCCCCGAACTCATGAGAACCAGGGAGGCAGAACGTCTCCTGAAAAACATGCCGAAAGGTGCCAGGCTGGTTCTCCTGGACGAACTGGGGGAGCAGTACACCTCTGCCGGGTTTGCCGCCTTTCTCGGACGGGAACGTGATGCTGGGACCCAGGAACTCGTCTTTGCCATAGGCGGTGCCTACGGCGTTGATGAGACCGTCCGCAGCCGGGCTCACCGCACCATTGCCCTTTCCACGATGACCTTTACCCACCAGATGGTCCGGGTCTTCCTCCTGGAGCAACTCTACCGGGGCCTCACCATCCTCAACAACGAATCGTACCACCATTAGCCTTCTCTCCCTATCCCCTAGAGACCGTTTCTCCCGCTGTTGCCTTCTGGCTGCCGATCTTCCGGCAGCGAACACTCCATAAATCATTTAAGTTTTTCCCCTGTTTGGCCGTTAACATACAAAGTGGGTAGTGCTCTCCGGGTTCGTGTATTCAGGAAGCTGTTATGAGAATTTTGAATAAAATGTTGCTGGGGTACGCGATCATTGCCGTTCTTGCGGGAATCGTCGGCTTTGTTGGCGTCAATGGGCTGAAAAAGGTCAATCGGGAATTCCGCGAAGTAGCCGGCGAGGTCCTTCCGCTGAATCGAGCCCTTGAGGAACTCCGTTTCGGCGGCATGCGCATCATTTCCTCGACCATGGAGCTGGCATTTCTCCTTGATGCCGGCAGTGAAGAGCTGGCGATACAGGGTCGGGCGGGAGAAGAACTGGAAATCCTGGAGTCCGGCTACCTGTACCATGACAAAGCACTGGCGGAATGCCGGAGATTCATGGAACGGGTGCCCGGAGAGGTGGGGTTGTTGCGGCAGATGGAGGGTGCTGGAGCAGAACTCAAGGCGGCAAGCGCGGCATTCATCGCAACGAAGAGGGGCCGGGCTCCCAGGGGCCGACTGTTGCTCGCCAAAGAACGGTTCGAGTCTGCCGAACACGGGTTTCTGCTGGCCGTGCAGAAGTCGCGGGATTGGGAGATGATGGAGCTTGAGCAGAGCAAGGGGAAGGTGAACAGGGAGATCGCCTTCACCATGATGTCGATCCTCGCGATTGCGGTGGTGACCTTTGCCATGGCGCTCACCAGCGGGGGCCTGATATCCGCAACGATCTCCCGGCGGGTCGGGCGGCTCAATCAGGGCTTGCGTTGCATTGCCGACGGGGATCTGGGTACCCGCCTGCAGGTCGAGACCAGCGACGAACTGGGTGACCTGGCGCTGTCGTTCAATGCCATGGCCGGTCAGTTGCGCAGCTCGAAAGAGGAGATCACTTCCACTACTGCCTTTCTTGACAGGGTGATCAATTCGATGGTCGATTCCCTGGTGGTCGTGGCGGAAAACGGGCTCATCCATAGTGTTAACCATGCCACCTGCGGACTGCTGGGATATGACAGGGGTGCACTCGTGGGGATGCCCTTTGCCACCCTGTTCAAGGATGAACGGCAGTGCGGGGTGCTGCTCGATGCGGCAGCCGAAGGTGGCTCGGTCAGGGAGGAGGAACTAGATTACCGTACCTGTGACGATGAAGCCATTCCGGTGCTCTTGTCCGTATCGGTCATGGAAAATCCCGTCGGCAGAACGAACTTCCGGATCTGCATTGCCCACAATATCAGCCTGCGTAAACAGGCAGAACACGAGATCAAATACCTTGCCTACAATGACCAGCTGACCAACCTGCCCAACCGGATACTCTTCACCGACCGTCTGCAGCAGGCCATGGCCCAGGCGGACCGGGAAGCGGGTATTCTTGCTCTGCTCTTTTTCGACCTGGATCGCTTCAAGGACATTAACGATACCAGGGGGCATTCTTCCGGGGATCTGCTCTTGTGGCTCGTTGCCCACCGCTTCGAGAGCATGGTGCGCAAAAGCGATACCCTGGCGCGATTCGGTGGGGATGAGTTCGTGCTGCTCTGTACCGGTCTCACTGGTCCGCAGGACGCCGCGCGGATCGCGGAAAAGCTGCTCGAACTGCTGGAGGTCCCGTTCAATCTGGAGGGGAGCGATATCTTCACTACTGCCAGCATCGGCATCGTCTGTTATCCTGCTGACGGAAAGGATGTCACCTCGCTGCTGAAGAACGCCGATCTTGCCATGTACGCGGCCAAGGAGCGGGGGCGCAATACCTATCAGTTCTTCTCCGTCGAGATGAATAACCAGGTGCAGGAGCGCAATTACCTCGAAGCGGGTTTGCGGACGGCCCTCCACACCGACCAACTGTTCCTGCAGTACCAGCCGCAGGTCGATATCAAGACCGGCCGGATCTATGGTGTGGAGGCGCTGCTTCGCTGGAACCATCCCGAGCATGGCATGATCTCGCCGGACCGCTTCATCCCGGTTGCCGAACATACCGGACTGATTCGTCCCCTTGGCGATTGGGTGCTGGAAACGGCCTGCCGGCAGGTAAAGCACTGGATCGATGCGGGGTATCCGGCGCTGAACATTGCTGTCAACGTATCGGGGAGTCAATTTCAGCATCCGGGGTTCATGGACCAGGTGGAAAGAACCCTGCGCGAAGTGGGGCTTGATGCGTCGCTGCTGGAGTTGGAGATCACCGAGAGCGTTCTGATGGCCGATCCCCAGGGGACAGCCCAGTTTCTTGCACGGCTCAAGGATCTCAAGGTGCAGATCGCCATCGATGATTTCGGGACCGGTTACTCCTCCTTGAGTTACTTGATGGATTTCCCCATTGACCGGTTGAAGATCGACAAATCGTTCATCCGGAACATTTCCAGTGGAACGGACATGGCGATTATCGTAGATGCCGTTGTTGCCCTCGGGCACAGCCTCGGTTTGCGGGTTCTGGCAGAAGGGGTCGAAACGGTCACCGAACTCGAATACCTCATGAGGCTCGGGTGCGACGAAGCACAGGGCTACTATTTCGCTCGACCCATGCCTGCCGGCGACATCGTGCAGCTTCTGGCGCGCCACGCGCAGGCTGAGATCCCGGTTCTCTGGCCCTGCTTCGAGATGATTGGTCTTCCCGGCATTGACGTTCAGCCCCCTTCCTGCTAGATTCATCCTGTTTTGACATTTCATGGCGTGCGGTGCGCGCCGTTTTCCGGAGGCACGCATGGCCAAGCAACCGTTACTCCTGATGATCCTCGATGGCTGGGGGCTCAACCCCGCTGTCGAGAACAACGCCATTGCCCAGGCCAGGACGCCCAACATGACGCGGCTCTGCCGGGAGTACCCCTGTACCGACATCGGGACTTCGGGGATGTCGGTGGGGCTGCCGGAAGGGCAGATGGGCAATTCCGAAGTGGGGCACCTGAACATCGGCGCGGGCAGGATCGTCTACCAGGATCTCACCAGGATCAGCAAGGCGATTGACGACGGAGACTTCTTCACGAACCCGGCCATCCTCGAATGTTTCGCAAAGACCCGGCAGGCCGGCGGCCGGCTCCACCTGGCCGGGCTCCTTTCCGATGGCGGTGTCCATTCCCACAATACCCATCTCTACGGCCTGTTGGAACTGGCCCGGCAGCAGGGCTTCACCGAGGTCTTTGTCCACTGTCTCCTGGATGGCCGCGATACCCCGCCCAAGAGCGGTGCCGATTATCTCTTCCAGCTGGAGGAAGAGATGGCGAAGATTGGTGTCGGCAGGGTGGCAACGGTCATTGGCCGTTACTACGCCATGGACCGGGACAACCGCTGGGATCGGGTGGAGAAGGCCTATGTCGCCATGGTTTGCGGAGAAGGCGAAACAGCGACCTCTGCCAGTGCTGCCATTGCCGCAAGTTATGCGGCCGGCATCAACGACGAGTTTGTTCTGCCAACGGTCATGACTCGCGACGGCGCCCCGGTGGGGACGGTCCGGGATGGCGACGGCTTCATCTTTTTCAACTTCCGCTCCGACCGGGCTCGCGAGATAACCCGCGCCCTGGCCCTGGCCGACTGCCCCGGTTTCAACCGCGGTTCCCGGCCCCAGCTCTCCTCCTATGTCTGCATGACCGAGTACGATGCGACCTTTGGCCTTCCGATCGCTTTTGGACAGGAATCGTTGACCAATATTCTCGGCGACGTACTGGCGGCAGCAGGCAAGGTGCAGCTCAGGATTGCCGAAACCGAGAAATATGCCCATGTCACCTTCTTTTTCAATGGCGGGGTCGAGGAGCCGTTTCCCGGCGAGGTCCGCTGCCTGATCCCCTCTCCGAAGGAGGTGGCCACCTACGACCAGAAACCGGAGATGAGCGCCTATCCGGTGACCGAGGAGCTGTTGAAGCGGCTCGACTCGGATGCCTACGATGTGGTCGTCCTCAACTTCGCCAATGCCGACATGGTGGGGCATACCGGTATCCTTCCCGCTGCGGTGAAGGCGATCGAGACCGTGGACGACTGTGTCGGCCGCCTTGTGGCAAAGGTTCTGGAGAAGAGAGGGAAGGTGATCATCACCGCGGACCATGGCAATGCCGAGGTGATGGTGGATGAGAGCGGCGGTCCGCATACCGCCCATACCACCGACCGGGTGCCGCTGATCCTGGTGGACGATTCCCGCAAGGGAGGAGCGCTCCGTTCCGGCGGGATACTGGCGGATATTGCGCCGACCATGCTGGAACTGCTGGGGTTGCCCCAGCCCAAGGAGATGACCGGCAAGAGCCTTCTCCCGAAGTGAGGAGTGAATCCTTCGTTGCGGAAAATGGCATTAAACGTGTATGATCTTCCTCATATGGAACGATTGACAAAGGTGTGGGAATGCCAGATGCCATCCGCAGCGATCTGCGGGGTGGTGGGCAGGTGACAGCCATGAAATTTTTTCAGAGCCTCTGCATAGTTTTGCTGCTTGCCATGCCGGCAGTGGCATCGGCATCCCGGCAGTCGCCGGTCGACGGCGGCACCGTGACTTCCGGCGTGGGGTGGCGTATCGATCCCTTCGGCAGTGGCCGGACGGTCTGGCACAACGGCTACGACATCGCCGTCCCCGCAGGGACACCGGTACATCCCACCCAGAGCGGCACGGTCTATTTCGCAGGCACCTACAAAGGGTATGGCAATCTGGTGGCAGTGGAGCATGGCAAGGGGTACATAACCCTCTATGGCCACAATTCCGAGATACTGGTGAAACCGGGACAGGAAGTCGACACGAAGACGGTCATCGCCCTATCGGGAAGCACCGGGCGCTCCACCGGCCCCCATGTCCACTACGAGATCCGGCAGATCCCGCAGCTCGCCAAACAGCGGCGGGAGCAGATGGAGCAGGATCTGAAGGTTGCCATTGAACGGTCGGTGGGGGAGATGGTTGAAGGGTATGCCACCGGCAAAGGGGGGCCGGAGCAGGAACTTCTTATCCCTGATCTCAACGAATAGGGCAATTGGCGGGGAAAATCGTTATGACCGGCATGGCAGCGAGCCATGCCGGTTTTTTATTGTTTCCGGCTGACCGGGAGAGACTGCCGGCCATTGTAGATAATGCCCCCCTGGGCGGCGTACTCGGCAAGCACTGCCATCCCCTTGTCCCTGAGGACGTCGCGGATGACCCTGATCTCCCGCCGGAGCAGGCCATCGGCCCAGGAGATCGGCTTGGCCCCTTCGTCGAAGCCGATTTTCTCGGCATCTTCTCCCCGCGCTGAACTGGCGATGCTGCGGACGCCGGACCACGGGACTGCACCCAGGCACATGGCGCACGGTTCGGTGCTCGTGACCAGCTGCAGAGCAGGCATGCCGGACATGCCCAGATCGAAGGTCCCGGCCTGCTTTTGGGCAATACCGATGGCAACCATCTCGGCATGAGCCAGGGAGCAGTTGAGCGGGACGACCAGGTTGACCCCTGGAGCGACCAGCCGGCCGGTCTGCTCCTCAAAGATGGCGGCAGCGAACGGTCCGCCGCCGCGTCGCATGTTCTCCCCGGCCAATGCCAGCACGAGATCCATCCGCTCTTCCACCGTGGGGCAGGTGGTGGGTCGCTGGCTCAGGAAAGGGGCTACCCAGTCGGGGAGCATGATGGTAAGGGTGGGAAAGCTCATGCGGATACTCCTGGTCAGCCCCGGCAGAGGCCGATGATTGCCCGCTCCATTGCCCGCAGGGCCATGAAGAAGAGCTCGTGCAGGGGGCTTGAGGCAAGGTCGACATACGGTGCCGTGATGTAGGTTATCCTGGTTCCGGCAATGCCGGCTGCCAGGACCCCGGTGAGGAGCCGGTCGTCGAGCAGCATCACTTCGTCCGGTTTTGACCCTGCCAGTCCGGCGACCTGCAGCAGCCCGTCGGGATACGGCTTCTTGCGCACTCCGGAAATGAAGCGGACAGCGGGATGGTGGCGGCGAAACCATTCGATGCGCACCGGTGCCGGTTTATTGGAGAGGATGAAGAGCCGCTCTTCGCCAAAGACCCGGCAGCAGCGGTTCAGCCATTCCCGGATGGCCGGCAGCGGTTCGGGCTGGCCGTGGCAGGCCAGGACGCCGTCGAAGTCGAGGGCCAGCGTAGTAACGCCCGATTCCCTCAACTCTTCGGGAACAATGGCCTCTGTAGCGAGGCCTTGTGGGGTTGTAAGGAGAATTTCCGCCAGGAAGCGGCGGTGACGGAATCCGGCGCCGAAGCCGTACAGGACATGGTTCATGGGAATGCCGGCGGAGGCTGGACGCCTCAGCCGAGCAGCTCCTTTTTCATGGCATCGTCCATCAGGCTCTCCTCGATGGCCTCTCGCACCCACGGCTCCTTGCAGCGGGCCAGAACCCTTCCCGCTCCTTCGGCTATGGCCGGTATGTCGCTCCAGAGCGCATTGCGGAGCGAGCGGAGCTCGTTGGCATCGGCAGGTGCGCCGTCGGCAAGGTCGCGGCAGCGGCGGCAGAGGAGCGCCAGGCAGCTTTCGTCCGGCTCCCGCTCGGGCCGGTGGTCCCACGGCCGGAGTTCTTCCTTGCCGCCGCACCATTCGCAGGCAAAGCCGGCCCGTTTCGCCAGCGTCTTGCCAAGGGAGGCGATCTGTTCCTGTCGCTCCCGGTTGGCCTGGTACCCTTTTGCCATGGTCTCCTCCGTGTCGGTCTCTCGTCGTGGCTCCGTATAGTATATCACGGAGGTCGTATTGTGAAGCCGCTTCTGTTCCTGGCCGGCGTAAAATTGGTTGACGCCCGTTGCGGGAAGTGGCTAACCTGTTCTGTGCCGCTCCAGCGAGCGGCAAGTGCCAGGAAAGAGGGATGGAGCGGATGAACGTCGAACAGATGAAGACCGTGCTGCGGGAGATTGTCACCAAAACGGATCTCACCCCCTGTGTCGTGGGACATCGCGGGGTGGGAAAGACTGCCGGGATCATCCAGGTCTGCCGGGAGATCGGATTCCGCTATATGCCGCTTCGCCTGGGGCAGATGGAGGTGGGGGACCTGGTCGGGATCCCCTACCGCGATGGCGTTACCATGCACTGGTCGCGTCCCTGCTGGTGGCCCGGCGACGAAGAGCCCGCCACGATGGTCCATTGCGACGAGCTGAACCGGGCACAGCAGGAGGATACGCTGCAGGCGATTTTCCAGTTCGTGGAACCGCCGTCCGAGGGGCAGAGCCGGGCGCTGCACACCCACAAACTCTCTCCCCGGCACCGGGTGGTGGTGACCATCAACCCGCCCGATGGGACCTATCAGGTCGCTCCGCTCGACCGGGCGCTCATCGACCGGATGGTGATGCTCTATGTCGAGACCGACTATGCCTGCTGGGCTCGCTATGCACGGAGCCGGGACCTGGACGGTTCAGTCCAGCAGTTCGTCGCTGCCAACCCCGGATTCCTGGCCAAGGCGGGCAACCCCCTGGAGATGCAGGCAGAGCCGACGGAACGGGGCTGGGAGATGGTGAGCCGCCTGCGCGAGAGCTGCCGCTTCCCCAAGGAGTTGGAGATGGAGGTCTATGCCGGGGTGGTGGGGCAGGAGGCGGCCATCGCCTTTCTCCGCTGGTGCTCGGATCAGCGCAACCGGCCCGTTGCTGCCATGGATGTGCTCGACCACTGGAGTGAGGTGGCGCAGCGGGTGCGCCAGCAGCGCGACGACCTGCAGGCAGCCACCATGAACGAGCTGGTCAGCCTGCTGGGTGATGGACTCCCCTTGGAGGCCTCCCGCGAGGACCACCTGGTTGCCTATATCGATGTTCTGCCACGCGACCGCCGTTTCGGCCTGGTCAAATCGCTCCTCAAGATCCCGCCGGTGGCGCAGGTTCTCTCCCAGGACCGCTATGACGCCGTGGTGCTCGATGCCATCCAGGCGATCAGCGGCGAGGCATAGCCCCCCATCGCCATGACCGGCCGTGTCCTGGAAAACGCCGTAGTCCGCCTGTTGAAGGATCGCCCCTTCTATGGCCAGTTCATCCTCAACCTGCACCGGGAGGGAGGAGGGGGCGAATACCCGCTCGGCGTCACGATCCGCGACGGCGCCCCCACCCTGACGGTGAACGAGGAGCGCTTTTCCCTGCTGGCATCGGGCGTCCAGGAAGCGCTCCTGGAGCACTGCGTCAAGCACCTGCTGCACCTCCACATGGCTCGCCGCAAGGGACGTAACCTGCACGGGTGGGATATCTGCTGCGACCTGGCCATCAACCCCTCCATCGACGGGATGCCGGCGGATGCCCCCCGACCCGCGGATTACCGCCAGCCGGAAGGGATGGCCGCGGAAGAGTATTATGCCCTGCTGGTTCCGTTGTTCGATACCGGCAATCTCTCCGGCAAGGGGATCGGCACTGCCGACCGGGATACGGGGGGGCACACCGGCCCCGGAGCGGGCAGCCTACCCGTGCGGCACGGTGAAGGGCTGGACGACCACGCCTGCTGGCAGGATGCCGAGAGCACACCCTTGCGTCTGGCCGAGGAAATGGTCCGCGGCGTTACCCGCGAGGCGTACCAGAAGAGCGACGGCGAGGTCCCTGCCGATCTGAAGGACCTGGTGGGGTCGCTGCTGCGGCCGGCAGTGATCCCCTGGCGGCAGATTCTGCGCCAGTTCGTGGCCACGGCGGGCCGGGTGGGGCGGCGTTCCACCTGGCAGCGCGAACACCGCCGCTTTCAGCACGATACGCCGGGCGTGCGCAAGCGGCACCGTCTCAATCTCTTGGTCGGCATCGATGTTAGCGATTCCACCAACAGTGCAGAGCTTCGCGAATCCTTTGCCCTGGAGCTGATGCAGATCGCCCGGGGGCGGGATGCCCAGATCACGGCGGTCTATGCCAACAGCCGGGTCCAGCGGGTCGAAAACCTGCGGGGAAGCGGCGTGCAGGTGGCAAGCTACCACGGCGGGGGATTCACCGATCTCCGTCCCCTGTTCGATTATGCGAAAACCATGCGGCCGCCCCCTGCGGCCGTTATCTACCTGACCGACGGCATCGGCCCGGCACCCGAGAGCATGGAATTCCCCACGCTTTGGGCGCTGACCGCCGAGGGGGAGAAACCGGTGCCGTGGGGAGTGGAATTACGTCTGGAGGTATAGTTCCGTGAGCGAATTCATTGCCATGACCGCTGAAAGCGTCAGCGAGATGCTGACACTGGCCGGTGCGCAGGTGGCGGTACGTGCCGGCCGCACCGACAGCTACGGCGCGCCCCGCGACTTCTCGTTCGAGGTGCGGGCAGTTTTTCCCAACGGCATGGGTCTCAATGTGGTGGCGCGTCAGTTCAACTATCGCGATCCCTGGGAAGGGGGGGGGCGGGTGAACGACCTGGTGGATGTGGCCCTGCTGCGGGATGGCGGTTTTTCGCCGCTGCCCAAGGGGTACCCGTTCTTTCAGGGGGAGGACCAGGAAGAGGGGGTTGATGCCGAAAGGCTCGGCGAGATCATTGCCGTGGTCAGGGAGCTCAATACGAAGGTTTACCTGCTGCAGGAGCTGACCGGCGACCTCTGACCGGGGCCGCTACCGGTAGGGATAGAACAGGTAGAACGACAGGGCCATGGCCGCAAGCAGCCAGAGCGGCGGCGGCACTTCGCCGACCCGGCCGGTAACCAGCTTGAGCAGCGGATAGACGAGCAGCCCGGCGGTCATGCCGACGCCGATATTGTAGGTGAAGCTGATCAGGACGATGGTGAGGACGGCTGGGATCAGCTCGGTATAGTCGGTGAAGTCGAGTTGTGTTACCGGGGTAATCATCAGGATGCCGATCGCTACCAGGGCGATCCCATAGGCATGGGGCGGGACAGCCGTGAAGAGCGGGGCGAGAAAAAGCGAAGCGAGAAAGAGCATGGCCACCACCAGGGCGGTGAAACCGGTTTTGCCCCCCTCCTCGATCCCTGCGGCCGATTCGATGTAGGCGCCGGTCGTGGTGGTTCCCATCAGGGGGGCCACCATGTTTGCCAGGGCATCGGCCAGCATCGGCTTCTCTATCTCAGGCAGATCCCCCCGCTCGTCGAGCAGGCCGGCCCGGGCAGAAAGCCCGATCAGGGTGCCGATGGTGTCGACGAACGCCATGACGAAGACGATCAGAACTACCGGCAGCGCCTTGGGGGAGAGCGCCGCGGCGATGTCGAGCTTCCCCATGATCGGCAGAGGGTTCGGGGGGAGACTGAAGAGCTCCCTGGGGAGCGGCGTCACACCGCTGACCATGGAGAGCAGGGTGGTCGCCAGGATGCCGATGATCAGGGCGCCATGGATGCGTTTCACCAGGAGCCAGGCGATCACCATGAATCCCGCCACGGCCAGGAGTGTTGCCGGGCTGGTCACCTTCCCCAGGCAGACTGGCGCGCCCGGCACCCCGAGCGTGACGACCCCTGTTTCGTTCAGGCCGATGAAGATCAGGAACAGCCCGATGCCCACGGCAAAGCTGTATTTGAGCGACCGGGGGATGGCGTCTGCCAGCCAGCCCCTGACCTTGAAGAGCGTCAGCAGCGTGAAGAGAAAGCCGGCAAGGAAAATGGCGCCCAGCGCGGTCTGCCAGGGATAGCCCATCCCCTTGACCACGGTGAAGGCGATGAAGGCGTTTTCTCCCATGTAGGGGGCGATGGCAAAGGGCCTTTTGGCGTAAATCCCCATGACCGCGGTGCCAAAGGCGGCCGAGACGATGGTGGCGGTGATGGACGGCCCCTTGGGGATGCCGGCAGCTTCCAGGATCGCCGGATTGACGATGATGATGTAGGCCATGGTCAGGAAGGTGGCGACCCCTGCCAGGATCTCCTGCCGGAAGCCTGTCCTGTTGCCGGCAAAGTCGAAATAGTGCGCTACGAACCCCCGATTCCCCTCAGCACTTCCCTTCACGCACCTATCCCCATGATCCCCTGTTCGATGAAATCGGCCACCTGGCCGGGATTGTTGATATCCAGAACCGGCACGTCCAGTTCCAGCGGTGCATCGGAGGCGACCGCCACTAGCGTCGGATCGAACTCTTCGTCCCGGCAGAGGAGCCTGGCGCTACGCTCCTGGCGATGGACCTCGATCTTGGGGAGGGAGCTTCGCTTGAATCCTTCGGTCAGGACGATGTCCAGATCCGCGCAGTAGGTTGCCAGCAACTCCTCGATGGCTGGCTGTTCCTGGTGGCGTTTGATCAGGGCGAGCTTTTCCGGGGAGGTGATCAGCATGGTATCGGCACCGGCAGCAGTGAGGCGGTGGCTGTCTTTGCCCGGATGGTCGATGTCGAACCGGTGGGCATCGTGCTTGATGGCGCCTACCCGGTGCCCCCGGCGTTTCAGCTCGGCGATCACCTTTTCCAGCAGGGTCGTCTTGCCGGTGCCGGATTTGGCTACAAATGAAACAACATGCACGTCCATAACGGGTACTCCTGTCGTGTCAACCGGCGACAATGGCGATACGCGGCGCTTTCATCTTCCGTCCCACCAGTGCCCGGTAGCGGCCGCGCAGGACATTCAGATCATCCCTGAGGAAGGAGACGACGCTGTCGTCGGACAGTCGCGCCAGGTAGCGGTCTGCAAGACCGGCCATGGCGGCATTGTATTTTCTGGTCGAGCCGCCATGGGCGTAGTTTCGCCCCGGAAAACGACGGATGTCGCCATTGAACTCGGGCGCGATGTGATAGAGCTCGTGAAAGACCGTGATCAGCTTTTCGCGGAAGGGGAGATCGAAAAAGCGGGGGAAGAGAAAATAGACCACGTAGAGGATTTCCGTATCCCGCTGCCGGATATCAGGCATGGTGCAGGTGAAGGTCCGCCTGCCACGGCGCACCTGGCAGGTGCGGTTCCCTCCGGAGAAGCGGAGCGGATGGATCTTCGCATAGACGCCATGCACGCCGCTGCCGCGGGTGGTGGAGAGGCAGATCATGATTTTCTGCGGGTCGATATGAGAGAATTCTTCCATCCGCCTGGTTATGTCGGCCGCCAGTTGCTCCAGCGCGGCGGTCAGGTTCAGGGTGGACATCTATTTCGTCTGTTGTAGTTTGTGGCAGAAGAGGCAGCGCATCGGCCCGTCCTTCGGTTTCACCGGGTGCTTGACCGGGAACGGCACCCCACCCTGCTCATTGTGACAGGCAGGACACCCTTTGTCCGCTTCCATCTTGCCCTGCTTCTGCACGATCTCGTAGAACGGTTTATGCTGGTCGTCGAGAGGGACCTTCTTGGTCTTCTCTTTGCCGGAAATGGCAAAAAAGACCAACAGGACGATGGCGACAAGACCGATGAACATCCAGTCCTTTTTTCCTATCTGCATTGATTTCCTCCTGGGTATGCTTCAGCCGGTGCCTGTGCGGAGCAAAGGGGCGGGAAACGGCTGGCGGGCTTGATTGTCAGATACGGGCGGAGACGGTCAGTCTCCCTTGATAAAGGTAAAGTAGATAAGAACGCCGCCGATGAGCAGTCCGCCGAAGGCGAACGGCAGCGTCGATGACAGCGTCAGTTCATTCCCCTCCTGGCCGGACAGTGTGAAACGGATCAGCAGCATGATGGAGATGGCGGCGAAGAGGAAGAGCAGTACCGGCTTGGAGCGCTTGATGACGGCATAGAAAAAAAACAGCAGGAAAATCCCGATGACCCAGGGGTTCTCCATGGCGGATTTGAAGGTCAGATTCTTGATGAACTGGATGATATGTTCGGTTTCAAAGGGGGAAAAGGCCTCCTCGGTCTTTTTCAGGAGTTCCTGTTTTTCCATTGAACCTCCAGCGGCGCCTCGCCTGCTGTTGCCCCGGTATGGCAGACAGCCATGGTGCCGGTCAGGATGCGGATTTGACTGCCAAAGTAGTGCAAGAGTAGCAGAATTACAAGGCTTGTAAATGCCTTGACTTGCAGAAGTGCATACAATATCATTTCTTTTTCATTTTTTCCAGTCGATCGATTGCGGAAAATCTTCATGTTCCGGCCATGCCGCGCAGAAGAGAAGATCGGGGAGCAGAAGGCGGTTTTGGATGTCGTGGAAAGCGATCGGGGTATTTGATTCAGGCGTGGGGGGGTTGACGGTCTTGAAGGAGATCGTCAAGGCGCTTCCCCAGGAGGACACGGTCTATCTCGGCGATACGGCGCGGGTTCCCTATGGGACCAAGTCTCCCGAGACGGTGGTCCGCTATGCCCACCAGATTGCCGAGTTCCTGGTGAGCCGGGATATCAAGCTCCTGGTGGTGGCATGCAATACGGCGTCTGCCGTGGCGCTTGATTCCCTGAAAGAGTCGTTCTCCATCCCTATTGTCGGGGTGATCGAGCCGGGTGCACGCCGGGCGGTCAGCGTGACCGGAACCGGCAAGGTGGCGGTGATCGGCACCGAGGGGACGGTCAAGAGCAGCGCCTATACCAAGGCGATCAAGCGCCTTGCCCCAGAGGTCCAGGTGGTTACCCGGGCCTGCCCGCTCTTTGTCCCGCTGGCAGAGGAGGGGTGGGTGGACAACGAGGTGGCGCGGCTCACGGCCCGCACCTATCTGCAGGGGCTCACCGATGAGGGGATCGACACCCTGGTCCTGGGATGTACCCATTATCCCCTCCTGAAAGCGGTTATCGCCGAGGTGATGGGGCCGTCGGTGACGCTGGTTGATTCGGCCGAGGAGACTGCTCGCACCGTTGCGGAGATCCTCGGCGAAAACTCACTGCTTCGCCCCGCTGCAGAGCAGGGGAACCACCATTATTTCGTGACCGACATCCCGGCCGGATTCATCCGGGTCGGCAACCGCTTCCTCGGCGGCAGGCTGGGGGATGTGTACCAGGTAAGCCTGGATGCGTATCATGTGGAAAAAGGGGGGGCGGAAAATGGAGCGTAACCGGTCCCAGCGGCACACGGCATGGTTGGTTGCCGCGATTGCCGTGTTAGCGGTACTTTTAGTCGGGTTGATCATTAAGAAGTACATCGCCAAGGAGGCGCCTCCGCATGTGACCCCCCCGCCCGTGCACCAGGAAGGGGTCCGTACGGTAATCCTGTTCTTTGCTGCGCCGGATGGCAGCGGGCTGGTGCGCGAGGCCCGCGATATCGATCCTTGCAGCGGTCTGGTCGAGTGCGCGGAAGAGGTGGTGGGCGAATTGATAAACGGGCCCCTGGGCGACCTGACGCCGACTTTGCCGGAAACCGCCACGTTCCGCGGGGTCTCGCAGGAGGGTGACACCCTGACGGTCGACTTCGGCAGCGAGCTGCCGGCAGGACTCCCCGCCGGCAGCAACGCCGAGATGGCGGCGGTCTATTCGGTGGTCGATTCGCTGGCAGTCAACTTCCCCCAGATTAGGCAGGTGCGGATTCTCGTCGAAGGGAAGCCGGTGGATACCCTCAAGGGGCATCTCGACCTGCGCGAACCTCTGGAGCCCGACTTTTCCCTGGAAAAGAAGTCGGAAGCGACAAAAGAAGAGTCGACGCCGGGGCCGCAAAGGAGACAGCAATGAAACAGCCGATACTGCAGGCGCTCAAGGAGCGGGTGCTGATCCTTGACGGGGCCATGGGGACCATGCTCCAGGAGCGGGGTCTGAAGCCCGGCCAGTCGCCGGAAGAGCTGAATCTCCTTTTGCCCGAGGTGGTTGCCGGCGTGCATCGCGAGTATTTGGCCGCTGGAGCGGACATCATCGTTACCAACACCTTTGGCGGCAGCCGGGAGAAGCTCTCCCATTTCGGTCTCAAAGGGCGGGTGGCGGAGATCAATGCCGCAGCGGTGCGGATCGCCCGCGAGGTTGCGGGAGAAACCGCCTATGTGGGGGGCTCCATCGGCCCGACCGGCCGTTTTGTCGAGCCGGTGGGGGATCTCACCTTCGACGAGATGGCGGATATCTTTCGCGAACAGGCGACTGCCCTGGTTGCTGCAGGTGCCGACCTGATCACCCTGGAAACCTTCCTGGACATCAAGGAGATCAGGGCCGCCCTGATCTCCATCAGGGAGATCGCTCCGGAGATCCCGGTCATTGCCATGCTGACCTTCGACGACAATGGGCGAAGCGTGCTGGGGACCCCCCCCGAGGCGGCTGCCATCACCCTGGAGGCGGCAGGAGCGGATATCATCGGCTCCAACTGCGGTCTGGGCGTGGAAGGGATGTATGAGGTCCTGGTCGCGATGCGCCGGGTGACCCGGCTGCCGCTCATCTGCCAGGCCAATGCGGGTCTGCCGCTCCTGCATGACGGGGTGACGGTCTTTCCGGCTTCCCCGGAGGAGATGGCCTCCTACCACGACCGGCTGCTGGAGCTGGGGGTGAGGATCATCGGCGGCTGCTGCGGCACCACACCCCGGCATATTCGCGCCATGAAGGATGCACTTGCCGGCAAAGACCAGACCTGCCGTCCCGTCGGCCCGGACAAGGGGACGCTGTTCCTTTCCAGCCGCACCGGCTTTGTCGCGCTGGGGGGCGGCCAACCGGTGGCGATCATCGGCGAGCGGATCAACCCCACCGGCAAGAAGGCGTTTGCCGCGGAACTGCAGGAGGGAAAAGTCTCCTACATCAGGCGGGAGGCCATGGAACAGGCGGCTGCAGGAGCGCACCTGCTCGACGTCAATGTGGGCGCTCCCGGTATCGACGAGCCCGCTGCCATGGAGCAGGCGGTCTTCTGCGTAACCGGGGCGGTTCAGTTGCCCCTGGTGCTCGACTCCTCCAGTCCGGCTGCCCTGGAGCGGGGCTTGAAGGCTGCCGACGGGAAGGTGCTGGTCAATTCGGTTTCGGGCGAGGAAAAGAGCCTTACCCGGGTCCTGCCTCTGGTGAAAAAGTATGGTGCTGCCGTGATCGGCCTCACCCTCGACGAGCAGGGCATCCCCGAGAGTGCCGACCAGCGCCTTGCCGTGGCGGAGCGGATCGTGGCCGCAGCCGCGAGGCAGGGGATCGCGGCCGGCAATGTGGTGGCGGACTGCCTCACCCTGACGGTCAGCGCGGAACAGAAACGGGCCATGGAATCCCTGCGGGCGGTTCGGCTGGTAAAGGAACGGCTCGGTCTGAATACGGTCTTGGGGGTGAGCAACATCTCCTTCGGCCTGCCGGCCCGGCCGGTGATCTCCTCCAGCTTTTTCGCCATGGCCATTGCTGCCGGGCTCGATGCGGCGATCATCAACCCCAAGGAACAGCCGATGATGGATGCCTATCGTTCCGCCATGGTGCTGCTCAATCGCGACGTCAACGCGGCAGCCTACATCGAGGCGTACAAAGGGGCGGGCGCAGCAGCGCAAGCCCCTGCCCCAAGCGAGGCGCCCAAGGACATCAGGGGACGGCTGGCAGCCGCGATCATCGGCGGCGACCGGGAAGGGATCGAGAGCCTTGTCGGTGCGGCCCTGGCTGAAGGGCTGGACCCTCTTGCCATCAGCAACGAGGGGTTGATCCCCGGCCTGGAAGAGGTTGGCCGCCGTTTCGAGAAGAACCAGGTCTTTCTCCCCCAGGTGATGCGCTCGGCCGAGACCATGCAGGCCGCCTTTGCCCGGCTCAAGCAGGAGCTGGCCGGTGCGGCCATGGAGAGCAAGGGGCGCATCCTCATGGCAACCGTCGAGGGTGACATCCACGACATCGGCAAGAACATCGTCTGCACCCTGTTGGAGAACCACGGCTTCGAGGTGATCGACCTGGGGAAAAACGTCCCGGCAGACCGGATCATTGCAGAGGCACTGGAGCAAAAGGCCGACGCTGTCGGGCTCTCTGCCCTGATGACCACGACCATGGCCGAGATGGAGAATGTCCTGAACCGCCTGCGGGATGCCGGCGTCAAGACCTTCACCATGGTGGGGGGGGCGGTCGTTACCAGGGAATACGCCGACCGGATCGGCGCCGACCTCTATGCCAAGGATGCCATGGAGGCGGTGACCAGGATCAAGGAGCTGCTCTGTAAAGGGTGATGATGGGGCAAACAGCCCGCCCTGCGTACAGTATTGCAATTTATGCCGTTGGTATGATACGTTACTCTGTCTACGTGATTTGACGGACGGTGGTGACAATGGTCGTCGGCTTCAATCATAACGTTGTCTACAAACGAGAAGTTTTCCATGTCCAGACCGAGGACAGCGGCAGAGTAAACCCGCAGATCACAACCCTCCTCTATCGTGGCGGGACCATCATCGCGTCCAAGAAGGTCAGCTACGCGGATATAATCAAGATCGACAACCTGGAAGCGGTTGTCGAAGACCTAATGAAGGAGCAGCATAAGGAGATGCTGCGCCGGCTCAAAAATGGCGAGTTCGACGACCGGCTTGCCGCCATCCCTTCTTCCCCATCACCTGTCGAGACATCTCCTGCCGGAAAAATCGAGGGTCGATGATGTTCTCCCCGATCGCCCCGTTTCCCTCCGGGAGTGGTAGCACCCCAACCTGAACGAGAAAGGATCAGCCTTCAGTGAACGAAACCATTGCGCAGCTTGAGGAAAAAGCCCGTAATCTGCGTGTAGCCGTCGTCAAGGCCCTGCACAAATCACAGTCCGGCCATACCGGTGGATCGCTCTCTGCCATCGACATGGTAACGGTTCTCTATTTCCATACCATGCGGCACGATTCTGCCAACCCCCGCTGGGAAGGGCGCGATCGTTTCGTGCTCTGCAAGGGGCATGCGGCCCCTGCCCAGTATGTGGCGCTGGCCGAGGCCGGCTACTTTCCCCGTGAGGATCTGATGATGCTCCGTCGCCTCGGGAGCCATCTCCAGGGACATCCCGACAGCAAGGGTACTCCCGGTGTGGAGGTCTGTACCGGGTCTCTGGGGCAGGGGCTCTCCATGGCCAACGGCATGGCGCTCGGGCTCAGGCTCGACGGGAAGGATAACCGGGTCTACGCACTCCTGGGTGACGGCGAACTCCAGGAAGGGCAGGTCTGGGAGGCAGCCATGGCGGCCAGTCACTACCGGCTCGACAACCTCTGCGCGCTGATAGACTGCAACGGTCTGCAGATCGACGGCGAGGTTGCCCGGGTAATGGGGGTTGAGTCGGTACCCGACAAGTTCCGCGCCTTTGGCTGGCATGTCCTGGAGATCGACGGTCATGATATCGGGGCAATTATCGCCGCCCTCAGCCAGGCCAAGGTGACCAAGGGGCAGCCGACGGCCATTGTTGCCAGGACCGTCAAGGGGAAGGGGGTCTCCTTCTTCGAGAACAAGGCGTCCTACCATGGTGTCCCCCCCAGCGACGAGGAGCTTCCCCGTGCTCTGGAATGCCTCGGTTGTTTCGAGGATTGCGAGAAAATCTCCCATTAACGCGGTTACTGAAAGGATATACGAGCTATGAGCGGCATGATAGCCACCAGGGATGCCTATGGCGAGGTTCTGGCGGAACTGGGGACGGAAAACGAACAGATTGTGGTCTTGGACGCCGATCTTTCCGGTTCGACAAAGACAGGGGTATTCGGCAAGAAGTTTCCGCAGCGATTCTTCAACATGGGGATCGCCGAGGCCAACATGGTCGGCACGGCGGCCGGTCTAGCGGCAGTGGGGAAGATCCCGTTCCTCTCCACCTTTGCCATTTTCGCGGCTGGCAGGGCCTGGGAGCAGGTCCGCCAGTCGGTTGCCTATCCCAAGGCCAACGTGAAGATCGTGGCGACCCACGGCGGGGTGACGGTCGGTGAGGATGGGGGCTCCCACCAGTCGGTGGAGGATATCGCCATCATGAGGGCAATCCCCAACATGACGGTGATGGTGCCTGCCGACGGCGTCGAGACCCGTGCCGCGATCAGGGCTGCTGCGGAGTATCACGGACCGGTCTATATCCGGCTCGGGCGCAACAAGGTGCCGACCGTGATCCCTGCTGACCATCCGTTTGCGATCGGCAAGGGGGTCGAACTGGTTGCCGGCACGGACCTGACCTTCGTCACTACCGGACTGATGACCGCCCAGGCGGTCAAGGCTGCCGAACTTCTGCTGGGCCAAGGCATCAGTGCCAGGGTTGTGCATCTCGGGACCATCAAGCCACTCGATCAGGATATCCTCCTCAAGGCAGCCCGTGAGACCAGGGCGATCGTGACCGCGGAGGAGCATTCCATCGTCGGTGGGCTGGGCGGCGCGGTGACGGAGTACCTTGCCGGTGTCTGCCCGGTTCCGGTCTACCGCGTCGGCGTGCGGGACCGTTTCGGCACTTCAGGCAAGGCCGAGGAACTTCTCAAGTACTTCGGCCTGATGCCCGACGACTTGGTGGACGCGGCACGCGGAGCCCTGGCGAAGAGCTGATGGCCGACCTGTCCCGTCATCGCTGCGGGGGATTCACCTACCTGGCAGCCCTCATCATCATTGTCATCATGGGGATCATGCTGGGGATGATGGGGCAGACCTGGACTACGATCATGAAGCGTGAGCGGGAAGAGGAGCTCCTCTTCCGCGGCTTGCAGATCCGCAATGCCATCGAGCGATGGCAATCGCCTCGGGCAGGGCAAACCGTTGTTACCCCGTTGAAGGACCTGAAGGATCTGATTAAAGATCCGCGCTCTTTATCAACGGTGCGCTACCTGCGCCAGGATCCGAACAAGGATTTCCTCGATCCGATCACCGGCAAGGAGTGGGTCGTCATCAAAGACCCAGTCAAGGGGATCATCGGTGTTGCCAGTTCCAGCGAAGAGACCCCCTTGCGGCAGAAGAATTTTGCCGACAAGTTTGCTGTTCCGGATAGTGACACGAAATTAAAGGCCATGTTCGACTCCTTCGAGGGGAAGACCAAGTACAGCGACTGGCTTTTTGTCTATGGGCCGGCCCCGCAGCAGCTCAGCGTCAGCGGGGCCTCCGGTGGCGGGAGCGTGACCACCCTCGGCGGTACGTCAGCCCGCTAGTGAACGACACCGGGTTCGGTCTCTTGAGCTGAACATCCCTTATGGTGCTGGAGGTTGGTTGATATTCCGGAGTCTTACAACCAGGGTTATCTTTATTTCGATCAGCCTGCTGGCGTTCGGCATCAGTTTCTTTGCCTTTCTGAACCTCCGCAAGGAACAGACCCAGCTTATCAACTCTGCCCGCGAAACCACTGACCTGCTGCTCAGGACCGTTGAGGCAAGCATCTACAACTCCATGCGTATCGGGAATACCGACGATGTCCAGGTCATCCTGGAGATGGTCGGCCAGAATCCGAAACTCACTGGAGTTCGCATTTTCCATCCCCATGGGATGGTGCTCCGTTCGTCTCATCCGATCGAGGTCGGCCGGCCGGTGGATAACGTTGATTACCAGATGTTTCTGCAGAACCGGAAAGAGGGCGTTTTTACCGTGCAGGGGCTCGGCGATGTCCTGCGGATGATCAAGCCGATCTATAACGACGAGCCCTGTCACATCTGCCATGGACATAAGGCACGGATCATCGGCGTCCTCAACGTCAATTATTCACTGTCCGAAACCCAGAAACGGATGATCGAGGCTACCAAGCTCTTTTTTGTTTCCACGACGGCGATCATTGCCTTTCTGTCGGTGACCATCTCTCTGGTCCTTCTCAAGTTTGTCCGCAAACCCTTGCGGCTCCTGGTGGAAAACATGGCCAGAGTCGAAGAGGGTGATCTTACGGTACGGATGAACTACAAGGGGCAGGACGAAGTCGGGCAGCTGGTTGCGAGCTTTGACTCCATGGTCGACCGCTTGGACAAGGCGAAACAGGAGCTGGAACAGCTACATTTCCAGCAAATGGAGCGTGCCGATCGGCTTGCATCGGTCGGCGAAATGGCTGCCGGGATCGCCCATGAAATCAAGAATCCGTTGACCGGGATAGCCGCTGCCATAAGCATTATCAAGGAAGATTTCCAGGCGGATGACCCTCGCTCAGACATACTTGTCGAGGTGCTCGACCAGGTGAAGCGGATGGACAAGACGGTAAACGACCTGCTGTTTTTCGGCAAGCCGTCACCTCCCGAGTTTGTCTATGCCGATCTCAATGCAATCCTCCAGAAGACGGTTGTCTTTGCGTCGCAATACAAAGGCGGCAAACACATCGAGAAAAAGCTGGAGCTGTGTGAGGATCTCCCCCCTGTCTATGTGGATCCAAAGCAGATCCAGCAGGTCTTGCTTAATATAATCCTTAATGCGTTCCAGGCCATGCCGGGTGGTGGAGAACTCTCGATCGTCACGAAGACAACGGCCAGGGACGGAGTGACCTTTGTGCGGGCAATTATCGGTGACACCGGCTACGGCATCCCCCCGCAGGTCCTGGGTAAACTGTTCACACCCTTCTTTACCACCAAGGCCCAAGGGACCGGGCTGGGACTGGCAATCTGCCACAACATCATCAGCCAACACAACGGCGATATTTCCGTAGTCAGTGAAAACGGAAAAGGGACCGAATTCACCATTGACCTTCCTGCAGTGACGGGCCGACTCGATGAAGGCCCCTCTGAAACGACCCACGATGTAAAGGAGCAGCAATGAGAAAAACACGTATCCTCGTGGTTGACGACGAGCACCTGATTCGCTGGTCTCTGGAGCAGAATCTCAAGAAGCAGGGGTATGAGGTTCTGACTGCGGGAACCGGTGAGGATGCACTGAAAATGGTTCGTGAGGACCAGCCCGATCTGATGCTCCTCGACGTGCAACTTCCGGGCATCAATGGTCTGCAGGTCCTGGAGAAGGTCAAGGAAGGCGACGAGGATATCGTCGTGATCATGGTGACCGCGCAAGGTGCTCTGGAAACTGCCGTTACGGCCATGCGTCTTGGTGCCTACGATTATATCAACAAGCCATTCAACCTTGAGGAAATGGCCATTGTCATAAAGAAAGCACTGGAAACCTCCGACCTGCGCCGGGAGGTCGCAAGTCTGCGAAGCGAGCACAAGAAGTTCGGGCCGCCTAACATTATCGGCAAGAGTAAGCACATGGGCAATGTTCTGGAGATGATGAACAAGGTTGCCAAGAGTGAGGCATCCACAGTTCTGATCCAGGGTGAGTCCGGCACCGGGAAAGAGCTTGTGGCAAAGTGGATTCACTATGCATCGAGCCGGGCCGAAAAGCCGTTCGTTGCAATCAACTGCGCTGCCGTCCCTTCGACGTTGCTGGAAAGCGAACTTTTTGGCCATGAAAAAGGTTCATTCACCGACGCAAAAGTCACCAAGAAAGGGCTTTTTGAACTCGCCGATGGCGGCACTGTCTTTCTGGACGAGATTGGCGACATGGAAGTAGGGATGCAGGCCAAACTGCTCAGGTTCCTGGAGGACCGCAACTTCCGCCGGATTGGTGGCACCAAGGCGATCTCCGTTGATGTCAGGATTATCTCCGCAACCAACAAGGACCTGTTGAAGGCGATTGAAGACAAGCACTTCCGCAATGATCTGTATTATCGCCTCCAGGTCATACCGATCTACCTACCCCCGTTACGTGAACGCAAGGATGATATTCTCCTGCTGGTGCAGCATTTTATTGAGGTCTTTAACAGAGAATTCAACAAATGTGTCAAGGGTGTTTCCAGCATGGCGGAAAAGATGCTTGTTGACTATGGCTGGCCGGGTAACATCAGGGAATTGAAGAACGTGGTTGAACGGGCCATAATCCTTGGTAATGAAGATACGCTGCTCCTTGAACACCTTCCCCTTGAGATCGTTGCAAAATCGTCTTCTTCCGTTACTCCACCGACTACCACGTTCAAACTTCCCCCTGAAGGTGTTGATATTGAGGAGGTTGAGAAAGAACTGATTCGTCAAGCATTGGAGAATTGCGACTGGAATCAGTCAAAGGCGGCAAAAAAGCTCAGCCTGGGTATTGATGCATTTCGTTACCGGATGAAAAAATTTGGCTTTCTTAAATGAAAGACATTAAATAATATTGTGTGTGAATTGAACATCCAGCGGATGGATTTGCTGCGGTAAAGGCGTAAATTATCAATGAATACTGACTGGTTACGCTGTGTCGTAGAGTGGGCACTTAAGTTGCATATAGTATTCTTAACTGATCGAAACATTACATCACAAGTGACAAATCTCCAATAAATCCGGAGGAAATAATATGGCGGCACATGTTCAGAGGAAAATGGCACTGCTGGTCATCTCGCTGTTTGTAGCGGTCATTTCGCTACCCATGGCTGCCGCAGATGTGCTTGCCTTACAAGCTACTCCGTTGCAGCCGATTACCCAAGCGGTCAGGACACCGATTCGCATCGCCATGAATAGCGATGGGAGCGGGGGCTTTTTTGTTACTGACCCGCGTAGTGGCGGTGTGTTGAAATTCAATGCTGCCGGCGAGTTTTTGCAGAAAATTGGTACGGCCGGGGTGCCGCAAGGTATCGCAGTCAAGAGCAATGGCGATTTGGTAGTGAGCCAGGGAAGCTTTGCTGCGATTATCGATGCGGTTTCGGGTGTGGAAAAGAAGCGGCTTGGGCTTTCCGGGGTGGCAACGCAGTTTCAATTTGCCGATGGGGTAGCTGTAGATAACGAAGGTAATATTTATGTTGTTGATTCTAAAGGGTGTAATGTCAAGAAATATGATGCGTCCGGAGAGTATCTTCTGCAATTCGGTTCGGCAGGGACAGGCAGTACGCAGTTTTCCTATCCGTCGGGCATAGCGTACGAGCAGAACTCGCAGCTTTTGGCAGTTGTTGATACGCTGAACAAGAAAATCAAATTTTACAGCAAAGCGGGTGTCTATCAGAGCGTCATAGGAATTTCCCAGATTGGCTCTCTTGGCGCTTTGGAGTTTCAGTCGCCGCAAGGCGTGGCATTTGAGTACTCTACCGGCACTCCGCGCATGTATGTGGCTGATGCCTATAACAGCACTGTCCAGGCCATAGATGTGGTGGGCACGGGGTCGTTCGTTGCCTTTATCGGTGACTACGGGACCTCAAACGGCCAGTTGATGATACCGTCTGATGTTGCTTTTGACCAGGTCAACAAGCGGTTGATCGTGGCCAATGGGTACGGCAATGTAACGCTGTACGGGATCGATGGGGGCTCGACACCGATTTCCTCAGTAATCGCCGCTCCGGTGCTGTCAGTGAATCCGCCGCTTTCGATTGTGAACACTGCGACTGCCGCGCTGGATGGGACTGTGACTTCCGGATCGTATGTGTCATGTGTCCTGAATGGTGCTCAGGCGTTTTCAGCCAGTGTTGTCGGGACTTCGTGGAGTTGCACGGTAACCGGGCTGCAGTCCGGGGCTAATGCCATCGAAGTGGTGGCCAGGAATGCCTCTCCCGTTGCAGTAAGCAAGCAGTACAGTATCTCATATCTCGCCGGCGGGCCTTCGCTTCGCGTAAATCCCCTTTCTGAGTATGTCAGTGCCAGTCCCCTGACTATAGACGGTACGGTCGATCCTGGCGCTACCGTTCAGGTGTGCAATGCCACGACATCCGTGTGCGGTTCAGCCGTAGTTACCAGCGGGAACTGGAGTTACAACCAGCTTGCCCTGGTCCCTGGTGTGAACAGTATTCAGGTGTCTGCGGTACTTGGTGGTACTTCCATGAAGGCAGTCAGCACCAAATTTGATAACGTAGCGCCGGTCGTTGTGCTGTCGACGGTGACCAATGCGGCAACGGTCAATAATCAGGTTGTCAACGTGACCGGCACGGTTCAGGATTCGTACCTGAAGGATGTGCAGGTGAACGGACAGACCGTATCGGTCAATAATGGTGTATTCAGCGCTGCTGTTGCTGGAGTGACTGAACTGCATGTTGTCGCAACTGACTTGGCGAACAATGTGACCACAATCGATCGCACTGGAATAATTTATGACAGTAGCAAGACGAAACTGAGCGTGACTTCACATGCAGATGGGGCCATAGTCACGGCATCTTCGCAAATGGTTTCTGGCACTGCGGACAAAGGGGCAACCGTAACGGTTGGTTCCACCAGTGTACCGGTCTCCAGTGGTGTCTGGTCTTCGAACGTTACTCTTAGTTCTGGGATGAACGATATCCAGATAGTTGCAGCAGATGGATGCAGAACCAAGCTCACTTTGTTCCTTGATGCTGCAAAGCCTGCCCTTGCAGTGTCGGCGCCAAGGGTTGACGTTGCAACAAACCAGGCTGTTTATCAGGTTGCCGGGAAGGTTGATGCCGCAGCGAGTCTTTCCTACAATGGCACCACTCAGACCAGCGAAGTTCCCTTTGCGCTTTCCTTTAGCCAGGAAGGGCCTTACTCTGTACTGTTGGCTGCAGATGACGGTAATGGCAACGTGAGTTACTCGGTAAGAAATATTCTGTACGACGTGACTCCTCCATCACTGACCGTCAGCAGCGCGACAGCTCAGACAACAACTTTGAGCGGGACTGCTGAACCGGGGGCTTCTGTTGTTGTCAGGGCGCTTGATACCGGTGCCATTGTCGGAACGGTTACTGCGGTGAACAACAACTGGACTGCTAACCTCGGTTCTGCCAGGGATCCGTTGAATCTCATCGTTTCTGCGACGGATGCCGCTGGGAATATAATGAAGAAAACCTCCTTTGCTCCCGATGGAAATATTAACTACCCGGTTGACCTTGTTGTGACCTTTGAAGATGCACGTTATTGTAATGATAAGGTTGTAGGAGTTGGTGCTGCACCTACCGATCTCGAAATTGCCCATGGTGATATTGGGCCGCTGCTGAACGGCCTGCCGAGCCCCAATGGGAAAATTGACATGAGCGATTGCGTCCTGATCCTCAGAAAAGCTGCTGGACTAACCGTGCCATTCTAAATTGTGTAGGATGTAGAGGCGTTAGGCAAGAATCGCGTAAGGAATATTCATGCTTTTTCAGGAGCGTGCTATGAACAATACGGCAGCCAGGAATCTTATCATTGCAGTAGCTATCTTGGTGTTATTACCATGTATAGCCTATGCAGATCACGTGGGGCAGTACACAGGCGGAGTATGCGGTGATTGCCATACTGCTCACAAGACTCTTGGCGGCATGTGGCAGAACAACATCTGCTTGAGCTGTCACAGGCTCGGGCGAACAGACCGATATGCCGATCAGCCCCAGATTACACCGTTCAGCCCATTGGATATGGCCGTAGCAGAAGGCCCCAGCAAGGGGACAGTGGAGGCGCGGAAAACCAAGTCTTCTCACAATTGGGAAGCATCTGATGATAACCCGCGTGCCGGCGCCCAACCTCCAACGAATACCGTCCTGAATTCGGGCAAGCATACAAGTACGCAGTATATTTATATCGGTAACTTGTACTGCTCGCGCTGCCATTCAGTACACGAAATTACGCAGCGACCTTTCCTTGCGGTCTCGAATGCCAATGATGCCCTCTGCGTTGACTGCCACAAGCCGAGAAACGTTACGAGCCACACCTACGGCTCGCACCCTGTTAATGTAGACTATGCAACGATCGCGACCCAGTATCCGAGTGAATATAACAACCCGCCAATAAATTCCAATCCCTTGAATGCTTCTTCCGCGATGAAACTGTCTCAGAACAAGGTTCAGTGTACGACATGTCACGGTGTTCACTTTGCCGATTCGAACAGTAGGACGTTCGATAACTGGACAAGTGCAATATTTAACGGGCTTTCCAGTTCTAAAGGTTTCCTCCTCAGAACTGATCTCAATGGCCAGACATCTGCCGACAGGAATATCTGTACCAACTGCCACCGGACCACGGACGAAAACGGGATTACGAATTCCAACCCCAATGCAAAGGTAAAAAATCATAACGGGAAAAAACAACAAAACATCCAGTGTGCCGACTGTCACGGTGGTCACGTCGATGAGGCAGATGGCTCTACGCCCAACCTGTTCCTTGTGCGCCGATACATGAATGTTTCGTCTGCGAGTGGCAGAACTCCGATGGTTGCCTACACCTCAGCTACCAACAAAAACTGGAACAAGAACCGTTTCGGGGTGTGCGTTGCCTGTCACCCGACACTTCCTCCCACTGTCTCACAGCACACGAGTACGGATGCGAATGTTTGTGTAACCTGCCATACGCACAAGCAGGGCTTCTCTGCTGATTGCACGACCTGCCACGGCTTCCCTCCCAAGGAGAATGTGGTTGGCGGTCCTTATGGCTATGGTGATGGTTATCAAAATCTGGCAGGCTATGTCGATGAGTCTCTGTCACCACACATGAGTCATGCCGGGGGGACCGTAGCTTCCCAGTATTCGGCATTTGTCTGCGACCAGTGCCATAAAGGGAACAACCACAATTCGATTCCCAATCTCACCTTCCAGGACGTATTCGTCGATAAAACCGGGATCATTGCCGGTGGATCGGCAACGTACAATGCAACTACACGCGAATGCTCCAACGTTTACTGTCACAGTAATGGGGCGCCAACTGGCGGAGCTCTTGTCTATCAGCCCGTAACATGGGCTAACAACAAAGGTTCTATCATTGATCAGCCCGGACGTTGCGGATCATGCCATAGCGCTACTCCTGCAACGAACGCTCACACCAAGCACCTGAGCTACAGTTATGGTTGTCAGAACTGCCATGCCACCACTGCTGCTACGAATACCACACTTGTCCCGGCAGCCCGTCTTACTGGTGGAGCTCATGTGAACTCTGTGAAGGACGTCCAGTTCTCCGGTACCATCGGCAGCAGCATCCTGTCCGGCTCCAACTGCTCAGCTGTCTACTGTCACAGTAACGGCAAAGGGGTATACTCCGCCTCTCCGGTCTGGACCGATCCGACAACAGGTCAGTGCGGTACGTGTCACACGACCGATACCATTGCAACCGGTGCACACCAGGCTCACCTCGCCACAGTTTACGGTCCAGTGCTGAACAACTCGGGAGCCCCGACATCCTGTAACAGCTGTCACACCTATCCGACTCAGCACGTTGATGGTACGGTGCAGGCCCCGCCGGTTGTCAACTGTACCGCATCATGCCATAAGAATGGCCTCGGAGTAGCTACCTGGCTCACCGGCAGAACTGGGGTGACGTGCGAAAGCTGCCACTCCGGTAATCTTTCGGTTATTTACAACATAACTGCTCCTGACAAGGGAATGGCAGCGACGACCGGCCATGGTAAACCGACAGGTGCAAACAAAGCATGTACCGAATGCCACGATAATACTTCTGCTCATATTGGTAGTGATCCTGCCTCACATACCAACAGGCTCGTAGCCAACCTGACAGGTCCCCTCAATACTGAGTGCAACTACTGCCACAATAACTTGGCGCGGGTGAACAACAAGACACAGTTCCTGAACATGAGTACCCATTTCAAGGTTAAGGGTGGTACGCAGGAGATGGAATGCTGGCAGTGTCATGAACTGCATGGCACATCGAATCTTTCCATGATAAAGTCGTCGATTGCATATCTCAATACGACAACGTGGACCATTACCTATACGAACCGGGATAATGGCTGGGTGAACCTTGACACAAATCGCGGTCTTTGCCAGGTTTGCCACACACATACCAAGTACTATCGTGCCGGTGTTGCTGAAACAGGGCACCCAATCAGTAACTGCTATAATTGCCACCCCCACAATGCCAAAGGTGGGGCATTTGCTCCGAGCGGCGCTTGCGACGCGTGTCACGGATATCCGCCCGTTCCGAAATCAGCTGTGCGCGGTCCGTACGATCCGGCTCTCTACAAGGCCACCTTTGGTACGTTCAACAATTACACGAATGCTCGCTTTGAAGATTACTCCGGTGGCGGTGGCGCTCACCTCAACCATGTACCGACCTATGCCAAAGCTACGGAAGGCTGGTCTAATTGTGCGATCTGCCATACTGGAGGCGATGCGAACAACTCGTCCTACCATGTCACCAGGATGCCGATTCGTAACTATATCAGTAATGTCACCATCAAGATTGACCAGCGTGTGAATTTCAACAATTCGCTACAAATTATCTACTCTGGTGCCAGACTGGTTAATCCGCCGCTTGTAAACAGCACGGGGAGTTGTATCAACGTCGGTTGTCACTTCCAGCCGACTCCTCGTTGGAGTAAAGATCGGTAATTATCCGCATATAATGGTCAACAGGGGGGGAGCGGGCAACCGCTCCCCCTATCTTTTTTCCCCTCCAACTACCCGATATCACCTGAGTTAATTCTAAAGTTTCTTTCATCCCCGGCGATATAAAGAATACTCATGCCCCTGATTTGGTTTCCTGTTTGCATAGATAACAGAAACGTAATCTTCCTATAATGAATTGTGTAGCAATAACCCAAAGGGTGTATGAAACCAGGTAATGATATCAATTTGTTGGGTCATGCGAATGCTTGCTGATTAAAAACTATTTAACTGTGATATCACTAGGTTATCGCTATATCACCGTTAGAAAGCCTGAATATTCAAGTAGTGGACTTGAGCCAGCTACCGCTGTGAAAGAAGGAGATGTGCATGAAAAATTTGAGAAGTGTTGGATGGCTGTTCATATTGACGTTTGTATGTTCATTCGTTATGCAGCATGCTGTCGGTTCGGATGCGCTTGCTGCGCCCCAGTATAATTTTACTTGCAGTTCGTGTCACAGTATGCCGCCAATCGATGCAACGAGTCGTGATCCGAACACGGGAGGCTTCGTCGGGAGTCACCAGACGCACCAGCCGGCAGGTGCGGTGATAGAAAACTGCGCCGTCTGCCATAATGCCTCGGGCTACACCACGAGTCACATGAATGGGCAGATCTCTTTCAAGAAGACCATCAATGGTTCGCCGAAGGCGGGAGCCACCTACACCTCAGCCGGACTGACCGACGCCGGCACCTACACGTTCAAGAACCAGACCTCGGTACCGACACTGGGGAGCTGCACCAACGTCAACTGTCACTTTGAAGCCACCACCCCGACTTGGGGCGGTACCCTCTACAGCTACACCAGCAGCACGGTCAACGACTGCGACCAGTGCCACGGCATGCCACCGGCCGGGACCTCACCCAGCTTCAGCGGTGGTGCCGCCGGCAGCCACGGCAAGCACGACAGCTACTACAGCGGCGCCGCCAACTGCGTCAAGTGCCACATCGACCACCTCGCCGAAGGGAGCAAATTCGCCCACGCCACCAGCGCCGGCAACCGCGGCCTCATCGTCACCGTCAAAGACCCGGCCAACATCGCCGGCGGCAGCTACAGCGGCGCCGTCAACGACTACCTGCCGAGTCAGACCAATGCCTTCGGCAGCTGCAGCAACCTCTACTGCCACAGCGATGGCACCAAAGCCAGCGGCACCTTCACCGCCAAAACCACCGCCACCTGGGGTGGCAGCGTCACCTGCCAGAGCTGCCACGGCTACGATATCAGTGCCGGCGCCAACGCCATGAGCAGCGGAGTCCATACTCAGCACATCAACAACACCGGCAACGTCGGCCGCGCCATCGCCTGCCAGGAATGCCACGCCGCCACCACCACCAACGGCACCAGCATCAGCACCGTCGCCAACCACGTCGACAAAAACGTCAACGTCAAATTCGATAACCTCTACAACCTCAACACCGACAACCCCACCTACAACGGCAGCAGCACCACCGGCACCGCCGGCGCCGTAAAAGCCCCCGGCAGCGCCGTCGGCAGCTGCTCTAACGTCTACTGCCACAGTAACGGCAACATCAGCGGGACCACCCCCAGCTACAAAACCATTGCCTGGAACGCAGCCGCCATCGGCTGCGACGGCTGCCATGGCGGCAGCGGTGCCTCCTATCCCACCTACGTATCCGGCGCCGCCGGCAGCACCACCGCCAACAGCCACCTCATCCACGTCCAGGGCAAAGGGCTCGCCTGCGACAGCTGCCACACCACCACTGTCAGCGGCTCCACCACCCTCATCAACAACGGCAGCCACCTGAACCGCATCGAAAACGTCGACTTCGCCACCTTCGGCGGCGCCACCGGCACCTACAACGCCAGCAAGCAATGCTCCAACACCTACTGTCACTCAAACGGCGCCAGCGGTGCAGCCCTCGTCACCGCCCAGTGGGGCGGTCAGCTCGACTGCCGCGGCTGCCACGGAGGCGACGCCGCCCATAGCAACGTCATCAACACCAACAAACACCGCATCCACGTCGACCCGAGCGCAGCCGGCTCCATCCTCGGCACCGGCACCGGCTTCCAGTGCGCCGCCTGTCACGTCAAAACCATCAACACCTTCGCCAACAACACCACCATCACCGGTCCGGCACTGCACGTCAACACCCTCAAAGACTACTCCGGCGCGCGCGCCGGCAAAATCATCGCCACTGCCCAATGCGCCAACGTCTACTGCCACAGCTCCGGTGCCAAAGCACCCACCTTCCGGAACATGACCGGCAGCAAACTCTGGACCGGCAGCGGCACCGTCACCTGCAAGAGCTGCCATGGCTACGGCCCCGGTGCCTTCACCTCCAGCCTCGGCGAGCCCAACTACGTAAACGGCGGCATCGGCAGCACCACCGCCAACAACCACGACAAACACGTCTCCGGGGCCGGCCTCACCAACACCACCCAGTGCGCCGCCTGCCACGATCACACCGTCGACGCCGCCGTCGCCAACAAACTCAAGAACTACACCACCCAGCACCTCGACGGCACCCGCGACGTCATCTTCTCCGCCAAGGTCAGTGGCAGCTACACGGCTGCCAGCCAGACCTGCAACAACACCAAATGCCACGGCTCCGGCAACCCGCAGTGGGGCGGCAGCGCCCTGGCCTGCAACGCTTGCCACGGCGCCTCCTTTACCAGCTTCTCCTCCGCCACCAAGAAAGGCGCCCACAAGCAGCACTACGAAACCAACACCTACAGCACCTACGCCCAGGCCCCCGGCAACTACGGCAGCAGCAGCGCCTACCAGTTCGCCTGTGCCAGCTGCCACGCCACGCCGGCCGCCCATGCCGATCTCACCTACCCGACTAGCTATGGTGTCGCCCAGGTCTACTTCGGCTACACCAGCGCCGGCAAAAAGCCGAGCTACAACTACGGCGCCGCCACCGCCGGCACCGACAGCGGCACCTTCACCTGGACCGCCGGCGGCAGCACCAGCTGCAACAACACCTACTGCCACTCTAACGGCCGCGGCGGAGCGGGTGCGACTGCTGTCACCTGGGCAAGCGGGGAAGGCTCGCTCGGGACCCAGTGCGCCGGCTGTCACGGCAACGCCAGCAGCGACACCCTGTCCGGGCGTCACAACAGCCACGTCAACAATGCCGGCTACCTCGGCACCAACTTCGGCTGCGTCGACTGCCACGCCAAGACCGTCAGCGGCAACCTGACGCTCGCCGACAAGCGCCAGCACGTCAACAAATTCCGCGACTACTCCGGCCTGCGCGCCGGCCGCCAGGCGAACTTCAACAGCGCGACCGGCAGCTGCTCCGGCATCTACTGCCACAGCGACGGCAAAGGGACCACGGTCGTCACACCGTCGTGGACCGCCGCGGCAGCGCCGCTGGCCTGCAATGCCTGCCATGCCAATACCAGCCTTAGCCATCCGAAACACCTGGCCCTTGCGACCATAACCTGCGCAAGCTGCCACAGTAATACGGCAGCAAGCAGCAGCGCACTTGCGCCTGGTACCAGGACGCACATCAATGGCACCTACAGTGTCAACAAGATAGATGTGCGCTTTGCCGCATTCGGCGGGTACACCGGATCATTTAGGGCAGACAAAACCTGCAGTAATACCTACTGCCACGGCGCAAGTCCGTCGCCGGCATGGGGGACCACAAATCTTGCCTGTAACGCCTGCCATGCCAACCAGGGGGCAGGGACGCAGACTGCTGCCTATACCGTACCCCACCTGAAGCATACGAATGTTGCCGGTTACAAATTTGCCTGCGATAACTGCCACACGGTGAAGTCTGCTACCAATACGACACATGCCGGTGGGCAGGTTTCGGCAAACCAGTTTGCCCAGGTTGTCTTCAATACCGGCGCCTTCTCCACCTGGTCGACCACTACCTATGGTGGCGATACGGCAAACAGGGTGAGGTTCCGTGCCATGAACCAGAACCCCTATGGTGCCTCCGCAACTCCTGTCTATGTTGCCGGTGGGACCTCTGTCGGTGCGGACAATGGTTTTAGTTGGACTGCCGGCACATGTTCCAATGTCTGGTGTCACTCCAACGCGGCTCCTGTGGGTGGAACCAACACCTATCAGGCTTCCCTCACCTGGTCGGGGACACTCGGCTGTACTGCCTGCCATGGTGGTTCGTCAGGGACCGGCGGCACCGGCCTTTCGGCGGTCCACGGCAAGCACATCTCCGGCGGAGCCGGCCAGTTCAGCTATACCTGCGACAAGTGTCACGTAAATACCGTTGCAGCAGGCACGAGTTCGTCACTCAACGCTTCAAGTGGTCTTCAGTACCACTTGAACGCTGCCAAAGACGTCAATTTCGACACCTTTAACCCCGGAAGTACCTATACTGCAGCAAGCTATACCTGTTCGACCAACTACTGTCACAGTAACGGCAAAGGCGTGTATGCATCACCGCAATGGAACACCGCATCGACTGGCGCCTGCGGCACCTGTCATGCCACTACCCCTGCGATTGGCGGCAGCCTGATCAGTTCCAATGCCCACTTCGAACATTTCAGTACTTCCTACGGTCCGAAACTTACCGCCGCAACGGTGGCAGGCTGCCAGCAATGCCATACCTACACGGGTGAGAATGCGGTAACTCACGTAGACAAGGCCATCGAGGCGCCGCTTGCAACCTGTACGACCAACTGTCACAAGCAGATGGCATCCATTCAGTGGAACAACAGCCGGGTCGCCTGTGAAAGCTGCCACACCGGCGCACTTTCGGTGATAAATGGTGTTACGGCTCCGGACAAATCTCCCTTTGCCACCTGGGGACATGGAAAGATCAGCTTCGGCCTGCCGGGCAAGGCTTGTTCCGACTGCCATAATCCGGATTCCCGGCATATCAGTGGTGTACTCGGTGACACGAACCGAACGATCGCCGGCCTCGGAGATGGTACGACCAATGTCGCCTGTACCTATTGCCACAATGACCCGACCAAGGTCACCAATGCCCGCTTCCGCAACATGAGCACCCATTCGAGCAGCTATCCCGATGGGCCACAGGACATGGCGTGCCGTGAATGCCATGATCCGCACGGTGCAACCAATAACCTTTCCATGATCCGTGGCAGCATTAACTTCATCAACACCACGACCTGGGTCATTACCTATACCAACCGCGACACCGGTTGGATCAATACAACCAGTAATCGTGGCCTCTGCCAGGTATGCCACACCAAAACCAAGTACTATCGTGCAGGCCGGGCCGAGTCTTCGCACCCGACCACCAACTGTTACAGCTGCCATACCCACAATGCACAAGGTGGTGCATTCAGGGCCAGTGGTGCCTGCGATTCCTGCCATGGCTACCCGCCGGTTCCACGCAATATTGCCGGTCTGACCTTCGGAACGATGGGTAACTACTCCAGTGCCCGTTTCGAGGATTACTCAGGTGGTGGCGGTGCACATACCGTTGCCGCGCACGTGCCGCCCACAGTCAAGGCAACCGATGGCTGGTCGTCCACGTGTACCAGCTGTCACTTCGGCGGGGAGTCTACCCATAAGCGGATCATACCTGTCCGCAGCAATGTGGCGAATATCTCCGTACAGCCGAAGCCGAGCTACAAGCGGTTTAATCCTGCAATCCTGAATGTTTACACTGGTGCCAAACGGCTGAATCCGCCGGCAAACGAAACTGGTACCTGCTACAACATTAGCTGTCACTTCCAGAAATCTCCAAAATGGAGCAATATTAAATAAAATCACATCTGTATGGGGGGCGGCACCTGTCGCCTCCCATGACCTAAATCCCGTGATCTCATGCGTATTTGCCGAGCAAACTGCATTGACATTGTTCAGTCAAGAGCTGTACAATAACTCAATTTTGAGGCACGCTGGCTATTGCATTACCCCTGTGTTCAGTGATTGATAAGGAGCAGACAATGGAAAGAGATTTCAAGGTGGGATACGGCAAACAACCAGGATTGACCTGGTTTATCTCACTGTTATCTGCACTATTGTGGACCGGTGTGGCGTTTGCGGCACCGCAGTTTCCCCTGACTTGCAGTTCGTGTCACAGTATGCCGCCAATCGATGCAACGAGTCGTGATCCGAACACGGGAGGCTTCGTCGGGAGTCACCAGACGCACCAGCCGGCAGGTGCGGTGATAGAAAACTGCGCCGTCTGCCATAATGCCTCGGGCTACACCACGAGTCACATGAATGGGCAGATCTCTTTCAAGAAGACCATCAATGGTTCGCCGAAGGCGGGAGCCACCTACACCTCAGCCGGACTGACCGACGCCGGCACCTACACGTTCAAGAACCAGACCTCGGTACCGACACTGGGGAGCTGCACCAACGTCAACTGTCACTTTGAAGCCACCACCCCGACTTGGGGCGGTACCCTCTACAGCTACACCAGCAGCACGGTCAACGACTGCGACCAGTGCCACGGCATGCCACCGGCCGGGACCTCACCCAGCTTCAGCGGTGGTGCCGCCGGCAGCCACGGCAAGCACGACAGCTACTACAGCGGCGCCGCCAACTGCGTCAAGTGCCACATCGACCACCTCGCCGAAGGGAGCAAATTCGCCCACGCCACCAGCGCCGGCAACCGCGGCCTCATCGTCACCGTCAAAGACCCGGCCAACATCGCCGGCGGCAGCTACAGCGGCGCCGTCAACGACTACCTGCCGAGTCAGACCAATGCCTTCGGCAGCTGCAGCAACCTCTACTGCCACAGCGATGGCACCAAAGCCAGCGGCACCTTCACCGCCAAAACCACCGCCACCTGGGGTGGCAGCGTCACCTGCCAGAGCTGCCACGGCTACGATATCAGTGCCGGCGCCAACGCCATGAGCAGCGGAGTCCATACTCAGCACATCAACAACACCGGCAACGTCGGCCGCGCCATCGCCTGCCAGGAATGCCACGCCGCCACCACCACCAACGGCACCAGCATCAGCACCGTCGCCAACCACGTCGACAAAAACGTCAACGTCAAATTCGATAACCTCTACAACCTCAACACCGACAACCCCACCTACAACGGCAGCAGCACCACCGGCACCGCCGGCGCCGTAAAAGCCCCCGGCAGCGCCGTCGGCAGCTGCTCTAACGTCTACTGCCACAGTAACGGCAACATCAGCGGGACCACCCCCAGCTACAAAACCATTGCCTGGAACGCAGCCGCCATCGGCTGCGACGGCTGCCATGGCGGCAGCGGTGCCTCCTATCCCACCTACGTATCCGGCGCCGCCGGCAGCACCACCGCCAACAGCCACCTCATCCACGTCCAGGGCAAAGGGCTCGCCTGCGACAGCTGCCACACCACCACTGTCAGCGGCTCCACCACCCTCATCAACAACGGCAGCCACCTGAACCGCATCGAAAACGTCGACTTCGCCACCTTCGGCGGCGCCACCGGCACCTACAACGCCAGCAAGCAATGCTCCAACACCTACTGTCACTCAAACGGCGCCAGCGGTGCAGCCCTCGTCACCGCCCAGTGGGGCGGTCAGCTCGACTGCCGCGGCTGCCACGGAGGCGACGCCGCCCATAGCAACGTCATCAACACCAACAAACACCGCATCCACGTCGACCCGAGCGCAGCCGGCTCCATCCTCGGCACCGGCACCGGCTTCCAGTGCGCCGCCTGTCACGTCAAAACCATCAACACCTTCGCCAACAACACCACCATCACCGGTCCGGCACTGCACGTCAACACCCTCAAAGACTACTCCGGCGCGCGCGCCGGCAAAATCATCGCCACTGCCCAATGCGCCAACGTCTACTGCCACAGCTCCGGTGCCAAAGCACCCACCTTCCGGAACATGACCGGCAGCAAACTCTGGACCGGCAGCGGCACCGTCACCTGCAAGAGCTGCCATGGCTACGGCCCCGGTGCCTTCACCTCCAGCCTCGGCGAGCCCAACTACGTAAACGGCGGCATCGGCAGCACCACCGCCAACAACCACGACAAACACGTCTCCGGGGCCGGCCTCACCAACACCACCCAGTGCGCCGCCTGCCACGATCACACCGTCGACGCCGCCGTCGCCAACAAACTCAAGAACTACACCACCCAGCACCTCGACGGCACCCGCGACGTCATCTTCTCCGCCAAGGTCAGTGGCAGCTACACGGCTGCCAGCCAGACCTGCAACAACACCAAATGCCACGGCTCCGGCAACCCGCAGTGGGGCGGCAGCGCCCTGGCCTGCAACGCTTGCCACGGCGCCTCCTTTACCAGCTTCTCCTCCGCCACCAAGAAAGGCGCCCACAAGCAGCACTACGAAACCAACACCTACAGCACCTACGCCCAGGCCCCCGGCAACTACGGCAGCAGCAGCGCCTACCAGTTCGCCTGTGCCAGCTGCCACGCCACGCCGGCCGCCCATGCCGATCTCACCTACCCGACTAGCTATGGTGTCGCCCAGGTCTACTTCGGCTACACCAGCGCCGGCAAAAAGCCGAGCTACAACTACGGCGCCGCCACCGCCGGCACCGACAGCGGCACCTTCACCTGGACCGCCGGCGGCAGCACCAGCTGCAACAACACCTACTGCCACTCTAACGGCCGCGGCGGAGCGGGTGCGACTGCTGTCACCTGGGCAAGCGGGGAAGGCTCGCTCGGGACCCAGTGCGCCGGCTGTCACGGCAACGCCAGCAGCGACACCCTGTCCGGGCGTCACAACAGCCACGTCAACAATGCCGGCTACCTCGGCACCAACTTCGGCTGCGTCGACTGCCACGCCAAGACCGTCAGCGGCAACCTGACGCTCGCCGACAAGCGCCAGCACGTCAACAAATTCCGCGACTACTCCGGCCTGCGCGCCGGCCGCCAGGCGAACTTCAACAGCGCGACCGGCAGCTGCTCCGGCATCTACTGCCACAGCGACGGCAAAGGGACCACGGTCGTCACACCGTCGTGGACCGCCGCGGCAGCGCCGCTGGCCTGCAATGCCTGCCATGCCAATACCAGCCTTAGCCATCCGAAACATATCGTGACGGAAGGTGTCAGCTGCGCAACGTGCCATAGCAATACGGCTGCGAGCCCGACTGCACTCAAGGCCGCTACCACCACGCACATCAACGGCAGCTACAACGTCAACGGCACCGACGTGCGGTTTGCCGGTATCAGCTCTGCATGGAAGGCAACTTATACCTCTGCTTCAAAGGTTTGCTCCAACATCTTCTGTCACTCCAACGGTAAAGGCTCATACCAGAACGCCACCTGGGGCGGGGCCATGAACTGTACTTCTTGCCACCCGACTCTCGGTGGCGCCCATGCGCGCCACATGGGGAGCATTGCCCTTGCGACGATTCCGTTCTACCAGTACACGGCCAACAAATCGACCGGTTCCGATCCGACCACGACAACGACCTGGACCAATTATGGGCTTGGCTGCGCCAACTGCCATCCGGTCGATCCGAACCTCCACGGAAACGGTATCATTGAGGTGCAGTTGAACAGCGTTACCGGCGCCGGCACGCTTAGGACAAAGAACTCCACAGCATCGATCTCGGCCGTCGGCGGCAACACCGGTACCTGTGCCAATGTCTACTGCCACAGCGACGGCAAGGGGAACTACATCACCACCCTGGCTTGGAACGCCACCTACGGCGCCGACCGCTGTGCGCGCTGCCACGGCAACGCCCCGGCATCGGGAGCCCATGCTGCGCACGCCGTTGGCATCCATTCCGATGACATCTTCAATGGCACCAGCGGCAAGCTCACCTTCACCGGCACCGCTGGCCAGCCGTCCGCGCACGGCATTGCAACGCAGGCGACGACCATCAGCTGTAACATCTGCCATTACGACACCACCAGCTTCTCGCGCAACAAGCTGAACAGTCAGTGCAGCAGCTGCCACACCGAGGCCGATGCCACGGGAGTCGCCAGAATCACCAACCTTGGCCGCCACGTCAACGGCACCGTCGAGATATCCTTTGCCCCGGTCAATGTCGTCTCCAAGGCCCAACTCCGGCCCGGATCGTTCGCCGATTACACCGCTGCCGGCGGGTACTGGAACCGAAACGCCGGCAACTACAAGAACGGCGCGGCTGCGTACGACACTGCCAAGGTGCAGTTGAGCAACACCATGTGGAATGCCGGCACCTGTTCCAACATTGCCTGCCACATGGGCAAGCCGGTGAATTGGAATGCCGGAAGCCTCAGCTGCGAGGCTTGCCACAGCAAGCTCTGATAGGATGAAATGTTGCCCCTCCCGTGCTTCGGGAGGGGCAAACCTGCCGGGGTTACGATTACATACAATTCAATAAGGTGAGGTCACCATGGGAAAGGTTATAGCAAGGAAAGTTTGTGGCATGAATCTATGGACGAAAGTGGCATTGACCCTGCTCTTCACGTTTGCCCTTTCAGTGTTCATGTATGAAGGGTGGTACAAGCCTCTGGAACTCAAGGCTGCCACCACTGCCACGAAATACGGGGGAACCGCGACCCAAAGTGGCTCCGGATGGAGCAACCTCACCTCTGCCCAGGGGAGCACCAGTGGCACTTACGCGACATACAGCGGGACGGCTCAGTCATACCTGAGACTGACCAACTACGGCTTTACGACGACCGACATCCCCACGGGATCGACCATCAACGGGATAACGGTCAATGTCCGGGGCAGAAACTCCCAGGGAAGCCAGTCGATGAACGTCGCGCTTACCAAGAACGGCACAACCGCCCTTGGTTCCAAGACGTTCACGATTTCATCATCCTATGCGAACAACACCCAAGGGAGTACCTCCGATCTCTGGGGGCAGACCTGGGCCGTTTCCGACATCACTGCATCCACGTTTGGCGTCATGTTGCGGGACAGCAACACGACCGCATCCGGTACCTTTGAAATCGACTACATCACCGTAACGGTCACTTACACCCCACCAGCTGCAGCGCCAACAGTAACGTCGGCCAGCCCGAGCAGCAGAGGGCAGGGGGCGACCAGCCAGACCATCACCATCAACGGCACAAACTTCCAGAGCGGCGCTACGGTGGCCTTCAGTGGGACGGGGATTACCCTGAACGGCACTGCCACGTTTGTAAACGCCACACAATTGACCCAGAACATCTCGGTCGCCTCCAATGCAACAATCGGCGCACGCGACGTCACTGTCACCAATCCTGATGCGCAGAGCGGAACAGGTACCGGAGATTTCACCGTCAATGCTGCTCCGACGGTCACCACTGCCAGCCCGAACAGCGGCACCCAGGGAGCTACCAACCTGACGGTTACCGTCAACGGGACCGGTTTCCAGAGCGGTGCAACGGTAGCCTTCAGCGGAACGGGGATCACCCTGAACGGTGCCGCTACCTTTGTGAGTGCTACCCAGTTGACCCAAAGCATTTCCATTGCATCAAATGCAACAAGCGGTGCCCGTGACATCACGGTGACCAACCCTGACGGTGGCACACCGGGCATCGGCACCGGGGATTTCACGGTCAATGCGGCGATCGTGAATCCTACGGTTACTTCTGCTTCTCCTAACGCCATGACGCAGGGAACCGGGCCGACTACGGTAACCCTTACCGGCACCGGATTCCAGAGCGGAGCAGCAGTCACGTTCAGTGGGACCGGCATTACAACGGGAAGTGCCACGGTGGTGAATGCCACGACCATTACCGTCCCGGTGACTGTTGCCGCTGATGCAACGACCGGCGCCCGCAATGTGACGGTCACCAATTCTGATACCGGGACAGGGACAGGCATCGGCATCTTCACGGTCAATGCGGCAGCGGTCTGTACTGCCGCCACCCCGACCCTGAGTGTGACCCCGACCTCGTCGACAGTTTCTCCCGGTAGCGGCACCCTCTACACGGTAACGCTCACCAACAATGATTCGGCTGCCTGCACGGCAACGACCTTCACCCTCTCCAAGTCCGACAGCAATCCGACCGGCAACTTCACCATCACTGGTCTCAGCCAGGGTTCCCTGAACCTCTCTCCTGGCGCCAGCGGTACTTCGACTTTCACTGCTACCGCTTCTGCAGCAGCAGCTTCCGGTAACAGCACCAGCTCCACGGTCAATGCCTCGGCCAGCGGACATGCGGCGCCTCCTGCGGTTGTCGCCACTACCACCGTGGGGAGCGGGCTGATCTCTCCGCTCATGCACAACAGCGATAACACCAGCACCACCTACGGCACCTGGGGCCTGAACCGCAACTGCTCCTGGTGCCACTCCGCCACGACCAGCAACGTCAAGCGGATCGCCAACCAGATCAACACTCCGACCGGCATCCGCACTGTTATCTTCACCCGCATGACCGCTTCGAACAACAATATTCAGGGGGTCTTCGGCAACGACGAGCGGACCTATGCCCTGGAAGGCTCAACCAATGTCTGTGAAGTCTGCCATCACCAGACAAAGTATCACCAGTACAGCGCCAGCAAAATCGCCCTGAAGAACAACCCGGCCCATGCCAACAACCGGAAGGACTGTACTGCCTGTCACGTTCACGAAAAAGGATTCAAGGCGGGGTGCAATACCTGTCATGGCTATCCGCCCATCGCCACCACCCTGGGTGGCCCGTCCGGTCTTGCTTCCCCTGCGACTCTGGCGCTTGGTGCCAGCCCGACCAATGCCGGTGCCCATGCCGCCCATGATGCCCTTGGCATGCTCTGCGCCACCTGCCATAACAATTACAGTAACGGCGTGGCCCACCCGAGCACGAGCATCCAGATCGACTTTGCCATGAATACTGGCAACTGGCCAGGATTCTCCGGCAGTGCAGCCTTCGGCACCTTCAGCGGCAACGCCCCCACTGGCGGTTCATCCGCAGTTGCCAGCATTGGCGGCACCACCATCGTCCGGACCACTGCCAACAACACCAATAACTCCTGCAATGTCTACTGCCACGGCAATTGGCAGGGTAGCAACGGCAGCACCAACCCGCGTTGGGCAGGCGGCGCAAGCCAGGCAAACTGCGGCACCTGCCACGGTGCCAGCAACACGCAGGCTCCGGGAACCGGGAGCCACACTGTTCATGCCAGCAACAGTGCGGGCAATTACGGCTTCTCCTGCACCAAGTGCCACCCGCGGGTCACAGCCGGGAGTGATGGTCACGTCAATGGCAGCGTCCAGTGGCGTCTCTCCACCAGCTCCAACCTGATCGGGGCCAGCGCCACCTACCGTAGCGCCGCCAGTGGCGCAACCGGTACAGTGGCTCCCAGCACCAGTTTTGGCGACTGCTCCAACATCTACTGCCACTCAAACGGCCTTGCCAGTGGGGCAACATACGTCAGCAACCTCACCTGGGGCACTGCCAGCGACGGGAACTGCGGCACCTGCCACGGCGTCACCGCAGCCAGTCTCCCTGCCTCTGCCGCCCATGCCCGTCACGTCGGTCAGGCAGCCGGCCAGTACACCTATGCCTGCGTCAAGTGCCACAGCAGCGTTGTCAGTGCGACGGCAAATTCCACCACGGCACCGGGCGTTACCAGTACTGCCCTGCACGTCAACAAGGCATTCGATATTGCCTATGACAGTTTCAACACCGGCGCTACCTCTTGCCAGACCACCTACTGCCACAGCGAAGGGACCGGCGGCACCACCCAGACCGGCGACACCAGACCGATCGACCAGCCCGTCACGGCTCCCACTTGGAGCAGCACAGCCAGTTGCACCATGTGCCACACTGGTGGCACCAGCACCGGCCCGACTTACACCAGCGGCACTCCCAAGGCCAACAGCCATGCCGGGCACACCGCATCCGGCTTCACCTGCGATGTCTGCCACTTTGCCACCACCAGTACCGGCACCACCATCACCGACGTCACCAAGCACGTGAACAAGGTCTATGACATCTCTGCCAATACAACCAAGACCGGCAGTTTCACCTACACCTACAACGCTAGTGGCGGCAGTTGCGCCAGCAGCTACTGCCACGGCACCACCTCACCTGCCTGGGGTGCCAACACTGCAGCCCCTGAGTGTGAAAAATGCCACGGGTCTGCGTCGACAGCAACAGCCGGCTCCTTCAAGATCACCAATGGCACCTCCAACACCGCAGCATCTACGATCCATGTCAGCCACCTGGCATCGACGCACAACTACTCCAGCGACATCACTTGCGAACAGTGCCACGCGGTTCCTGCTCTTTCCAGCTCGGCTGGACACGTCGATACTGCCCTTCCGGCCGAAGTGCCGATGAGCGGTGCTCTGGCAACAGCCAAAGGAGTTACCCCTGCGTATAACAGCAGCACCGACACCTGCACCGCCTCCTACTGCCATGGCACATCCCTGGCTGACGGCAGCACGGCGACCAAGGTGATCCCGACCTGGACCGCAACCATCCTGACCGGCACGGCTGCCGACTGCGGCAAGTGCCACGGCAATCCGCCCAACACCGGCGGCCATAACGGGGTTGCTGCAAACCAGTGCAATAGCTGCCACAGTCATGTCAACAACACCGCCCCGTATTTCAATGACATAACCAAGCATATCAACGGTGTGCTCGACGGCGGCATCTCCAGTGGCGGTCAGGCCTGCTACGGTTGCCACGGCACCTACAGCGCCATGAACAGCACCACCACCTCCTACCACCACGTGCTCGACGACGCCGCTCCCGATCAGGCTCCAAACACCGGAACCTATCCGACCAGCACCACGGTTCTGGCCTGCGTCAGCTGCCACACCGATCATAACTACTTCAACAGCAACCAGGCGAGCAACCTCCGCTCCGGCATTGCAGTGGCCGGTTCGACAACGGCCGCAACCGATTTCTCGGCAACGGCCCCCAACGGCATCTGCATCTCCTGCCACAGCACCAGCATGACCAAGAGCACGGCGCAGAAAACCGGCGGGACCACGACGACACCGGCCATCACCGGGGCTGTCTTCAGCGCGTCAGCCCATAACTATGGCGTGGCATCCAGCTTCGGTACCAGCACCTTTACCGCTAACTGCTCCAAGTGCCACACCGACGAGCAGGTCAAGGACAAGCAGACCTCCACCACCAAGTTCGGCACCCACTACAGCGCCCAGCGGAGCATCCTCAGTGCCCTGGGGATCACGACCCCGACCGAGACGCTCGGCGCCGACTTCTGTTTCCGCTGCCACAGCAAGACCAGCGATACCACCCCCGGCGGCGGTCCGGCCAAGACCACGGCAAGCAGGGACTATTTTGGTACCCAGACCATGACCGCTGCGGCCGAGGACACCTTCACCACCTTCCAGAAGACCTACGAGCATAACGTGACCGGCTACAAGGGTCTGCACAAGGATACCGAGACCCGCGCCGACATTGCCGCCACCAAGCACGTGGAGTGCAGCGACTGCCACGATGCGCACCAGGCAAAGACTGGCAACCATACCCAGGGGAACGCCGCCCTGGCCGGCGTCCTCACCGGAGCCAAGGGGGTGACCGTCACCACTTGGGCTGCCAACTGGACCGGCGTCACCACCTGGGGCCAGACGACCACGACCGCGCTGCCGGCAGCGACCGCCGAATGGCAGATCTGCCTCAAGTGCCACTCCTCGGCCAACGCCAACTATGCTGCGTGGGGCGGGACCACCGCTGCCGCCTGGACCGACCTGGCACTGGAGATCAACCCGAACAACGTCTCGCGTCACCCGATCGGGACGGCATTGTCGGCCGGCACACAGTTGACCGCTGCAAAGCTTACCGGCGGCTGGACCCCCGGCAGCGTCATGACCTGTTCCGATTGCCATGCCACCGATTCCACCGCCTCCAAGGGGCCGCACGGCTCCAGCGTCAAGTGGATGCTGACTGGCCCCAACCGCGCCTGGCCGTATACTCAGGCATCCTTAAACGGCACCAGCAACACGACCACGACAAACTACTTTACTCTCGATGCTACGGTAGGGGGGACTCAGGCATACAACCGAAATGTAGGCACGACAAATGGCCTCTTCTGTCTGAATTGCCATCCGATCCTGAACACCAACACCTTCCACTCCAGCAGTGCGACGAAGCGTACTTCGCACCGCAGCTTCAACATGGCGTGCGTCAACTGTCACATCCGGGTGCCGCACGGCGGCAAGATCGGGCGACTCCTCATCACCACCAACGCACCGGCTCGCTACAAGGCCAACGGTAACGGTGGTTACTCGGGCACCAACACCATTACCAAGATGCCGGCCCAGGGTGGTTCCATAAGCTCCTTCAGCTGCAGTGGCGGCGAGCATACCGGCGGTACCCAGAGCTGGTAGCGCATGCTGGTGAGATAACTTTGCCGGGGGCTCTGCCCCCGGTTTTTTTTTGGATATCGGCAAGGGTCTATGGTACATTCTGAACACGCGAATTTGTGCGATAATGCAGTCGTTTTTACCAATCCGGGTACATGAACGGCGTTGGATCAGAGGAGCGGGAGTGGCTGCAATTCTTTACCTGCACCGGGAATGCTGCACTGTTGATCCTGTGTGGAAATCTGCGAGCGTGTGCACCACAGCTCTTTGCATCAACCGCTCACTGCGAGACTGATCTGTCATGTGGTTGAAACGGTTCGTCACCAACAGAAAATTCATTACCGTCGTTTTTGTTCTCCTCATTGCGTCACTGCTACTGTCCAATTTTCTACCGCGGCCGGGGAGTATGCCGAGCGAACAGCCGCTCTGGTATACCCAATTCCCGGCCATTGCGCGACTGATTCATCTTCTCGGATTGAATGCTCTGCAAACCTCGATCTGGTTTTCCCTGCTCGGGGGATTGTTTCTCGTTTCACTGGCCTGTTCCACCTTTGATCAGGGACGACGCAGCTATCGACTTACCCGACAATTGCCGCCGGAGTTGGGTGACGGCGGTCAGACGCTGCTGGTTGCTCCTGATGAGTTTCGTGCCTGTCTTCAGAGTGAGGGATATCTGCTGCTGGCGGATAATGGCAGTGTCAGTCGGCATGTGAAGGCCCCGTGGGGGTATTGGGGGAATTTCCTGCTCCATCTGGGCATTACCCTGGTGGTCCTGTTCTCGTTCGTGCGCGTTCTTACTGAACAGAGGACGCTCCTCAGGATTGTCGAAGGGATTGATGTCTCGCGTTCAGACAGTGTTGCCGGCGAGATGGCCGGTCTCCTCGCCGGCAGGATGTCCTACCCGGCATCCGTCCGTCTTGAGCGTCTTGCACCGGCATTCTGGGACAATGACCAGTTACGGTCGCTTTCTGCCGACATGGTGCTGCGTGACGAACAGGGCCGGTCCGACAGGCTTGACCTCAAGGCGTTCGAGGGGAAGAATTTCCGCGGTCAGATGTTCTACCTGAGCCCGAAGTTCGGCACGGTCTTTTTCCTCCAGCTATACAGTGGTGTCGCCCCGCCGTTTGACGCTGTCCTCGCCATTGACAGGCCTCAGCGCAGAGACAAGGCCGGCTATGGCCAACTGTCACTGCCGGACGGGCACATGCACCTGAAGGCCAAGTACTACGCCGATGCCGAAAAAAAGGGGATGCTCTCGACGAACCCGCTGTTGGTGCTACGCCTGTATGAGGGCGAACGGCTTTTGAACGAGATTGAACTGCTTCGCGGGGAAAGCAGGTCGCTCGGCCCTTACCTGGTGCGTCTGGACGATGTGCGCAGTAAGGCCGAGCTGCTTACTGTTGCAGGGTTCGGCGTATCCGGGATCTATTGCGGGTTTGCTGTCATCTTCATCGGCGCGGTGCTGGTCTATTGCTCGACCCCGCGCGAGGTAGTACTGCGAGAGACAAATGGCGCGGTCAGGGTGAACTGGAGCTCGGTCCGGTTCCGCGATCTCTACCGTGGTGAGGAGGAACGAATCATGTCGTGCTGCAGGGGAGAGACGAAACCATGAACAGCCAGTTTGCCTTGGTCACCGGTCTGCACTGGGGAGCGGTGGCCTTTTATGTCATTGCGACGATCTGCGCCGCATCGGGAGTGATCTTCGCCAACAGCCGCCTGGAGCGCTACGGGATGTACAGCGCCATTCCGGGCCTTGTGCTGCATGGTATCGCCCTGCTCGTCTGGTGGCGCGTGGTCGGTCATGGTCCGTACATGGACCGGTTCGAGATCCTCTCTTCCAACGCCTGGGTGATGCTCTCCCTCTTTCTCCTGGCGACCCGCTTCTACCCCCGTCTCCGCTCGGCAGCCATAGCGGTCTTTCCCGCGACCTTTTTTCTTGTGGCCCTCGGTCTCTTCTTCCGGCCCGAGATCAAGAATCTCCCGGCAAGTTACCGGGGATTCTGGTTGATCCTGCACATTATCTTCTACAAGATCTCCTTTGCCGCCACCCTGATCGCTGTGACCTTTTCCCTGTTCTACCTGATCTCCACCGGCAGCCGCCCCCGCAGGTATTCGTATCTTCCCGAACCTGACATCATGGACCTGTATGCCTACCGGTTTGCCGGGTTCAGCTTCACCTTCTGGGTCATCGGCATGCTGGCCGGCTCCATCTGGGCCTATCAGTCGCTGAACATGTTCTGGAGCTGGGAGCCGGTGCAGATCTGGTCTCTGGTGACCTGGGTGGTCTTCGGCTTTTACCTGCATATGCGGCGTTTTTACGGCTGGGCAGGTCGCAAGGCAGCCTGGCTCTATGTTTTCTGCTTTCTCCTGGCGGTTTTTTCCCTGTTCGTCACCCCGTTCATCAACTCAACCATCCATTCGGAGTATTTCAAATGATCCGCACCGTTCACTGGACCGTTCTCATTGCACTGCTGCTTTCTCTTCCGCTTGCCGGCTGCACGGAAAAATCTCCTGCACCGAAGCAGGGTGCTGCGGAGCGCACCGGAGGGGGAGCGGCAGGCACCATCCCCGATACCATGGTCAAGCAGATCATCGAGCGCTACAACCAGCTCCTGATCGGCGGGTACATGAGCATGAACATGACTCCCCTCCAAGAGGTTGCTTCACAGGAAGTGGCAATGAAGGCCTACTACCACATGGCTGCCCTGGGAGAGGGGAACAACCGGCTCGTATCGCAGCTGAAGAAGATCGATTTCAAGGAGATCGTTTCCCCTGCAGCCGGAACCTATCAGGCGATCACCAGGGAGGTCTGGGACTTTGCCCATGTGAACATCAAGACCGGGGCCACGAGCAACGAGCAGAAAAACTACGTCTATGACGTCGTCTACACGCTGGAGAACAAGAAGGGGCGCTGGCTTTTGACCTCCATCTCGGCTGTCGGCGAGGAGCGCGACAAGGGGAAGTCGCCGAAGCGCACCCTGCCGGGCGGACCGGCCGCTCACCAGGGGATGAGCCGGTGAGCAGGTATTGGAACCGACGGCAATGAAAACCATGCAACGGCACCTCATAACGACAGTTGCCATTGTCCTGGCACTGGTGCTGACCGTGACGCTTCTTGACCGTTACGGCCGGAATGCGCGGGTTTTCGCACGGGTCGGCGGCATCGACGACCGCTCAATTGCCCGCTACCTGGTGGCCACGCCCCGCGAAGCCTATGCCATCTGGAAGGGGATGGGGGTGAAGGGGCGAACCATCCTCTTCATCTCCGACGCCTGGGAGCGGCTGGATGTCTCCAATGTCGGCGACATCCCCCTGTCGCGGGCATATCCGCTCAAGCTCTACCACATCCCCACGGAAATGGAGACGAAAGGGCTCAACGACTCCAATTTCCTCTATGTCGCCGCGCTCAACGGCATTGCCCGGGGGATCGTCGCCATCCTCTCGCCGACCGGGTTCCAGCAGATGACGGAAATGGCCCGACAGGCGAACAACAAGCGGATCACCCCGACCGAGGTCTATCTCACCCACCAGGGGTTTCCTCGCTGGTTCACCACCGCTGAGCATTTCAAAGGGCCAGGGGAGCCTCTGCTCGTCTATGTCAGCGCCACCTACTTCAGGAATGCCGAGCCGGAGCTGCTGCTGCAGCAGTTGCGCGCCTCAGGGATCGTCACCGATTGCATCGTCCTCTGCGAGGTAGTGGAGAATGACCGGGTCACGGCGCTTGAACGGGAAAAGCTGCTCCGGTTCGCCCGGCTCATCGGGGTGGACGTCGCCCGGACAGAGGCGCTGCCCGGCACCATGCCGGGAAACGGGGTGCGGCCATGAGCGCCGGACTCCTGACGACGCCCGACCTGCCGGATCGACGCTTCCTTGCCGGGATGCTCGTTGTAACCCTTGTCGCCCTCGGCCTGCGGGTCTTCCTGCTTCCTTCCCAGCCGGTATCCTACGACGACTATTCCATGGGGGTGACCGCGATCAACTACATGGAATCGGGCCAACTCGGGCCGATCATGTGGAACCACCCGGAGTTGGGCAACATCCTGGTCTACGGTTGCATGAAGCTGTTCGGCACCGGGGTACTGGGGCTCAAGGGGCCGAGCGTCGCCATCGGTACCCTCTCGGTCCTGATGGTCGGCCTCGTTGCCAGAAGGGTTGCAGGAGACAGCCGCGTGGCGCTCCTGGCGGCGCTCTTCTGGGCGCTCGATCCGCTTGCCATCGATCTCTCCCGCCAGGCCGTGCATGAGATCTACATGTCGTTCTTCCCCCTGGCAGGGATCTGGTGCATCTGCCGTTACCGTGCAACCGAGCGTTCCCGGTGGCTCTTCGGCGCGGGTATCCTCTTCGGGCTCGGCCTGGCTGCCAAATGGAGCATGCTCTTCCCGCTCGTTGTTTCGCTTGCCTTTGTCGCGTATGCCATTTGGAGGCGCCAGGAAAGCCTGTCGACACGGATTGCCGCCATGGCCGGAGCAAGCGCGCAACTGCTCCTTCTGCCGCTGCTCGTCTACCTGCTCACCTTCATCCCCTGGTTCGGCAGGGGCTACTCGATGCCGGAATGGCTGGCGCTGCAGCGGAGCATGTACCAGGAGACAAAGCTGCACAGCGGGCTCGGGCAGGTGGAGCAGCGGGATCACCGAGCTCTGGCCTGGTTCGTCCGACCGGTCAGCTGGACCGATACCATGATCAACCGGGTCGACGAGGAAGACCCCGCACCAATAGAGAATGCCATGGCGGACAAGCGGGTAACCCTCCTGGTCGCCCTCTCCAACCCGTTTGTCTGGCTACTGGTGCTGCCGGCGGTATTCTTCACGGCCCGACGGGGGATCGGGGAGAGGAACGAGGGGCTGCTCTTCGCGGTGACGCTCTTTCTCGCCGCCTATCTCCCCCTGGCGTTCACCCACAGCCGGCCCATATTCGTCAATGCCGCGCTGTCGGTGCTGCCGTTCGCCCTGGTGCCGGTGGCGTACCTCCTTGTCTCCATCCTCAGCACCACCCCGGCCCGGAGGAGGATTTTCACCCTCTACCTGGCCCTTGTGGTGCTTGCATCCATCCCCCTCTATCTGCTCGCCATCGGCAAGGTGGCAGAAGTCCCATTTCTGAGAGACTATTTCCTGCAGATCTGAGCGACGTGCCATGAGATCTCCCGCCAACAGAATGAACAGCGAGAAATCGAGCCCCAGCGGGCCGGCAGAGGCCACGGTCCTGCCCGCAGCAGAGCGGCACTTCGTGGCAGGGCTTTTCCTTCTCACGGTCGCGGGGTTCATCCTCCGGGTTTTCCTCCTCCAGGCCCAGCCGGTGTCGGTGGATGATTTCGGCGTGGCGCTCACCGCCATCAATTACACGGAATCGGGGCAGTTGGGGCCGACCATGTGGAATCACCCGAACCTGTGCGGGATACTGGTCTATGGCGCGCTGAAGCTGTTCGGCACCGGAGTTGTCGGTCTGAAGGGGGTGAGTATCCTGTTCGGCACCCTCACCATCCCCCTCGTGGGGCTCGTGGCGCGGCGGATCATGGATGAGCGCGCGGCGCTGCTCGCCACCCTGCTCTGGGTGGTCGAGCCGCTGGCCATCGATTTTTCCCGCCAGGCGATCGGCGATATCTATCTGGCCTTCTTTCCCCTTCTGGGGATTTACGCTGCCCTGCGGCACAGGGAGACCGGCCGGGCCGCGTGGCTTTTTGCCGCCGGTGCGAGTTTCGGCTGCGGCCTCTCCACCAAGTGGAGTGTCCTCTTCCCCCTGTTGGTCACGTTCGTTCTGATCGTCCAGGCCATCCGGCAGGAGCGGGGGGAAGGGCAATGGGACCGGCCCGTTGCCATTGCCCATGCCTGTGCGCTCCTGATCCTTCTCCCCCTGACTATCTATCTCCTCACCTTCATCCCCTGGTTCGGCCGCGGCTACGACGCCGGCGAATGGCCGGCCCTGCAGCGGGCCATGTACGGCGAGACCGCCCACCATACCGGCTACCGTCCCCTGGCAGAGGACAAGCGGGATCACTGGGCATACGAGTGGTTCGCCCGTCCTGCCGTGACCTATGAGGACATCTACATCAATCTGCCGGCAGAGGGCCCGGCAGGAGTGAACGACAACCTGGAAGGGCATCTCACCATCCTCTTAGCGATAGCCAATCCGTTGGTTTGGCTGCTGGTGCTGCCGGCCGCCTTCTTTACCGCCTGGCAGGGGATTAGGAAGCGCCAGGGGATGCTCTGCTACCTGGCCGGACTCTTTTTCTGCGCCTATCTGCCGCTCGCGCTGACGCGCAGGCCGATCTGGGCGAATACGGCCCTTTCCGTGCTCCCCTTCGCCTTCATGGCTGTGGCCTATTTCGTCTCGTCCCTTGCCCGGAAACCGGCAGTACGGCGCCGGATCATGGCCGTCTATGCAGCAGCTGTGGTGGCGGCCACTGCGCCGCTTTATCCACTGGTCATCGGCAAGGGGGGAGAGGTCCCGTTTCTGAAGGAGTACCTGCAGCAGAACTATGTCGGCAAGGCCTTCCAGTTGCGCAACAGCGGGGCGACCCCGCAGCCGGGGAAATAGGGTGCCGGACAGCTTCACCGGGATAGCCACAAGGAGCCGGGCTCCGGGAGAAGGGGGTGTGCCGCCGGAGCAGCGCACGGTCCTCATCACCGGAGGAGCCGGTTTCTATGGTGAATCGCTCAAGGCGTTCCTGCTGGAGCGTGGCATCGGCTGCGTATCCCTCGACCTGGAGGAAGACAACTCCGACCATCCGCTGCTGACCAGGGTGCGGGGCGACATCCGGGACCGGGAGCTGCTGGCCCGTCTGGCCGAAACGTACCGGTTCGATGCGGTCATCCATCTGGCAGCAGTCCTTGCCCATGCCGTGAAGGACGAGGACCTGCTCTGGTCGGTCAATGTGGAAGGGACGCGGAACATCGCCGGGATGGCGAAGGAATTCCGGATACCCAAGGTCGTCTTTACCTCGTCCAACTGCCTCTGGGGGGAGGATCTGGGCCGGCCGGTCAGCGAAGAGGAGCTGCCGCGACCGGTGGAGATCTACGGCCGCTCCAAATGGGAGGCGGAAAAGATCCTGCTCGCCTGCGCCGATTCCTTCGATGCGGTGATCTTCCGCTGTCCGACCATTGTCGGTGCCGGCCGCCTGGGGCTGTTGGCGATCCTCTTCGAATTTATCGACGAAGGGCGCCGGGTCTGGGTGGTGGATGGGGGGCGTAACCGCTACCAGTTCATCGCGGCTGCCGATCTGCACGACGCCTGTCTGCGTGCGCTCGCCTACCGGGGGGGCGGCATCTTCAATGTCGGCTCTGCCGCGGTCCCCACCTTGGCGGAAACATACCGGCATGTCATCGAAAAGGCCGGAACCGGGGCGCGAGTCGCCAGCCTGCCGGGGTGGGCAGTCCTGCCGCTCATGAAGCTGGCGTACCGGCTCGGTCTTTCTCCGCTCGGGCCGTACCAGTACCGGATGATTGCCGCCAGTTTCATGTTCGACACGACCAAGGCAGAGAACCTGCTCGGTTGGAAACCTGTCTTTACCAACGGGGAGATGCTCTGGGACGCCTATCGCTATTACCATGAGCATGCAGCGGAGATCCGGCAACGCACAGGGGTTTCGGCGCACAGGAAGTCTGCCGGCCAGGGGATCATCAGGTTGCTGAAATGGCTCTCCTGAAGGGCGTTTTCGACCCGCCACAGCACCGGCCGTCCGGTGGTGCGGGGAAAGAGCCGGCCATGGCCGTTTCGCAACATAGAACGGGCAGGTACTGTCCGCATGCCGCGCACCATACCGGGGACGCGAGCAGGAGGTTGTCATCTTGACCGGTCCCACCGTCATCTTGAAACTGATCAGGGTCTTCTGGCGCATGCGGCGGCTGAAGCCGACATTCGTCAGTTTCAATTCCCTGAACGCCTGCAACCAGGCCTGCCCGATGTGTGCGGTCTGGCGCCGCGGCGGCGAGATGCTGACCGTGCAGGAGATGGCACCGATCTTTGCCGACCTGAAGTGTTTCGGGTTTTTGGTGACGGAAATATCGGGCGGCGAGCCGTTTCTCCGTGAGGATATCTATGACATCTTTGCCATGCTGGACCGGCTCGGTTTCCTCTATACCACGGCGACCAACGGCACCCTCTTCACGCCGGAGGGGATAGAGCGGTTGAGCAGGGCGCACGGGCTCCTGCAACTGGCCGTCAGCATCGATTCCCTCGACCGGGAAACCTATGCGCGCCTGCGCGGACGCGACCTGCTGCCGACCGCGATGCAGAACCTGGATCTGCTCATCGCCGCCGGCCTGCATGTTCCCCTGAAGGTCAACCTGGTCATGAATCGCATCAATTACCGGGAGACCTTCGATTTCCTTGCGTTTGCCAGGGAGCGGGGGATCTATTTGTCGGTCTTTCCGGTCAACCAGGGGGAAGGGTTCTTCCACCGCCACAGCGATGCCCAGTACAAGGCATCGCCGGAGGAGCAGCAGGAGATGGCCGCCATCTTCAGGGAGCTGGCCAGGCTGCGTCGCGCCGGGGAGCCGTTGTGGGAGTATAGCGGCTTCTACGAGCAGGCCGCGGATTATCTGCTCGGGCTGCCGGTCGGCTCCTGCGATGCCGCCGGGCTCTATATCGATCTGAACGCCGACGGGCAGGTCGCGGTTTGCCTCGACCGCGAAGGAGTGGGGGATGTCCGCAGCACGAGCATCGCGGAACTCTGGCAGACCCTGCAGGGCGAACGGGGGCAGATCAGGGCCTGCCAGGAAGAGACCCCCTGTTTCTACACCTGTACCTATAATATCTCCATTACCGCCCGCAACGAGGCGGCGTTCCTCTGGGAAACGGCCCGAGTCAGGCTGCGTCGGGCCATGGCGAAGCGTTTCCGGCGCCGGCAGCCATGAGGCCGGGAAACCATTTGCTGCTACTGGACGGCTGCTCCGGCCGGGGTGCCACAAGGAAGCCATGAACAAGGTGCAACTGCGCAAAGGAATGGAGGTGGTGGTCATCGGCGCCGGGCCGGCCGGTTTGACTGCCGCCCATGCGCTGACCGCCAGGGAGGTCCCGGCCGTCGTTTACGAACAGGACGGCCAGGTGGGGGGGATCGCCAGGACGGTGGAGTACAAGGGGTTCCGCTTCGATCTCGGCGGACACCGGTTCTTTACCAAGCAGCCCCTGATCCGCAACCTCTGGCAGTCGCTCCTGGGGGACGAGCTCCTCACCCGGCCGCGGTTGTCGCGGATCTACTTTGAAGGCCGTTTCTACGACTATCCGCTCAAGCCCCTCAATGTGCTGCGCAACCTCGGGGTAAGCACCAGCCTGCGGGCCATTGGCAGCTATCTCCGGCGCAAGGTTCGGCCGATCACCCCGGAGACGAGCTTTGCCGACTGGGTCACCAATCGCTTCGGCGACTGCCTGTTCGAGCTGTTTTTCCGGGCCTATACCGAGAAGGTCTGGGGGGTTCCGTGCACGGCCATCGGTGCCCAGTGGGCTGCCCAGCGTATCCGGGGACTGTCGCTTCGGACCGCGGTGCAAAACATGTTTGCGCCGCGGCGCGCGGGTACCATACGCTCGCTGGTGGAAGAATTCCTCTATCCGCGCCTGGGGCCGGGGCAGATGTGGGAGGCCCTGGAGGAAAGGATCAGAGCACAGGGCGGGACGGTTTGTCTCGATAGCAGGGTGACGGGGATACACCATGATGGCAGTAAAATCACTGCCCTGGAGGTTGGACGGGCAGGGGGAAGAGACCTGCGACGGGTCGATGCGGTGATTTCCACCATGCCGCTACGGCACCTGATCACCGCCTTTCAGCCCGAACCGCCGGTAGCGGTGGTTGCTGCTGCGCTGCGGCTCAAGTATCGGGACTTCCTCACCGTGGCGCTCATCGTCGATGCGGCCGAGCTGTTTCCTGACAACTGGCTCTACATCCACGACCCGTCCCTGCGGGTCGGGCGGGTCCAGAACTATAAGAACTGGAGTCCGGCGATGGTTCCCGATCCGTCCCTGACCTGCGTGGGGATGGAGTACTTCTGTCGTGCCGGCGATGACCTCTGGCGCATGGACGACGACGGACTGGTCGATCTGGCGACGCGGGAGCTGGAGCGGATCGGTATTGCAGAGGGCGGCCTGGTCCGGGAAGGTGTGGTGGTGCGGATGCCGAAGGCCTATCCCATCTACGACGAAGGGTTCGATGCCGCGCTCGCGACAATAAGGGAGTACCTGGAGCGGTTCGGGAACCTGCAGGTGGTCGGCAGGAACGGCATGCACCGCTACAACAACATGGATCATTCCATGTTGACAGCCGAGCTGGCTGTGCGTAATCTGTTCGGAGAGCGGCACGACCTGTGGGGTGTCAATGCGGATGATGATTACCACGAGCTACAGAGCGACTTCACGGCAGGTGCTGCGGGTGGGGTCGATGACCCATAACTCCCTTTTCTCTACCGGCAGGGCTTGCCGGGTTTCTGCCGCATGACATGAATTCCATCAAGCGATTTTTCCTCTCCAGGATTACGGTCCTTTGCCTCATCTGTCTGGCGCTCGCAGCCATCACCCTTGCGGCACTCGTCCCCCAGTCCTTCATGACCTCCCCGGCGGATATGGAAACGTGGCAGGCTGCCCACCCGCTGCTCGGCCGCTGGAGCGACAGCCTGGGGTTGCACCGGATCTACACCCACCCCGGCTTTGCGTTCATCCTGGCCGGTGTCGTGATGTCTCTGGCCTTTTCTACCTGGGAACAGTTCATGAAGGCGTGGCGGCTGAGCTTTGCCCGGCGGGAGATGGCCGACGGCGCCATTTTGCGGACAGCCCTTGCCGGGGATCTGGCAACGAAGAGGCTCCGTAGTCAGGGGTATCTCCCCGTGGGGGAAAACGCAGGCGTCAGCTACCTGGTTCGGCATCCCTGGGGGTATTGGGGGAACTCCCTCTTTCATCTGGGCATGGTGCTGGTCATTGCCGCCTCCCTGCTGGTCGCTCTCACCCAGCAGCGGGGCGTTCTGCAACTCGGCGAGGCAGAGACGCACGAACCGACGGCTCCCTGGACCGATGAAGAAAAGGGGCTTTTGGCCCGCAACTTCACGCTGCCCTGTCCGATCCGTCTCGATCGGGTCACCTACAGCTTCTGGCCGAACCATGGGGTGAAAGAGGTGGCCTCCACGCTCACCTTCCTGCCGGGCAACAATGTCGAAGACGTGCGATCCGTGCACATCAACTCCATCCTCACCTATCAGGGGATACGGATCTACCAGGGGATGGAATTCGGGCATGCCTTCTACGTGGAAGTGGAAGGGCCGGGCATCCGAAAGGAGGTTTTCCAGCTTATGCTGGAGCGGCAGAAGGCCCCAGAATTCCCCAGTTACAACAGGTTCAGGAATGTGCTCGGCAATGATGCCCTGCTGCGGGCCAAATACTACGTCGATGCTGAGAAAAAATCCTTTGCGCGGGTCGATCCGCTGCTGGTGCTCAGGGTTGATCAGGGGGGCCGTGAAGTGGGCCAGTTGCCGCTGCAGATCGGCGGCGAGGGGAGCATCGGTCCCTACCGGTTCCGCCTCATCAGGTTCAGTCCCTGGTCGCGATTGATCTTCGTCAACCTCTCCGGCATGCCGGGCGTCTTCCTGGGGTTCCTGGTGATCTGTCTCGGCGGGATCTTCCATTATTTCACCCCTCCCCGCGAGGTAATGGTCTGCCCATGCCCTGACGGAGGGTCTGAGATCAGGTGGCGGGCCACCAGGTTCGCGACGTTTTACACCGACGAGTTTGCGGCGATACGAGCCTCTCTGGAGGCGGAGGAGCGGAATGGATAGGCAGACGGCAGCATATGTTCTCCTTACCTGGCTGGCTGTTTTCTGCTACGTGGTGGGAACCATCACCAATACGGTCGGGGTGATCTTCGAAAAGAAACGGGCCGAGCGGGGCAGTTACGGCGCGGCGCTCGTCGGGTTGGCACTCCACGGAGCAGCGCTCCTCTACTGGTGGCAGGTCGTCGGACATGGACCCTATATGGCACCGAGCGAGGTTCTCTCCTCGGATGCCTGGATAACCATGGCTCTGTTCCTGTTCTTTCTCCGGGTCTATCCACGGGTGAAGCCTGCCAGCATCATTGTCTTCCCGGCGGTTTTCCTCATGATTGCCCTCTCCACCATGTACAATCCCGGCATCAGGTCGCTGCCGCCGACCTTCGGCAGCATCTGGCTGGTGTTCCATATCGCCTTCTACAAGATTTCCCTGGCAACACTGGTCGTGGCCCTTGCGTTTTCCCTGTTTTATCTCAAAAAGGGCGCCCGGTCATCGGCCCCCTGGCTTGAGCGCCTTCCCGAACCGGCGAGCCTGGACCTGTACGCCTACCGTTTTGCCGGATTCGGGTTCATCTTCTGGGGAATCGCCATGTTGGCAGGCTCCATCTGGGCTTACAAATCCTGGGGGCGGTACTGGGGGTGGGACCCGGTGGAGACCTGGTCGCTCATCACCTGGCTCATCTTCGGCGTCTATCTCCACATGCGCCGCTTCTTCCGCCTGAGCGGCACGCGCGCAGCATGGTTTTTCGTTTTCTGTTTCGTGATGGCGCTGGTATCCCTGTTCGTTACCTCACACATGGGGAGTTCGATCCATGCGGAGTATTTCAAGTAGCGGCGCGACAGCCCTCAGGGCGTGGTGGTCGCCATGAAGCGCAGCTTCTGGATTATCGGGTTTCTGCTGTTTGTTGCCGGCGGTGCAGCGGGATTTTTCCTTGCCAGGAGCCTGGGAAGCGAAGCGGCATCCCACCGGCACCACACGTTGCGTCAGGCCGGGTACCGATACACAAACCCCCTCCTGGAGTGCGAAATCGCCCAGGAGTATATCCAGTCGGGACCGCTGGGCTCCATGAAGCAGAAAGTCGCGGCCCTGATCAGGGAAAAGGTCGCTGCGGGGGATGTCCAGGACGTTGCGGTCTATTTCCGCGACCTGCATGACGGCCCCTGGTTTGGCATCAACGAGCAGGCGGAATTTTCCCCGGCAAGCCTGATGAAGATACCGGTCATGATCGGCTATCTGAAGATGGCCGAAACAGACCCCGGTCTGTTGCACCGCCGGTTCACCTTTGACGGCGGCGAGGACTGGACCGCCATGCAGAACATCAAACCGTCTGTGACCATAGAACGGGGAAAAAGTTACACGGTCGATGACCTGTTGTTCCGGATGATGGCTTACTCGGACAATAATGCCTGGCATCTGCTCTTCGAAAACATCGATTACCACTACCTGGACAGGATCCTGTCGGAAGTTGGCGTCAGTTACGACCCTGACAAGGAAGAGGACCTGATGACGGTGAAGTCGTACTCTTCTCTGCTGCGTGTGCTCTATAATGCCTCGTATCTCAGCAAGCCGCTGTCGGAAAAGGCCCTGGAACTCCTTGCCCACGTGGAATTCAAGGATGGGATCGTTGCCGGAATTCCCGCCGGGGTGCCGGTGGTCAGCAAATATGGCGAGCGGACGCTGGGGAGCGGCAATGAGGTCAAGCAGCTTCATGAGTTCGGGATCGTCTATTACCCGAACAACCATTATCTCCTCGGCATCATGACCAGGGGGAACGATTTCGCCCGACTTGCCGGTGTTCTGAGCGACATTTCCAGATTGATCTATGCAGAGGTGGACCACAATGCCCATACGACCCGCAACTAGCCTGCCCGGACTGCTCGCCTGCCTGCTGGCGGCGATTCCGGCGGTATCTCCCGGCGTTGCCGATGCAGGCGTCTACGAAGGGGTGCGGTATTACCAGCAGGGGCGCTACAGCAGCGCCCAGCGGGAGTTCTCCAAGGTGAAGTCCCCTGCTGAACTCCACGGGCTCGCAACGGTCTATTACATGGGACAGGGGATACCCAAGGATCGTGCCGAGGCCTTCCGCCTCTATCTGAAGGCTGCCGAGAAAGGGCACGCCCCTGCCATGGTGAGCGTTGCCAGCATGTGCTACTATGGCGAGGGGGTGGCAAAGGATGTCAGGGCTGCCTTTATCTGGTACCTGAAGGCTGCCGGCCAGGGGGTGGCCAAGGCCCAGTACAATGTGGGCTATCTCTACCAGAATGGCGAAGGGACGGCGCGCAACCTGGCAGAGGCCGCCCGTTGGTACCGGAAGGCGGCGGACCAGGGGTATGCGGCGGCACAGAACAATCTTGGCCTTATGTATTTCAATGGCGAGGGTGTCAAACAGGACAGGAAGCTGGCAGCAGAGTGGTACAGCCGTTCTGCGGAAAAGGGGTATGCCCGGGCCCAGTACAACCTGGGGCTCATGTACGCAAGCGGCGACGGGGTAAAGAAAGACAGGGCAAAGGCAAAAACCTTGCTGCGCAAGGCAGGGGAGCAGGGAGTTTCAGAGGCGTCAAGTGCCCTGAAGAGCCTTGGCGGCCAGTGACCGACAGATACAAGGAGAACGGCGTGAAGTTTTCAAAGGCAGCGATCGTCCTGAACGGGTTCATTCACGATTTTACCACCGGCTACTGGCTTTCGTGCATCATCGCCATCTATCTGCTGGACGGTTTCCAGGCACAGTACCCGGCCGTTGCGCCAATCCTCAACCATCTCGAACGTTTTTTCTTCTGGAACTCCATCGGAGCGGTGGTGGTTATCCTTGCCACCGGAGCTGGCCGGACCTTTACCTATGTTGACAATGTCTATGGTGAAACCACCGAGAAGGTGCGGCGGAACATGCTCATCCTCAAGCATGTGATCTTGCTCTCGCTCTTTGGCGCCGGTGGCTACTGGGCGTACCTGATGACCTTCCGGTAATGCCGCGGCCCCTGTTTTACCGCGATCTGTCATTGTTTCTGAAAAATGCAGACAAAACAGGATAAATACTTTAAACTGATACGCATTATGCCGATACGGGCATGAAGCTGGCGTAAAAATTGCTTTATGGCGGTGGAACCGCAAACCATAAAGGAGAAGTTGATGAGTATCAAGCGTATTGCCCTGATAACCCCTCCGTACCATTCCGGTGTGGTTGAATCTGCCGGCACCTGGCTGAATGTGGGATTTGTCTACATTGCCGGTGCTCTCAGGGCAGCAGGTTTCGAGGTCGATTATTACGATGCCATGTCGCTCTGGCACAAGTGGCCGGAAATCAGGAAGCGGATCGAGGATTTCCGACCGCATGCCATTGCCACCACTGCCTATACCGCCTCCATCGTTGATGCGATCAAACTCTGCCATTTTGCCAAAGAGATTGACCCTGCCATTGTCACGGTTGTGGGGAATGTGCATGCGACCTTTGCCTATGACGAGATGCTCTTGGCCGATCATGCCGGCATCGATTTCATTGTGCGGGGTGAGGGTGAGGTAACGCTCCCTGAGCTCCTTACCTGCCTCAATGCCGGAGACGACCCGGCCAAGGTCGAGGGATTGGCCTTCTGGCGCGATGGTGGTGTTGTCGTGACTCCGAAGCGCGCCTACATCCATGACCTGGATGCTCTCCCCACTGCGTGGGATCTGGTGGAGTGGCCCATCTATACGTACCGGGCCAAGAAAAACGCACGTCTTGCCATCGTCTCCTCATCCCGCGGCTGTCAGCAGCAATGTTCATTCTGTTCCCAGCAACTCTTCTGGTCCCAGTCCTGGCGGGCGCGCTCTGCTGAGAATTTCGTTGCCGAACTGGAGATGCTCAGCCAGCGGTTTGGCGTCGAGGTGGCCATGCTCTCCGATGAGATCCCGACCTTTGACCGGCAGCGCTGGGACAGGATCCTCGATCTCATGATACAGCGGCAGGTTCCGGTGAAGCTCTTGATGGAGACACGGGTGGATGACATCCTTCGTGATGCCGATATCATGGACAAATACCGCCTGGGTGGGGTCGAGCATATCTATGTCGGCGTCGAGGCGGGCAACCAGGAGACCCTGGACCTGTTCAAGAAGGACACCAAGGTCGAGCAGTCAAAGCAGGCCATCGATCTAATCAACAATGCGGATATCGTGTCTGAGACCTCTTTTGTCCTCGGCATGCCCAACGATACGCCGGAAACCATAGCCGAAACCGTAGAACTGGCCAAGCACTACAACCCGGACATGGGGTTCTTCCTGGCCATTGCGCCGTGGCCGTACTCCGAGCTCTACCCTGACCTGGAGCCCTATGTGGCGACCAGGGACTATCGGAAGTACAATCTGGTGGAGCCGGTCATCAAGCCGAAGAACATGACCCTGCAGGAGCTTGAGCGGGAGCTGGGGCGGGCATCGCAACAGTTTTACATGCACAAGTTCAAGCATCTGCACGAACTCTCCCCGTGGAAGCAGGAGTTCATGCTGGCAGTGCTCGACCTGCTGATCAACCATTCCTATCTTGCCGGTCAGATGAAGGCAGCGATGAAGGATGGGCAGGAGATGCCCGAAGAGGTGAAGCAGCTCCTCAGGGCTGTCAAGGGGTACCGTGCTACCCAGGCTCCCCAGACCATTGCGCCGATCCCCTGAAGCTGCCTGTCTGCGGCAATCCCGAACGAAAACCCCCATCACTATACGAGTGATGGGGGTTTTTTGTCGGCTATGCCTGGAGATGACCTGTTCGAGTTGAGGCAGTAAGATTCATGGGGTTGTCATGATGGTGTGTATGTCTGCCCAGTCGACGCTGACCTTCGGTTTCCGGGGCATGCCATCGCGCTGACCCTTGTCTGCCATGCCGATGGCAAGCACAATGGTCTCTGTCTGCGCCGGCATGAGCTGGCGCGGTCCCCATTGAAGGAACATGACCCGGTTGTCGCGGCTGGAGAGGGGAATCCTGGCAGATTCGTCGCTGATCTCCCCTTCCTTGTTGGAAAAGTAGACCAGGTCCGGTCGCAGATCGCCGAGCCATTCGATAAAATTGGCCATTTCGGAAAAGGGGCCGTGTTCTCCCAGAACGACCGGATTGCCATGATCGTACATGCCGGCGAAGTTGTGGCGTGTGGGGTCCACCGTTGCCTCGTAGTGATACAGCCGATCCTGTACCCAGCCGACATTTCCCATCGATGATCCGTAATCCCCTACCCATGGCTCGTCTCCGTAAACAAAGAAGTAACCGGTCGGTTGCGTGCCGATATTCCGTATCCTGGTGACCAGGATGAAATAACGGTCGCCGGCGCGATAGAGCATGAAACGTTCGATTTGCACCGGCACATGGTCGATCACGGTCCGGTGGCTACTTTGCAGCATGATCTTTTTGCTGGTTGCATAGCGTATTTTCGAGTCGAGGTACTCCCAGTTGGAGGGGAACTGAAGCCTGTCGGGCGAGTTGCTGCCGGCAATGGCCTCATTGGCATTGCACCAGATATGGTACCAGTGCGAGTTGTTGTAATAGGCGACCCCGGTTTCGTTGAGCTGTACCTTGCTGCTTTCATAGCGGGAATAGGGGAGCCCGCCCCCGACGAATAGTCCGCGCGGGACCGTGTCGTTGCTGTCGCGAAACCTGCTGAAGCAGACAATGAACCGCGATCCGTCCGCGGCAAAGCTCTGGACAAAGCCATGCCCCCATTTCCGGTTCCACTGGTATGTAAGATATGCCTCGTGCGAGGATGATTCCGGCAGATGGCGGGAGAGGAGGTGGAACGTGCGCAGGTCGGCCTTGAACAGTACCCGCTCAAACTCTCCCAAAAGCACATCGTCTTTCAGCTCCAGAAGCTTGCCGTGGGTGCCCTTGAGGATATAGATCCCTTCCAGGTCTCCATGAATAGTGATGCGAACCGTTGCCGCAAGGGCTGCCAACAGCAGCGACAGGCCAACCAGGCTCATCAGCAATGGTTTTTTGGAAAATGATTGCAAGCGGCGCATTAATTTCTATCAGGTTCTGTGGCGGTGGGGTGTTTTGATCCATATACAATAATGTGGGTGTTTTGATCTGTAAAGCAGATTCTCCTGTCGTCCCGCTTCCTCTCCCCCAAATTAATTCAATTGGTTGGGAGCTCATTATCGCTTTTAAATTAGTAATATATAATTGAATGTGGTCAAAGGGGCTACGCGATTTAACGAAGGTCTCCGTCACCCTTTGAGGGATATCGCGACCATTGCTGGCGACCGGTCGGGGATTCTCTTCTGGCATGGCAGAGACACGAGGCGGAATCGCATGTAATTCCGAGTCCCGATAAATAATGGTTTGCTGTGCAAAGAAATAATGATTTCAGGTGATTGTTGGGAGTACCACCCCGGGGGGGTGCCCCGTGCAGTCCGGTTGCCGGTTGCATCTCGCGTGCAGTCTGTTGTCGGCGTGGCACTTTAACTGCTTAGTTATTTCTGCGGCAAAGTATTTTGCGCGAAATGGCGGGCTATGGTTTGCGATCTAATGTGTGCTTGATAATGAAAGGGCGGTTTTTCAGACCACTGGTCTCCCTGGCCGTGGTGTTCTCCATCTCCTTCGGCATGTTGGGGCAGGTAGCCACAGATGCCGACGGCATCAGGCATATCGAGCGTACGTGCGCTGCAATTGAAGAAGGGATCAATCAGCTTTCTCCTGCGCCGGCGATTCTCGTCGGTAATCTCGTCAAGGTTGTCTACTCTCCCCGTTTTGACAGACTGCTGCAGCACCGCGCTCAGGAGGACGGTTCGAGTGTTGCCGTAGCCTGCCGTTTGGCTCGCGCCTCTCCGCTTGGTTGACAATCAAGGCGTGAGGCGTCGGGACTGATACGGTGGGCCATTCTGGGAGCGCCCGCCGTTTTCAGTGTCTGCTGAATGGGAAATCCGGGATACGGAGCCGAAGGGAACATACGCAGCTTCGGTGGATTTGGCTGACAGAGCCAAAAAGGAGCAGCGCGATGAGCAACAAACATAGTGCAATCATCATAAAGAGTCAGACACTGTCGATTATCGAGGATACCTATCTGCTGGCGGCACTGCTCACCTTTGATCCAAGTATTTCCTATTATCCGAAAAAGGACAGTACCGGGAACGTTTCATTCGAAGTAAAAGGGAAGATATCCGACAAGATGGAACTCCTCTATGCCGGGGAGACGGCACCGCTGAAGACCTATATAGCCAATCTGAAGAGTCTCCGTTCGGCGATCTTCGCCCTGAAAAACAGCCGTGACAAGAAATCGGAGAGGAATGATCGGTCCCAATTCAGGGAAAAGGCCATTGCCTCTGAATGAGCGGGACTGGGGATCAGATCCTGACCAGTTCGTAGGTCCGGCTCCCCAGCCCCATCTTCTCGGCATGGTTCAGCTGCGTCTTCCAGTCGATATCGGGATAGACGCCGTTGAACTTGTCGCCGCCCGGTTCGTGACCGCTCTTCAGCGCGGTGCCGGCGTTCCCCTGGGCGTTGTTCACCAGGTCGGCGCAGGCCTGGTCGATCGCCACCGGGTCGGTGGAGGCGCAGATGCCGATGTCGTTGACGATGGGGGCATCGGCAAAGCCATAGCAATCGCAGGCCGGTGAAACCTGGGTGATGAAGTTGAGGAAGACGGTTTTGTCCTGTTTTCCCGTGACGGCGCCCAGGGCATGCTCGGCCATCTTCTGCATGACTAGGTCGGACGCCTCATTCCACTGGATGTTGATCGCCTTCTGCAGGCAGGCGGTGATACAGCGGCTGCAGCCGACGCATTTCTCCGCATCGATCCGCGCCTTTCCCTCGATAATGGCAATGGCGTCGTGGGCACAGGATTTGAGACAGACGCCGCAGGCATTGCAAAACCGCTCCGCCACCTTCGGTGCAACCGTCGAGTGTTGCACCATCTTTCCCATTCTGCTGGAACATCCCATCCCCAGGTTCTTGAGTGCGCCGCCGAAGCCGGTCAGTTCGTGGCACTTGAAGTGGGAAACCGCCACCAGGGCATTTGCCTCGACGATCTCGGCCCCGATGCTGACCTTTTTGAGGATCTCCCCGGGGATGGGTACATCGACGGCCGTCTGGCCGCGCAGACCGTCGCACATGATCAGGGGAGCATTGACCACGGCATAGGCAAAGCCGTTTTCAATGGCGCAGGTAAGTGCTGAAACCGCTTCCTTCCGTTCGCCGGGATAAAGGGTAGAAGAATCGGTGAGGAAGGGGAGCGCGCCGCATTTTCTGATCTCGTCCACCACCCGGCGCAGAAAGATCGGACGGACAAAGGCGTGGTTTCCCCGTTCGCCGAAATGGACCTTCACCGCAACCAGGTCGCCCGTAGCGACCCGCTCCTGCAGCCCTGCCTGGGCCAAAAGCCTGGCGATCTTGCCGAGAAGATTCTCCTTGTGGCTGGTTCGCATATCCGCAAAAAATACCGTGCTCGCCATGATGCCTCCTTCGAGTGACGTAGCGAATCCGCAGATGCCCCGATTTGCTGGAAGAAACGTGTAATCTGCCTGCTATCCCATGAAGGGAACGCTACCACAAGGCGTGGCAATTTACAACGGTTCCCCTGCGGCCTCTAAAGTATGGTGGCGTCACGGCGATAAATATGGTAAGAGAGAGTCTATAGTCATGGGCCAGTCTTGAGTTTTCAGGGCTGCCCACATCTTGAGGGCAACAGGAGCGGTTCATGGAGCAGGTCACCGACCAGCGGGAACTCTGGATCATGGGGCTTGGAGAACGGCACGAGCGCGGTTCGATCGTCAGCGGCTATCTGCGTGCTGCCGGTTACGCTTCCCGGATCGCCGGCCCCGACGAACTGAAGGTGGAGCGACCGCTCGGCATTCTGCTCGATCTTTCCCCGTCATCTGCCGATGGCTGGGGGATACTGCTCGACCTGAAGAGCGACCCGTCAACACGCGACATCCCCATACTCCCCATGTTTCTCAGCGAGCTCGGCAAGGTGGGGGGGGTATTCCCCGTGGCCGGCTTCTTTACGCTCCCCCTCGATGAGGAGTACCTGCTCAACAAGCTCGCCGTGCTGGGGCTGACCGAAGACGTGCTGGACTACGACCTGCATGCGCTCATTGTCACCCGCAAGGGGGAAGAGAAACTGGCCAAGGCCTTTGAAGGGCTCGGGTTCGGAGTGGTGAATGCCTACACCGGCAAGGAGGCCCTGGCCCTGGTCACCACCTCCCATCCCTATCTGGTCTTTTCCATGCTGATGCTGCCGGACATCGGTTCCTTCGAACTCCTGGACCGGCTCCGGCTCTATCCCCAGACCCGCAATATCCCCTTCTTCGTCCTGATGAAGGACAGCATGAAGGAAGGGGAGCGCAACGCCATGAGCCGCGAGATCGAGCACCTGGTCCGCAAGAAGAGCCTCACCCAGGAGGAATTCCTCTCCTTCCTGCGCCGCCGCTCCTAGTAAGCTCCGGCATCCTGAAACCGGCAACGGCTATTGCTTCGCAATGGCCGTTTTTTCGTGATGATTGAACCGAAACAGCGACATGGCCATGGCGCCGTGAACCTCCCGGCCAGGGATTTTACGGCGCCATCTTTTGGGCTGACAAAGCCGGGGGGGATAGACGTTGCCGACCGGGTTCAGGTCGTAGCGAAATAGCAGACCGATAGGCTTTCGGGTCAGATCTTCACCGTCTTGTACAAAAAATTCTTGAATTTGAAGAACCTGCGCCGCTCTTCTTCGCTGTCGCCGATGTCGCCGGTGATGGCCTTGAGGTGGCGGGCGACCTGGGGCATCTGCTTGCCTGCCAGGTTTCTGCTCCGATCGACCACCAGCCGCACGGCATCGCGGGAGATGAGGTTCTGCGAGTACGGCTCGTAGACCGCCTCCCAGAAGTCCTTCCCCTTGTCGAGCTGCGCCAGGATCTCGTCGGCCACCTGTTCGGTCAGCGCCTGGCTCGCTCCCGGCGGGGCTTCGTACATGCCGTCGCGGATGGCACGCCGGATATCGTCCCCGGTGATCACGTTCCCCAGCCGGAAGAAGAGGGCCCGGAGCAGGATGCTCCGCAGTTCGCGGATGTTCCCCTTGTAGGAGTGGCCCATCAGCACCTGTTTCGCCTCCACGGAGAGGGCCGGCGGTGCCGATGCCTCCTGCTGCTCGCTCCGGTCGCGGTACGTCCGGTAGAGCTTGCCCAGGAAGTGGATGGAAAGATCGGGAATATCCTCGCGCCGGTCGTTGAGGGACGGTACCCGCACTGAGAGTTCCGACAGGCGATGGTAGAGGTCTTCGCGGAAATTCCCCCTGGCGATCTCCTCCATCAGGTTCTTGTTGGTGGCGGCCACCAGGAGGACCCTGCTGAAACGTTCCTGGTTCTCCCCCAGCCGGACGAAGCCGCCGTTGTCGAGAAAGCGGAGCAGTTGCACCTGGGTCTTCGGGTCGGCATCGCCGATCTCGTCCAAAAAGACGATCCCCCCCTGCGCCTCTTCCAGGATGCCGCGCCGGTCGCTGTAGGCACCGGTGAAGGCGCCTTTTTTGTGGCCGAACAGCTCAGAGAAGGTCAGCTCGCCGCTGTAGGCGGCGATATTGGTCTTTTTTACCGTCAATTCCCCGGTGGGGTTGATCTCCCGGCGGTACATCTCGTTCAGCTTGTTGTAGAGGTTGTTGAAGAAAAATTCCTTGCCGGCGCCGGTCTGGCCGGTGACCAGGATCGATGGCAGGCCGATGGTCGCCTCCTGCAGCACATTCTTGCTCCAGAGGACGATCCGGTTGAAGAGCGGTTCCGACACGGTATTGATGAAGTCGACGATCTCCTGGGCCTTGCGGCTGATGCCGATGATGTTCCCCAGGCGGTACGAGGATATCTGCGGGTCTTTGTAGGCGACGTCGGTCTGCAGCCGCTGGACCTCGCTCTGCAGCGTTTCGATCCGCTGGATGTCGGAGATGTGGCGGGCGGTGAGGCGGTCGATCAGCTGCAGGATCCGCTTGTGCTCCTCGGTGAAGAAATTCGCCTTCAGGGAGTTGAGGCAGATGACGGCGATGACCTGATCGTCGCTGATGATCGGGACGGCGATCTCGCTCTTGATGAGGTCGCTCATGGAGCGGTGGAAGCCGTCTCCGCTCCGCTCTTCCTCCACGTTGACGATGACCTTCGGCTCCTTGGCCCAGGCCACGTAGCCGGTCAGGCTCCGCTCTTCCGGCAACAGTTCGTACCCGCCGATCCGGAAGGGGGGGATATACTTCTTGAGCCATTCCTTGCTCTTGGCCCCGAGGATGTTCCCTTCCCGGTCTTCCACCACCAGCCACTTCTCCCCTTCGATCTCCTTGACCAGGGCGATGCTGCCGGTATCGGCGCCGATCAGTTCGGTAGCCTTGGAGAGGACCTTGCCGAGGAAGGGCTGCAGCTCTTCGTTCCGCTCCTGGAGCAGCTCGGAGATCTCGGCCAGGACCCTGATTTCCAGGTGCTCTCCGCCGATCTCGTGAATGACCCGTTCGACCATCTCGGCATGGGTCTGCAACAGCCCCATCTCGAAGTCGGAAAAACGGTAGACCTCCCGGGAGAAGTAGTTCACCAGGCAGATCACCCGCCTGGACTCCGGTGCATACCTCGGCACCACATACAGGGAGCGGAGCGCCATCTGGGCGGTCAGCGCCTGCTTCTGCAGGGTATGCTGGGTGAGATCCGGGATGAAGAGCGGGTGCAGCAGCCGCTCGTCAGTGATTACCGCCCGGTCGTCGATGTACCGCGAGATCAGCGATTTGCCCCGCTCCAGGTTGATGGCCCCGAGCTGATCGTACTGCAGCTTGAGGTCGCTCTGTTCGGCATGGCTGGCAAGGATCTCCAGCGACTGCCTGCCGTCGGGACCGGTCGTGGGAACCAGCACCGATGCCAGGGTGAGTCGGTCCAGGAGCCTCACCGCCGACTTGACCATGAAGCTTGCGGCCTCTCGCCGCTTGTACTCTTCCACCCGGCGGGCCAGCAAGAGGTGCTGGTGGTAGATGCGGGCATGGTCGATGTTGTCTGCCACATCGCCGATGAATTCGCTGAGCAGGGCCTTGGCCGGGCTTCCCAGATGGCTGGCCGTGATGTCGTGGTCGATGGCGACAACGCCGATGGATTTGCCGAGGCTGGTTATAGGGAGGAGCGTCGAGGAGCTGATGGCGCAGCGCTCGACCAGTTCGCGGTCCAGTCGCAGCACGTTCCTGCCGTCGTGGCGGAACTCGGCGGCATGCTGGGAAGCAAAGACCATGGACACCACTGCCTCGCCGGAGATGATCGGGAAGGTCGCCTCCTGCAGCTCGTCGGCATGGGGTCCCGAGACGTGAAAGCAGGTCAGAGTGCCGCGGGTCAGGTCCTCAAGGTAGACCCTGATCCGTTCCCTGCCCGAGACCAGGCTCACCCCTTCTGCCAGGGCGTGGAGCATCTCTTCGAGGTTTTCCTTGCCGAAATCGAGGATCTTGTTGCGGATAGTTGTCAGACGGGCTTTTGTGGAAGGCATTGCTGCTCCTGAGTAGTTATTCTACACAGTGAGCAGTGTAAGCGGGAAGCGCGAAGGTGTCAAGGGGAGATGGTCCGGACGGAAACACCGCACGAAGACATCGGAAATGGAGGATTTTTTTCCCTGGCAAGGAAATCAAGGGATTGCGCGGAGGCGTAGTACCCACAGGGCATAAACAGCGCTACGCCGCACAAGGAATCCGCGGATTGACACCGCCAGGGCGAAAAAGGGACGTTTCCGTAGAAACTAGTTGAGCCCCTTCCTGATCTGGTACAGGTCGTCCATGTTCAGGTCGTTGATCTCGAAGTACTCCCGTTCCAGCTCTTCGACATAGAACCGGTCGAGCCCCGAGTTCTCCAGGAAGTCTTCGCGCAGGGCCAGGTCCTTGGTGGCGATGATCTGCGGCAGCAGGCTGTGCAGGTAGATCGCCTCCTTCTTGATGGTCAGGATGGTCTCGTGGAACAGGTGGTCGGGGATCTCTCCGGTGATCAGCTTCTTGTGGCGGAGCTCCTCGGTAATCTCCTGCTTGAGGGTCTCCTGGTCGGCTTTGGAGGCGTATTTGGAGTAAAAGTTCCTGATCCGGTCCCGAACATGGGTGAGAACCGTGATGAAGGTCCGTTCTTCCCTGTCCAGGCCGATCAACTGGGCCAGGAGTTCGTCGGTGGTCATCCGCTTCTCATCCACCAGCTTGAGCCCCTTGAGCAGGGTGGTGAGCTTGTTGCGCCCGTATTTTCCGAGATACTTGTTTTCGACGATGCCGCTGACAAAGAGTTCCTCGAACAGCCCGCGGCGCAGCCTGTCGAATTCGTGCCTGTTCCCCAGAAGGCTCCGGATCATCTCCTCGGTGATCCGGACGTTTTCCATGAAGGCGAGCTGGTTGAAGATCGACGAGGTGGAGTCGTAGCGGTCGAAGAAGGTGATGATGTAAGAAAAACCCTCCAGGATCGAGGTATCCGCACCGTCGCGGATCTTCTCGTCGCAGAGCTTGCTGGCATCCAGCAGGATCTCCTCGAAGGCGTGTTCGCGGTTTTCCGTGGCCTTCTGCTTGGCGAACAGCAGCTTGATCATGTCGTCCCGGTCAATGGTGCTGTCGATCTGCTGTTCGGTCAGGAACAGCCCTTCCAGAATTTGGCGGGTCTCGGAGATGTACTCGTTTTCTTCCAGGACAACGACCTTCTTGTCCTTCTTGAGCATCTCGTCCAGGGTGTAGAAGAGGGCGCCTGGGATCTTGTTCCGCACCGACAGGGTCTTCAGCCGGGTCAGACGGGCATTTTCCAGCTTGTTGATCTCCCCCTTGTTGTTGCAGGAGGTGAGGATGTTCTTGTATTCGTCCACGATGCGGCGGTTGTCGGGATGTTTGTACATGACATCGATACGGATCCGCTCCTGCTGGTAACGATCGATGCCGTGCCTGACGGCGAGCTCAGACAGGCTGGCGAAATCGTCGTCGGCAATCTTCTTGTTGCTGAAGTAGAGGCGTTGGAAGCGTTGGTGGTATTCCTGGTGTCTGAGATTGACCAGTTTGAAGAGGAAGAGCTGGGCCGAGCTGTCGGCGAGGAGGGAAAGGATCTCGTCAATGATCCGGTTGTCGTCCCCATCCCCCACGGCCGGCGACCGCTTGATAGCCTTGCCCAGCAGCCTGAGGAGCTGTTCCTGCTGCTGCCGAATCGGGCCGCCGAGGCTTGCGGAGTTGATGAAGAAGAAGTAGTTGCAGACGGCGTTGCCGTCGAAAAAGATCTTTTCGAAGCTCAAGGTCCCTTCGGTGCGGTCGCTAAATGCCAGCGTCCCGGTCCCTTTGTCGTAGCTGGCTCCGTACAGCACCAGCCGGTTGATGACCTCGCTCTTGGCCAGATCGGCCAGCGGCTGGTCCACCCCGAACATGTACTCGCAGAACGAACCGCCATTGCCGCGGTGGGTGATGCCGTCCCCTTTGACGATGAACTCGCTCCCCGGAGCAAAGACCCGCACCCCGCCATTGCCCGCCTCGTCGATGCTGAAGAAGAAGCGGCGGTGGATATCGGCGCCGGCGGCAATCAGGTAATACTCGATCAGGTTGTCGGTCACGCCGTGCAGGCGGATGTCCTTGGGCATTGCGTTCATCCTCGGGTTGCTGGTGAAAATAATACTGAACCGTTTCGGTTATGCAAGGCTCTTTCGTCAGTCGAGGTCAACAATCATGCCGTCAAAGGCGAAAGAAACGCCGGAGGGGAGACGTGAACCGTCGCGGTGAGCCACTTCATGGGTCAGATGGGTGAAGAAGGCCTGCCTGGGGCGGAGCTCTGCCACGACTTCGAGTGCGCTGGCGACATTGAAGTGGTTCTCATGGGGTGAGTACCGGAGGGCGTCGATGATCAAAACCTCCAGACCGGCCAGGAGCGGATAGGAGGAGGCGGGGATTGCGCTGCAGTCGGTGAGATAGGCGGCATCGTTGAAGCGGTAGCCGGTGGTGGGGTAGGGGCCGTGCAGGAGCGGGACGGGAGTGACCTGGCAGCCGAACAGCTCGAACGGCTGGGTGATGACGTGAGGGTCCATCAAGGGTGAGTAGCCTTCAACCTCCATCCCCTTGAAAATGTAGGGGAAACGGCTGGAGATGGCCGTGATGGTGTAGGCGTCGCCATAGCAGGGGATTATCTGGCGGTGGATGAAATGGAATCCGCGCAGGTCGTCGATGCCGTTGACATGGTCCGAGTGGGAGTGGGTGAACAGGACCGCATCGATCCGGGGGATGTCTTCGCGAATTGCCTGCTGCCGGAGGTCGGTGGCGGTGTCGACGACGATATACCTGCCGTTCTGCTCTATGAGGAGAGACGGACGGGTACGTTTGTCGCGGGGATCGTCTGAGGTGCAGACCGGGCAGTGACAGCCGACCATCGGGATGCCGGTGGAGGTGCCGCTTCCCAGGATGACCAGTTTCATCGCAGGCTCCTGGCTGGCTTTGACGAAAGATACCACGAACCTGGGGGGCAGGCAAGGGGAATGCCCCTGCCCGGCATGTCTGAAAGCTGCTGCTGTGGCCCCGGAAGCGACGCGTTGCCGGCAATGCCTCAGACGGCCGGGAAGTTCTTTGCCAGATGCAGGCGGATGGTCTCCTCGAAGTTCGCCTCCCGGTCACCCTGGTAGACCATGGATGAGCCGATTTCGGCAGCCAGGATGGCAAAGAGGTATTTGGGAGGGAGCTTCCCGATCCGTCTGCGATAGCGCGGCTCTTCCCGCAGGATGCGCGGCAGGTGGCTCAGGATGGCGCGGCGGAAGAGGGGCTGCAGGCAAAGGTGCGGACGGTTCTGGAAGAAGCGGAACAGCTGGGCATAGGCGCCGTTGATCTCGGTGCTGAGCGCGTCGGAGATCTCGGTGCAGAGGAGTTCCGGCTGGGTGCGCCGGCGCGCCAGGATGAGTCGTGCCTCGTCCTCGGCCCGCTTTTCCAGGATTTCCAGGACATCCCGGACGTACCGTTCCTTGTTTGACATGAACTCCTCGGGAGAGAGGAGCAGGTTGGCGATGATCTCGTACGATGAGGAGATGACGCCGCACTTGTTGGCTGAGGCATCACGCATGATGATGACCCCGTTTTTCTGCAGCTGGATCCGGGCCTCCGGCGTGATGAAGGAGTTTGCCCCCTCCACGATGGCCCGTGCCGAAGGCTCCCCGGATGCCAGGAGGAAACGTTCCCAGTTTTCCCGGTCGATGGTCTCGGGTCGGCCGCCGGCAGGGATGAACAGGTCAGCCTGCACCGTAAAGACCAGGTCGTCGAATTCCCGGTGGAACTCGTCCACGGAGATCCACTCCTCCCGGATTCCGTCGGAGGTCATCACTACCTTGCGGAAGAGCTCCCGCAGGCCTTCCGTGCGGCTGCCGGTGCGGAAGAGCATGACCCCGCCGGGGTGCAGTTTGCCGGGATCGAAGGCGTCCAGGTCCTGGCGGAGGAGGATGCGCTGCAGTTCGGCCCGATCGGCACCGAGTGGGTCGTGTACTGCCGCCATGCCGTCCAGAATCAGGCTGATCCGGACCTGCGGGCAGCGTTCGAGCATGATGCGCATGGCATTGCCCGCCACGTCGCCGTTGGTCCCCCCGGTGAACTTGACGCTGAAGGAATCGGTGCGGATGTCGATGCCGAGTTCCGCCATGGTTATCTCGGCGAACTTCACCACGCCGGTGGAGGTGACGCCGTACTCCTTGTGATTGATCCCCACCTTCTTGCTGGACATGATGCCGATGCCGAGGAGGTAGCCCCGGCGCCGGGAGAGATGGGCGATCGCCTCGATCATGGCATCGTGCATGTTCTCGTCCGGACCCAGCTCGATTGGCTCGTCTTCGCGGTAGTAGTCCACGATCCCCGGATGTTTCGCCACCCCCTGTTCGGTAACGAAGATGTCGAGGAAGGCGTTGATGATACCGTACTGCAGCTTGAACAGCCGCAGCGTTTCCAGCTCCCGTTCGCGTTCCCGTTCTCGCATCAGGTCGGAAACGTCCAGGATCGTCACCAGCTTGGAGCCCCCTTCGTAGATGTCCTTGTTTTTCAGGTGCTGGGTGTGGGCCAGAACGAAATTTTCGCGGAACAATGTGTTGGTGTTGATGAGGAAGTCATCGGGGGTGCGGGCGATGACGGTACGCCAGCCGCCGCGGGCGATGTCGGAAAAGCCGATATGGTAGCCGAAGCCGAAGCGGCTGAAGAAATAGGTGATCCTGAACGGCGTGGACGGTGGCAGGTCGTCGGTGAAATCATGGCCCAGTTCCGCCAGGTAGGCCGGGTCGAGGCGGAAGGCCAGCGCCTGTTTGTCCAGGATGAAGGCGTTGGTTTTCAGGGTGTACTGGATGAAGATCAGGCAGCAGCGGAAGATGGTGCGACGTACCTCGTCCAGGTGGCGATGGCCGGTGTTGTATTCCTCCACCTCAAGCCGGGTGGCGGCGAGCACTTCCCGGTAGACTGTCTCGCGGTCGGCGATCTCCGGGTCGAAGCGGGCCTTGAGCAGCTTGATCAGCTGCAGGGCGATCTCCGGATGGGCGTAAAAGGCGCTCCTGACATCGTCGAGGCCGAAGCGTTCAGGCTGGTTGTGGGCGAGGTTGGTGTGGCAGAAGGCAATGAAGGCGTTTATCAGCGACGCTTCCTGCCCGCTCATGGTGCCGCTGGTGACGTATTCGCGGTAGGTATGCGACCGTGTCGCCAGTATCTGCGTGTTGTACAGCTCCTCCTGGAGTTGGCAGTAGACGTCGGTCCCTTTTTCCAGGGTGCCGCCGTCCAGGTGCCGCACATAGAAGGTGCCGAGGAAGTAGGGGTGGATGCCGTTGGAGATGGTGAGACAGTAGGCCCGGGTAACTCCCAGGCCGAGGCGTTTGAAGACCTCCATTACCTGGATCAGGAAATCCTTCTGGGGAGGGTTGCCCACGGCAAAGTGGATGCGCGACAGGTCCTCCTCTTCCATCCGCTCCATATCGAAAAAGAGACCGCCGCTCTGGTTCCCTTTCTGGAAGAGATTGAGAACCTGGGCCATGCGTATGGCAGGCGCGGTCAGGACGTAGCGCTCGTTGTTCAGCCAGAGGAGCCGCAGGAGCCGATCGAAATCCTTCCGGTCGAAGTCGGGGTAGCTTTTGTGCAGCTCGGCGCGGGTTGCGCGGCGAATGGGTGCAGGAACGATAACATCTCTGCCGGCAAGGATCTCCTCGTTGCTTTTCCGGTCGAACTCGAAGCGCTGGATCTCCAAAGATTCGCCGACGCCGGGCATGGGGCCTTCGGAGTGGGCGAACATGGCGAAGGAGATCTCGCGCTCCTGCACCTCGCGCAGCGTCACGGTGTCGTACAGCGACCCGGGCCGGTTGCGCACCGCCAGGATCAGACTCTTTTCACGATCTGCCAGTATCAGCCGCTGGTTGATGCGCAGGCTTGCCAGTTCCCGTTCCAGGATGGACAAGGCGCTCTGCTCGTCCTTCATGGAGACGAAAAAGTAGGGATTCATCTGTTCCCGCAGCCAGCGGCGGTTGGCTGCCTGTTCCTGTTTCGCGGTTTTCGCTGCCGGATTCATGGATAGCGGTTCCTTTCGCTACGGTTCTGGGGCTACCTTCCGGAGGAACTCCCGCACCAGCGGGGCAAAGGTCTGGTGCTCCAGCAGGAAGGCATCGTGACCATAGGACGAGGTGATCAGGTGGTACTCAGCCGGTTTGCCCAGGCTCTGCAGGGCGGCAACCATCTCTTCGGTCTGGGCCGGCGGGTAGAGCCAGTCCGAGGTGAAGGCAAAGAACTGGATCGGCACCCGGACCGGCTGGAACGCCTCTTCCAACGATTCGCAACCCCAGGCCACATCATAGAGGTCCAGCGCCTTGGCCAGGTAGAGGAACGAATTGGCATCGAAGCGGTCGACAAAGTTGTAGCCGTTGTAGGTGAGGTAGCGCTCCACCTCGAACTGGCCGAAGAAGTCGAACAGGCCGTCCCTGGCCGAGAAGCGGCGGCCGAATTTGGCGGTCATGGATTCGTCGGACAAAAAGGTGATATGGCCGACACCGCGGGCGAGTGCCAGGCCATCCTTGGGGTTCTTGCGATACTCCCCCTTCTTCCAGGTCGGGTCGTTGAAGATGGCCCAGCGGGCCACGGCGTTGAGGGCGATGGCCTGGGCGGAAGGGCGGGGGGAGGTGGCGAGCACCACTGCCGAGGCAAGCCGGTCCGGGAACTGGGTGGCCCATTCCAGGGCCTGCATTCCCCCCATGCTGCCGCCGAGCACCGTTACCAGCCGCTCAATGCCGAGATGGTCGATGAGGAGCAGCTGGGCCCGAACCATGTCGCGCACGGTAATGACCGGGAAGCTGAGGTTATAGCGCTTGCCGGTCCGGGGATTGGTCGACGTCGGGCCGGTCGAGCCGTAACAGGAGCCGATGACGTTGATGCAGATGACGCAGTAGCGGTCGGTGTCCAAAAGGCGGCCCGGACCGACGATCTCGTCCCACCAGCCGGGCCTGGTCTCTTCCTCGCTGTGGCGGCCGGCAAGATGGGCGCTGCCGGTCCAGGCGTGCGTCACCAGGATGGCGTTGGAGCGGTCGGCGTTGAGTTGGCCATAGGTTTCAAAGACGAGCGTGATCGGTCCGAGGATACGTCCGCTTTCAAGACGGAGCTCGGTGTCGAAGGTTACGGATTGTGGCTGGACGATGCCGACCGACATAATGGCTCTCTGGTTCGGAAAATGGAAAAGCCCCTGCTCGGGGTGAGCAGGGGCTTATAGGTTGCGCGTGGTAAGCTCCCGACTCATCTCTAGGAATTAGCACCTGACATCCGTTGCCGGACCGGTTGCTGTGGCTTCAAAGGGCCTGTCCCTCCACCACTCTCGATAAGCAGGTTGCCGATGCCACATTCGCGCCCTGGCGGCGTTGGCTCATCAATCGCTCCTCAACTACCTTTCGGTACGCCTCGGTCGCTCATTCTTCGCCGCCTTGCCATGATCGCGAATCTGTCATCGGCTGACTATTCGGTTGTGGGTGCAGAATAGGTGATGCCTCCTGCTTTGTCAATGTAAAAGAGACTATAGCTCAGTATCTTAGCCCGGTTAGCCGTTTTTCTCGGCCTTGAGGGCGGCCAGCATGGCCTCGCCCATCCTGGTAGGGCTGGTGGCTACGGCGACGCCGCATTCTTCAAGGGTGCGGATCTTGTCCTCGGCCTTTCCCTTCCCGCCGGTGATGATGGCCCCGGCATGCCCCATCCGCTTGCCCGGCGGTGCGGTTACCCCGGCAATGAAGGCGGCCACCGGCTTCTTCATGTTCTCCTTGATCCACCAGGCCGCCTCTTCCTCGGCACCGCCGCCGATCTCGCCGATCATGAAGACCCCTTCGGTCTTGGGATCGTCGTTGAACAGCTTGAGCACATCCACGAAATTCATGCCGATGATCGGGTCGCCGCCGATGCCGACGCAGCTCGACTGGCCGAGCCCCGCCTCGGTCACCTGCTTGACCGCCTCGTAGGTGAGGGTGCCGCTGCGGGAGACGATGCCGATCTTCCCTTTCTTGTGGATGTAGCCCGGCATGATCCCGACCTTGCATTCTCCCGGAGTGATGACGCCGGGACAGTTGGGGCCGACCAGCCTGGTCTTGCTCCCCTGCAGGATCCTTTTTACCGGCACCATGTCGCGGACCGGAATCCCCTCGGTGATGCAGACCGCCAGTTCGAGCCCGGCGTCGGCGGCCTCGAGGATGGCATCGGCAGCCGCAGGCGGCGGGACGAAGATCATGGAGACATTGGCGCCAGTATAGCGGACCGCCTCTTCGACGGTGTTGAAGACCGGAATCCCCTCGATATGGATGCCCCCCTTGCCGGGGGTGACGCCGGCAACGATGTGGCTGCCGTAGTCGCGGCATTGCTGAGTATGGAACAGGCCGCTCCGGCCGGTGATCCCCTGGACGACGATCTTGGAATCCTTGTTGATCAGAATGGACATGTGGTTTCTCCCGATATTGGACATGCAGGAGCAGGCCGCTGTGCCCGCCCTGACCACGGGCAACCACAGAGGGTTGCCCCTACGATGAATTCAGCCGATCATCTTGACGATCCGGTCCGCGCCATCCCCCAGGTTGTCGGCGGTCTGCACGTTGAGCCCGGATTCGGCAAGGAGCTGCCTCCCCTCCTCCACCTTGCTGCCGTCCATCCGGACGACGATCGGGAGGGTACATTTCACCTCGGATGCCGCCTCGATGATCCCCTGGGCGATGACGTCACAGCGCATGATCCCGCCGAAGATGTTGACGAAGACCCCCTTCACGTCGTCGTCCTCCAGGATGATCTTGAACGCCTCCGCCACCTTCTCCCTTGTTGCCCCGCCCCCCACGTCCAGGAAGTTGGCAGGCTCGCCGCCGAACTCCTTGAGCACGTCCAGGGTGGCCATGGCGAGGCCGGCGCCGTTCACCATGCAGCCGATGTTGCCCGACAGCTTGATATAGGAGAGGTCGTACTTGCCGGCATTGATCTCGAGGGGGTCGAGCTGGGAATAGTCCATCATGTCCGGGTATTCGCGGTGGCGGAAGATGGCATTGTCGTCGAAGGTGATCTTGGCGTCCATGGCCATCAGCCAGCCGGCCTTGCTGACCACCAGCGGGTTGATCTCCACCAGGGCGCAGTCCTTGTCCAGGCAGACCCGGTAAAGGTTCTGCATCAACTCCACGCAGTCCTCGCAGAGGCTTCCGGTCAGGCCGAGCGCCAGGGCGATCCTCCGCGCCTGGTAGGGCCTCAGCCCGGTATAGGGGTCGATGGGGAGCTTGTGGATCTTTTCCGGGGTTTTCTGGGCCACCTCTTCGATCTCGACTCCCCCCTCGGCCGAAGCGATGAGGCAGTAGCGGGCATTGCCCCGGTCAAGGGTTATGGAGAGATAGAACTCCCTGGCGATCTCCACGGCCTCTTCCACCAGGATACGGCGGACCTTCAATCCCTCGGGGCCGGTCTGGGGGGTTACCAGCCGCTTGCCGAACAGCTCCTTGCCGTAATCCTGTGCCTGCTCGGGATGGTGCACCAGCCGCACCCCCCCGGCTTTTCCCCGCCCGCCCGCATAGATCTGGGCCTTGACGACGCAGCGCCCGCCGAACTCCTTGGCTGCCCGTTCCACCTGGTCAGACGTCAGAGCCACCCGGCCGCGAGGGACCGGAATACCGAATGCGTTGAGGATCTCTTTCGCTTGGTACTCGTGGATGTTCATACTGGTCTCCGTTTAGTGATAATAAAATCGTTTTATTAATAGCAAAAATTTTAGCGATTGCCAGAAAAAAATGCTGTTTGTGCATTGATTCTGAAAATGACTCCGGACGGGCCCGGTCGGTTATGGCGGGCAGGTGGCCTCGCGTTCCCCTAGCAGGCCTGCCATCACCGCTGTTCCGGCGACGAGCCGAGAAAAAGTCTATCGGACTTGAGGTGGCTGTCAATGCAAGCTCTTGAAATGATGTTCCCTCCTTTGGGTTCCCCTTTCGGGGGAGATGGGGCATCGGCTGGCGATGCCGGTGCCGGGCAGATGGGCTGATTTTTCGAATCAACAACTGTTTGACTTGCGTCAAAGACAGTGCTTGGTGAAAAGCGTTTAATGCCGCACAGCCATGTGGTCATCTATCGGCAGAGCGATTGATTGCTTAAGGGGTAATTGCTGCTACATTTATGGGAAATGCTTCTTCTGTACAGATGAATGCAGCGTCTGCACCACCTCTGTTGAGCGACGTCCCCAGGCAGGCAATCAGCGCAATCCGGCCAACCATACCCAGCGAAAGGAGAAAGACGCATGATGAAACGGAAGATTGCGGCTGCTGTGGCAGTCATCGGAATGGGGGCACTCTTGGCGCTCCCCTCTGTTGCGGCAAAGGCTAAGCCTGCTGCCAAGCCGATCAAGGATGGCCGGGAGAAATGCTACGAGTGCCACGAGGAGATCAAGGCGATCAAGGAGGGCTCCAAGCATGCCTCGCTGTCGTGCAAGACCTGCCACGACAAGATGGATGCCCATATGCAGGACCCCGAGAAGAACAAGCCGGTCACGGTCATTGATCAGGCCCTGTGCGGCAAGTGCCACAAGAACCAGTACGCCAGCTTCTTCACGGTCAATTACGAAGGTGCTGCCCGCAAGGAGAAAGGGGTCCCCACCGGGCGTTCGCCCATGCAGGACAAACTCCTGGCCGGGCACGGCTTTACCTTCGAGCACAACGAGCCCCGCGGCCATGCATTCATGGTGATTGACCAGTTCGTGGTGGACCGGTTCCAGGGGGGGCGTTTCCAGTACAAGGATGGTTGGAAGGGGGTAGACGAGGTCGGCAAGGCATGGGACGTGCTGATCGATACCAACAAGAAGCTGGCCGAGACCGCCATGGCCGGCAATCCGACCTGTATCCAGTGCAAGACCTCGGATCATATTCTGAAATGGAAGTTCATGGGGGACAAGGACCCCAGGGCACAGTGGGACCGCAGTTCGGACCTGGTGGCGATTGCCAAGGATACCCAGAACGCCGTGGGGTGCATCCACTGCCACGATCCCCACGGCACCCAGCCGCGGGTCGTGCGTGACGCTCTGATCCAGGCCGTTGAAAAGGACCGGGGCGCCAACATCTTTGCCAAAAACGGGAAAACCGACCTGAACGTGGTCGATTTTCGCGGCTTCCGCAAGATCGGGCTGATGGAGAAGACCGACTCCCGCCTGATGTGCGCCCAGTGCCATGTGGAGTACAACTGCAACGCGGGGAGCCAGTGGAGCGACGGCAAGAAGGTCGGCTACGACGACCAGCGGACCAACCACTTCCCCCTGACCAATGTCAAGGGGCTTCTGGAGCATTACAGGAAGCTTGATTTCTACGACTTCAAGCATGCCGTGACCGGCGCGCGGCTGATCAAGCTGCAGCACCCTGAGGCCGAGACCTATGCCGGCAGCGTCCATGACCGGGCAGGCGTGCAGTGCCACCAGTGTCACATGCCGAAGCAGAAGGGGAAGGACGGCAAGGTCTTTTCCACCCATGGCGTGATCCGTCCCAAGAACCACATCAAAGAGGCCTGTCTCGGCTGCCATCCCAAGTACACGGTCGAGCAGAAGCTCTATCAGATTGAAGCCGTCCAGAACTACACCAAAGGGAAGATGCGCAAGGCCGAGTACTGGCTCGGCCAGTTGATCGACACCTATACAGCGGCAAAGCGGGCGGGCGTCGCCGAGACTGTGCTGGCCAAAGCCCGCGAGAAGCACGAGGAGGCCCATGTGCTGTGGGAATACTGGACTGCCGAGAACTCTGACGGCTTCCACAATCCCGACCTGGCCAGGGACAGCCTGACCGCATCCATTGCCGCCTCCAAGGAAGGGGTAAAGGTGCTCAAGGAAGCCATGGAGGCACAGCCGGCACCGGCAGCCAAGTAGTGTCCATCCGGAAACACCGGATGAGGCACTACCGATGAGAGGTCGCGACCAGGCAGCCCGTTCCGGAATCCGGGGCGGGCTGCCTGCTTTCAAATCGATTCGTCTGCACGCGACTTCCGCGGTATACTGTAATCAGTGACAGATTGCATCTTGCTGCATCAGGAGGATCTGATGGAGGAGAGGGCGTTGAGGATATTGCTGGTCGAGGACTCACCCGACGATGCCGACCTTCTGCTCTGGCATCTGAGGAAGTCTGGGATCGAATCGGAATGGGAGCGGGTCGATAGCGCCGTCGCCATGAACGAAGCTCTGGACCGCACGACCTGGGATATTGTCATTGCCGATTATATCATGCCCGGTTTCAGCGGCCTTGCCGCACTGAAGGTCCTGCGCGACAAGGGGGTCGATGTCCCGTTCATCATCGTTTCCGGCAAAATGGGAGAGGATACGGCCGTGGAGGCGATGAAGGCGGGGGCTCACGACTACCTCATCAAGGACAACCTGGCCCGCCTCGCACCGGCCATCCGCAGGGAGCTGCGGGAGGCCGAGGCCCGTTGCGAGCGGCTGCGGGCTGAACAGGAACTGAAGACGCTCAAGCACGCCATCGAAACCATCCCGATCGGGGTCACCATTGCCGACCGCCATGGCCGGATCATCTTCACCAACAAGGCCGAGGCCGACATGCACGGCTACGATGTCTGCGAGCTGATCGGCAAGGACGTCCGGATCTTCGCCCCCCCGGAACGGTGGCACCCGTGGGGCAAAGAGGTGATCGGCGAATTCGTCAGCGCCCGCCGGGAGACGGAGAACATCCGCAAGGACGGCAGCCGGTTTCCGGCCTACCTGGTCTCCAGCGTGGTGTTTGGCGACGATGGCGACCCGGTTGCCGTCATAACCGCCTGCGAGGATATCACCGAGAGGAAGGAAGCCGAGGAAAAGCTCCGCTACATGAGCTGCCACGATACGCTGACCGGTTTCTACAACCGTGCCTTTTTCGAGGATGAGATGGAGCGGCTCTCCTGTGAAAGCGAACTCCCCATCAGCGTAATCATGGTGGATGTGGACGGCCTGAAGGAGGTCAACGACACCTTGGGCCATGCCGCCGGCGACAAGGTCCTCAAGCAGACAGCCAGCGTCCTGATGTCGGTGTTCCGTTCAGAGGATATCGTGGCGAGGATCGGGGGCGACGAGTTCGTAGTGCTGCTTCCCGGTGCCGACCAGTCGGTAGTGGAAAAGGCGATGCAGCGGGTCAGGGATGTGGTGTCGCAGGCGTCGCATTCCATGGGGGGGCTCGGTCTGAGCCTTTCGCTCGGAGCTGCCACGGCCCACTCTGCCGAGGAGCTGGGGGAGACGCTCAAGCTGGCCGATGAACGGATGTATGAAGAGAAGCTGACGAAATCGGGAAGTCGGGTAGCCCGTGAAAAACAGACGCTCAATGACCGGCGTATCCCGTAGCTGGTGCCGGAACCTGCCCCGTACCCCATGCAGCATCCTGTAGAACCAGATTGCCCGGTCGTGCCGCCGGGACACGCCCCTGGAAACCATTACCCGATCATCACAGTAAGCCAATCGTGGACTAACGGATTGTTGAAAAACTCAGGTTGTTCAAAAATGGTCAGATCGTCGCACCCGCAGAAAGCCCCGCGGAGGCGTAGCAGCGCTACGCCGCACAAGGCGGCTTTTCGAGGACGGCGGCGAGATGGCTGTTTTTAGCTGCGCTGAAACTTCGTTTTCAACAGCCTGCTAATAGTGTTTTTCCATGAACGAGCTGGCGTCTTTGAGAAACGGGCTGGCAGGATACTCGGTGGAGAGGCGGTTGAAGATCTCTTTCCCCTTGGCTTTGTCGCCTGAAAGCAGATAGGCCTCGCCCAGGTAGAGCAGGGTCTCGTCGTTATGGGGGGAGCTGGAGAAGGTCTTCAGAGCGCCTTCGAGGCGATTGATGGCGGCCTGGTATTTTTCATTCTTCAGGTAGAACCTGCCCACGTAGATCTCGTACTTGAGCTGCATGGCCACTGCCTCATCCAGCTTCTCCCTTGCCTCCTTGGCATACTCCGAGTCGGGGTAGATGGAGATGAAGGACTTGAGGATCAGGACCGTGTTGCGGATGGGGGTCTGGTCGGTGTCGATGCCGGTGATCTGGTGATACTGGCACATCCCCTGGCGGAACAGGGCGTATGCGGCCTTCTCGTGGGTGGGGTGGAGCTTGCGGAATTCCTCGTAGGAGGCGGCTGCCTCGATGTAGCTGCCGCTCTGGTACTGGGCATCGGCGATCTTCAGCTCCGCCTGGGTGGTCAGTTCGGGAGAGAAATAGCTCTCCTTGACCTTTTTCCACATGGCGATCGCCTCGTCGTAATTCCGGGCCGAGTAGGCGTCTTCACCTTCCTTGAAATAGTCGGCAGCGTTTTTCGCCGTAGACATGGCGGCACAACCCGCCAGCGCGGTGACCAGGACCAGGCTGGTGCAGATCTTGAGCACGGTTTTCATGTTCCCTCGGTGCTTGCAAAGACAGAGTATGCCAGAAAAGTAGTGGAAAGAACGGCCAAAGTCAATAACCTTGATGGCCCGAGCCTGGCCGTCCTGTCGTCTCAAGATCCCGGCAGGCAGCCGGGCTACTTCTTTTTCCGCCTGTTCGGGTCGAGTTCCTTCTTGCGCAGCCGGATGGAGACCGGGGTCACCTCGACCAGCTCGTCGTCGTCGATGAACTCCAGGGCCTGCTCCAGGGTCAGGATGCGCGGCGGAGAGAGCTTGACCGCGTCGTCGGAGCCGGACGCCCGGACGTTGGTCAGCTTCTTCCCCTTGCAGGGATTCACGTCCAGATCGTTGTCCTTGGCGTGCTGGCCGATGATCATGCCGCCGTAGACCTCCACGCCGGGGCCAAGGAAGAGCACCCCGCGCGGCTGCAGGGCATCCAGGGCATAGGCGGTGGTCTCGCCGTGCTCCATGGCCATCAGGACCCCGTTCTTCCTGCCGGGGATATCCCCCTTGTAGGGTGCGTAATCGTGGAAGGTATGGGTAATCACGGCGGTGCCGCGGGTCTCGGTGAGGAGTTCGCCGCGCAGGCCTATCAGGCCCCGGGCCGGGATGATGAATTCGAGGCGGATGGTCTCGCCCATCGGCTGCATGGCGGACATTTCACCCTTGCGCGGCCCCATCTTCTCGATGATCGCCCCCTGGTATTCGCCCGGTACGTCCACCACCAGGTATTCCATCGGTTCCAGTTTCTTGCCGTCCTGCTCACGGAAGATAACCTCGGGCTTGGAAACCGCCATCTCGAACCCTTCCCGGCGCATGTTTTCGATCAGGATGGAGAGATGCAGCTCGCCGCGGCCAGAGACCTTGAAGGTGTCAGCGCTGGCAGTATCCTCGACCCTGAGCGAGACATTGGTGCGCAACTCCTTGTCCAGCCGCTCCCTGATGTTACGGGAGGTTACCAGCTTCCCTTCCCGGCCGGCAAAGGGGGAGTTGTTGACGATGAAATTCATGGCAATGGTCGGCTCGTCGATGGCCACATAGGGGAGCGGTGTCGGGTTGTCCACGGCGGTCAGTGTCTCGCCGATCCCCACCTCGTCGAACCCGGCCACGGTGATGATGTCGCCGGTAATCGCCTCGGGGATCTCGATCTGCTTCAGCCCCTCATAACCGAGGAGCTTGGAGATCCTGCCCCGCACCACGGTGCCGTCCCGCTTGACCAGGGCCACGGTTTCGCCGGTCTTGACCCGGCCGTTGTAGATCTTGCCGGTGGCGATCCTGCCGATGTAGTCGTTGTAGTCGATATTGGTCACCAGCAGCTGGAACGGTGCCGAGGCATCACCCCTGGGCGGATGGACATTGCTCTCCACCACCGCAAAGAGCGGCTCCATGCTGGTCGACTCCGAGTTCATGTCGAGCTTGGCATAGCCCAGCTTGGCGCTGGTATAGACAATGGGGAAATCGAGCTGTGCGTCAGAGGCGTTGAGCTCGCAGAAGAGATCGAAGACCATGTCCACCACCTCGTCGGGGCGGGCGCCCGGCCGGTCGATCTTGTTGATCACCACGATCGGCTTCAGTCCCAGGTCGAGGGATTTCTTGAGGACGAAGCGGGTCTGGGGCATGGGGCCGTCCAGGGCATCCACCAGCAGCAGCACCGAATCGACCATCTTCAGCACCCGCTCCACCTCGCCGCCGAAGTCGGCATGGCCGGGGGTGTCGACGATATTGACCTTGTAGCGGCCATGGTGCACCGACAGGTTCTTGGCCAGGATGGTGATCCCGCGCTCCTTTTCCAGGTCGTTGGAATCCATGACCCGCTCGGTGATCTGCTCGTTTTCCCTGAATACGCCCGCATGTTTCAGCATGGCATCCACCAGCGTGGTCTTGCCATGGTCGACGTGGGCGATGATCGCGATGTTTCTGATAAGCTCTTGCATTACTCTGTGGCTCCTTTGGGACAAAAGAAAAGACGGGCGATAAGCCCGTCTTTTGCAGTGAATATATGTGAAAGCGGCGGTTATTGCAAGCGGTTTCTCGCACAACTCCCCCGATGCGGCGGTCAGAGCTGGCGGCGGTACTTTATCAGCAGGTAGAAGCAGCCGCATCCCCCGGCCGCCATGGCCGCAACCAGCCACCAGGAGACAGGCCGCCCGATGCCGACATAGAAAAGCGGATAGAGGAATGCCCCGTTCAGCAGAGTAGCGGCGGCGAATTGCAAGAGCGGCTTCACGGCACTCCCTTTCCGTCGCAGATGCCGGCAATGTCACAGGTGAGGCAGGCCTGGCGGTTCTGTCTGCCGCACCCCTCGGAAATCCCCAGGTGGCAGAGGGAGAAGTCGTACTTCACCGGGTCGGCCGGGTCGAGGAGACGGAGGCGGGCGGTGATCTCCCTGGCGGTCTTCCAGTCTCCCTGGCGGCGGTTCGTAAAGCGGAGAAACCGGCCGATCCGCAGGATATGGGCATCCACCGGGATGATCAGCCTGGCGGGCGGGATCGAGCGCCAGAGCCCCAGGTCGATCCCGTCGTCGGGCCTCACCATCCAGCGCAGGAACATGCAGGCCCGCTTGCAGGCGCTCCCGCCTGCCGGGGCCGGGAAGAAGAAGGGGAAATAGGAATCAGCCGGGATGGCGGGGCCGCCGAATACCGGCGAGTGATCCAGGGCCAGCATTGCCGTGCTGAACCGGTCGAGTGCCGGGCCGATGTCGTCGTCGGCCGGGTCGAACCCGCGGAGAAAGAAGGCCTCGATGGAGCCGGCCTCTGCCAGCATGGTTTTGACGGCATGCAGCAGGGCGCAGAGGTCGCGGCCGTCGTTGAAGCGGTGCTTGAAGCTGCTGAAGCGCTGCAGACCGGCACGGGGCTCGAACCGCTCGATGGCCCGGCGCGGCCTTTCTCCTAGCTCCGCGAAAATGGTTTCCAGGTTGCGCAGGATGATCTTCACGTTGCCGTAGGCAAAGGCTGCGGCGATGAAGCCCACCACTTCGCGATCTGCCGGGTCGGGGTAGCGGCGGCAGAAGGAGAGCGGGTCGTTGGCCAGGTGTGCCGGCGAACGCCGGTCATAGAGATTGTCGAGGATGCGTTTCAGCTGCATTGTCAGTCCTGCGGCGGTGGTCTGGACAGCGGTGAGATTGGTGCTAGAGTAACACAAAACGCTACGGATTACAGGGCAAAGGAGGGGGTACGATGAAACTCGCCGAACTGTTTCCCGAAGGGGGGAAGGGGATAATCGCCACCGCCGGCAGGGATGGCAGCGTCAACACCGCTATCTACGCCCGGCCGCATCTCATCGACGAAGAGACCCTGGCCTGGGGGATGACCGAAGGGCGCAGCTACGCCAACCTGAAGCAGAACCCCCATGCCTCCTACCTCTACATCGCCCCGGGGGGCGGCTATGCCGGTTGGCGTCTCTCCCTTAAGCTGCAGGAGCTGCGCGACGACGGCGAACTACTGCAGCAGATCAGGGAGTCCACCACTCGCATCGTCGATCCGATGGCTGGTGCCGCGGTGAAGCATGTCGGCTATTTCCGGGTGCTGGAGGTCAGGCCTCTGGTCTGAGAGAAAATAGGGGGACGGACACCAATAAGTCCCCTTGCCCGCCTCCCGGTAGTTTCACAGCATCCGATAATGCCCCGACATGGTACGGTAGCTGCGCAGGGCGTCCAGGTAGCGGGTGTCCTCCCTGTAGCTGGCGGGATAGATCGGCGGCACCGGGCAGTGGTTGAGTTCTTTGTCCACATTGACAAAGGTGAACAGGCAGGAGTTGGACAGGGCCTTGTTGGTTCGATCTCGGCTGATCCGTTCAATCCCTGTTTCCACACAGACGAAACTTTCGCTGGTAAAGACCACCCTGCTGGTAAAGTGGAGCTTGTCGCCGATCTGTACCGGATGAAAAAAGTTGATCCGGTTGACTGCCGAGATGATCGAACGGTTCGGCGCCACCAGTTCGGAGCAGATGGCGGAGAGCTCGAAGGCCCTGCGCATCAGGTAGCCGCCGAAGATGCGGTGCGGCACGTACTCCTGCTCCGGGTACATGCGCTCCCAGGCTTCGGTCACCGGGTCGGCGGCTCGAAGGCCAGTGAATCCCGGCTCTTCCTGGGCGCGGTGCAGGGCGTCCAGCAGGGCATATTCCTCCACACTCGGTGGTTGTCGCGCCGATTCCTGTTGTCGCAGGTATTCTTCTCGATTGGTAACCATTTTGGCGGCCCGTCGCTGCTCCTGCTCGGTGGTGTAGGTCAGTTGGGGGAGCTGAAGGCTCACGTTCGCTTCCGCTCCGCCGCGGGCCACCATGGTAAAGTAACAGGAGGCGATATGGGTAACCGTCTCTCCCGGTTGCTCGACGCGGATACCGACCTCCAGCGACGAGCGCCCCACATGGTTGATGCACGCATGGCAGATGATGTCGCGGTACACATCGGCAACATTGCGCACCACGATTTTATCGATGGCTGCCGTCACTACCCGCCCCTCCGGGTGGCTTTGCCGCACAAAGGCCAGGGCGGTCTGTTCGGCCAACAGGTCGAGCTTCTCCAGCAGCAGTCCGAAGCGGAAATTGCCGGGGATCGGTTCGTCAACAACCATGAAGTGATGTTGCAGCGCCGGATTGCTTCCTAGCGGGAGGGTCAGCGAAGAGGATGTTTCCGCCGGACTCGTCATAAGGGGCTCCTTCACAAAGGTGCGTGGGATGGAACAGCTGGGGGGCATCCTCCCCCGTTACGGTGTCACACCATTTCGATGAGTGCGCAGCCTGGTCTCAAAGGCGTCGACCACGGCAACGGGGGTCTGGAAAAAGGCATCCTGGCCGAAGAGTTCGGTAAGCCGGGACCGCCCGAATTCGTTCATGACGTTGTCGTCAACCTCGCAGAACACCAGCCTGACGCCCTGGGCCTCGATAATGTCCCGGACGGTGCGGAGAGCTTCGGCTGCGGTGAAATCCACGTCGTTGACTGCGGCCATGTCGATGCAGAACCAGCAAAGAGGTGGGTCCGACTTTGCCACGAGATTGGTAATATCCGAAATTAATGCCTGTGTGTTGGCATAGTACATGTTGTGCATGAATCGGTAGATCATCAGTCCTGGCATGGTCTGCTGTGCAGTGGTAACCTTCATAGTCCGCCAGCCACGGCCCTCATCGAGAACGAGCAGCCTGTTGTCGACCCAGTAGCCATGCCGGGTATGGACTGCCAGCGACAGGACTATGGCCAGCAGGATGCTCTGCTCGACGCCGACAACGACAACCATGGCTGCCGTAACGAGTGCCACCCAGAATTCGTAGGGGCGCTCGCGGTAGATTCTCTTCATCCCCTCCATGTCGATCAATTCCACCCCTATCAGAAAAACCACCGTTGCCAGAACGGCCATTGGCAGATAAGCCAGAGGTCCGGTGAGGAAGAGGAGCACGAGCAGGACAACCAGGCTTGTCGTGAGCTGAGCCAGCTGGCTGTGACCTCCTGCGCTGTCGACCATCTGGGTCTTTGTCGGGCTGCCATTAACCATGAAGGTCCCGGAAAGGGCGGCGCCGATGTTCGCCAGACCCAGCCCGATGAGATCCATGTCCTCATTGAAGCTTTCATTGTAGCGGGCTGCATAGGCCCGGGCAGTAGCAGCACTCTGGGCAAGGATGACCACGAACATGGCAAAGGCGGTGGGCAGGAGGGTTTTGACGGTCTCCCACTGCCAGACTCCCGCGGGAAGCGCGATCTCCGGGAGACCGCGTGGGACAGGGCCCAGCATCTGGATTCCGTAGCGCTGCAGATCGAGCGCCCAGCTTGCAGCGATGGCGCCCATCACTGCAAGCAGTGCCCCCGGAACTTTGGGAGATACCTTTCGCAAGCCGATGATGACGAGGAACGCCGCTGCCGAGACCATGACGGTGAAACCATTCGCCTGGCCCAGCTGTTGCCAGGTGGTCGAGCATTTCTCGATGGTGCCGTGGCCTCCCCCTGCCAAGCCGAGCATGCCCGAGATTTCTCCGATGGACACCTGGATGCCCACACCGGAGAGAAAGCCGATCAAAACGGTCCGCGACAGAAAGTCGGCAAGGAATCCGAGCCGGGCGATCCGGGCCAGAAAGAGAAAGATGGCTGACAAGATTGCGAGAAGTCCGGCCAGGGCGAGCCACTCCTGTGAACGCGGTGTTGCCATGGTGGCGACGCTCGATGCAAGGATTGCGGCGGTGGCCGAATCGGCGCCGACTACCAGATGACGGGACGACCCGATGATCGCATACAGCGCCATGGGGATCAGGAGGGTGTAGAGACCGGTGATCACGGGCGTTTCAGAAATCTTGGTGTAGCCCATGACCTCCGGGATGGCGAGTGCTGCCAGGGTTATGCCGGCAAAAATGTCGGCCGGTACCCTGGAGCCGGCCAGCGGGAGTATCCCCTGGAAAAGGGAGAGCCGCGAACGCATGTTGTTGGCAGACTGTGCGGTCATATCTTTTCGCCTGCGTGGCCGGCACCGCGGGATTACGGTCTGGACAGCGGTTTGATTGGTGCTAGAGTTGTGCCTCTACTCCACTCAGCGCGACCATAGTGTTATGGACGGATACCGGAGAATCTGCCTCCTCAGGTCATCCATCTTTTGATCGTTATTAATCGGCAGTAAGCTGCGGATCACGTCGGCAATACTTTTCATGCGTTCCTTCTGGTCTTTTCCCTGGACTGCCCTGCCAACGTTACTGTCTGCAGCAACCTGTGCCACCGCATCAAGCATCAGGCGAATCCTTCGCAATGAGCCTGGTTGTTCGGCGAGCACCAGTCCTATCTCATTTCGCATCAACTCAAAATAGGCATCGATCTCTTCCGCTCTGAAGCCTTCTCTGAAGAGCACGGCGATCGTTTGCAACTGTCGTGTGGTGGGATCGAGTAGGATCTTGTTGCGCAAAGAGAACTCTCGAACCGCTGCTTCGGCATCAGCATTTGCTTTATTGAGTCGCGCAACCTCTTCGAGTTGGCGGTTGTGCTCTTCGCTCTGTTTCAGTTTTTCTATTTGCGCCTGTAGTTTCTTATCACCATGTGCTTTTATGGGTTTGCCTTTGGCAGGAGGTGAAGATTTCGGTTTTTTCGGAAGTAATTTGTCGTTTAAATCTCTCCAGATCTCAAGACGACAGTTGGAGCTATCCTTCAGTGCATTCACGAGATCCTTTTGCAGCAAGCCTTGGTAGTGCTCCGACTGGTATTTTGCAGCGCCTTCTATGCCAAGGTTTGCCACCTTCTTCAGGATCTTGTTCAGTTCGGTTTTGGCGCCGATGGAAAGCGTCACGTCTTTCGTTCCACCCTCAAGTGGTGGGGTTTTGCAGAAGTTGTCCGCAAAATCGCTTATGAGATTGAGAGCTTGTTTTGTCGTCGCCAGGTCTTCAGCGTGTGCGAAGGAGGGAGCCGAGAAGAGAAGAATCAGTGGCAGGAGTCGTTTCATTGCAAGGTCCCTCCGGTGTCATAATGAGACATTATACACGCAGAAAGGGGGGGAGGCTGCTTTTTGCCTTATTTTATCGTTCCGGTTCCAGGCCGATCCCAAAGACAGTGCAGTTGGCCTGTATCGGTTGGGATGCTCAAAAAAAGGCGGCATGAGAAAAGGAAAAGGCTTCCCTTCCTGTCATTGCCAGTCAGACTTTCTTCCCACACTGGACCAGCCGTTCATTATGCTGGTTTGGTCGCTAATCCAGATGCGGTTGAACGCCTTCATCTTTCGTCCTGACGGAATATCTAGTGATATCAAAAGATTATGTATCTTTTTGCATGTTTGCAGGCCTGACCCAGCCGCCGCCTACGCCCGCATAGGTTCCGAGAACTCCGCACATTTTAGGTTGATTTTATACGTCAATGCCGTATATTAGCTCCATGGTTACGTTCGTCGAATCTCCGCTGTTTACTAAGCAAGTTCATGACTACCTGACTGACGACGAGTACCGAATTTTTCAGGCGTTTCTTGCGGTCTCGCCAGATGCAGGCAAGGTGGTTCGCGGTTCCGGCGGAGTCCGCAAGGTTCGCTGGAGCCGTCGCGGTACCGGCAAGAGCGGCGGTGTCAGGATTCTATATTTCGCCCGGACAGAAGCTGGCGAAATCTGGTTACTTCTGATTTACGCCAAAAGTGCCATTGACAGCATCCCAGGTCACATTCTCAAGACACTCAAAGAGGAGATGGAACATGTCACTCGATGAAAAAGAACTGCTTGCACGCGATGCAAAGAGAGATATCGGCGAAGAACTGCTCCAAGCCGTGCGAGACATCAAGGCCGGCAAAGTCGGGCGCGTTTCTTCTCTGGAAGTTTCACCCATAGCTACGGCACGTCAAAAGATCGGTCTTTCCCAGAGCGAGTTTGCAAAAATGCTGGGTGTATCGCTGCGCACTCTTCAGGAGTGGGAGCAAGGGCGTCGTACGCCATCAGGTGCGGCAAAATCTCTCATCACTATTGCCATTAAGAAACCGGAGATCATTAAAGAACTTCTCGCCGCCTGAGATTCCGGAAGTCGGCCAATTATGGCAACAAAGAATATAGGGACACCCATTAATTCTTGGCGGCAACACCCGAAGGTTGGCGGAATACAATTACGTCAAGAAACATGCCCTTTAAGGAGTAATAGAGCAGTCTTTATCATTTCCTTCGAATCTCGCGCCGACTATTTTGTGAGTTTCTGGATTGATTTCATAAAAATATCTGCAAGTGCCCCGATATTTATATTCATTCTCAATGTTGCCGTTTGAAAGGTTTTTAGAATTAGTCAGGTCCTCTCTGTGGGGGATCTGGTAATATGGTACCTCGTTAATATTCTTTCCGATTTGGTAATTCAGATGCGCTATGAAATTATCGTGAGGTGAACCTGCATAAAAGGCACATCCAGAGATGAATAGAGATCCAAATACTAAAAAGGTATTTCTTACCATAATACCCTCTGCAACTTAGTCGTATTTTCAGTCGTTAACTCGAAAAATTACCCGATAGGTGGTGATATCTATATGTATGTAAGCTTATTCAAGCGCGTGTGTTAGAATTCGGGGAATTCGGGGGGCGTAATACTCATTTTGGGAGCGAGCGGCCATTAATTGCATTATGTCCCCCGAATTCCTTCCCAACAACTTCGGGGAATTGCTTATTTTACCCTTCAGGTTGTCTCACCAACCCCGGCCACCTAACGGGGCTGCGGCGCACCGGCGGAGCGTAGCGAAGACCGCGTGCCGCCGCATGTTGAGCGTTTGCAGTCCTTACGGGCACTTGCCAACAGCCGAGTTAGATATCCCTGGCTTGGCTAGCGGATTTGGCTCCCACCCCATGACCTCATTTTCATATTTCCGAACCGTGCGATCAGAGATAAGGGTTTTGTGGGGGATTTCAAAAGATTTTTCACTGAACCGATTTATGACGTTGTAACTAAGCTCGATGCCGTCTTCGCCACGATAACTTTCAAAAATGGCAAATCTCTTTGGACTTATTCCAGCTTCCTTTTTCAGTCGTTTACTTTGCTCTGGGGTGAGTTTGAAAATGTAAGGCGTGTATCTGTTGTCTCTGCATCGAGTATACAACTCGATTAGTTGTTTCTGTTCGGCCGTAAGAGTTAGGACAGTCACTTTTCCTTCTGGGAACCTTCCTGCTTTAAACATGTATCCGTCAGCGTAAGCGTTGGCACAGGCAAGTAAGAAAAATATGGCTATAAATCTTCGCATTGTTCTTATCCTCGCTCAACGCCATATGGCTGACCGGCCATCAGGCCGGTCTTACCGCTGGTTGATTCTGCAGTTTGACATCGTTAGGCTGATTCAAGGCCATCTTTCTTAATTAAAGCCCTAAGAACAGACTGCTTGATGCTGTCTACTTCGAAAAACTCTTTTACATCTTCCAAGTGTAAATATTCAATTTGATAGATCATAAATGCTGCTTGACGGTACTTGGTCTTATAAATGTCGATTATTTCTTGACTGCCTCCAAAGGAGGCATAGAGCCGAAGACACGATGTCATGAGCTCAAGCTGTTCTTGTACGAAAGTGAGGTCATAGCTAATTTTGCCTAAAACCGTAGCCAACTCATCTCTGTAGACCATAGCATCTGGCCCATCTGGCTCAATTTCCGCTCGTAGCGACACGTCAGAAATAGCCCTTAAGTACAAGAAAACGCTATGCGCTTCTCTATCCGAGGTAGTTTCAAGTTTGACTTTGGCATCAAACAAGGCAGCGTGCAGTGCGTCTGACACATTCTGAATCATTCCTTGGACTTCATCTTGTTTTTTATGTTGTCTCAGCATTTCGTTTTGATCTCTTTGAAGGAGAAGTGTGAACGATACGCCAACAAATGCAAAGAAGGCATAAATGGGATTAGTAATACCACCTACAAAATCTCCGAAAGTTCCCCAATCAGATTGACTTCCTGAGTAACCAAGTCCTAGCTGCTTGTGAAAATGGTCATAGTAAACATAAATAGCGGCTGAAATTGGCAGGGCGCCACCGATTATCGCAATGACAAGAAAATATTTGCTGATAAAACCTTTAATCTTTTCCCACATTCAATATTTTCCCTTGAAGTAATTGAAAGCCGGCACGAAGGGTAATTCTCAGATTTCCATTTACTGAATCAACGTGAGAGAGCACAGCGGCGGGATTTATCGCCCGCTGCTGCGCTTTGTTGGGCTTCCCTTTATCCGCAGAGCCGTATGATGCTATGTGCGTCCCTCTCGATCTTCCTAACGATTATCGATTTTTTTCCCGATATCGCTTAAATCAATCGTAACGAGGTTTTCCTTTCCACTTGCAGCACGCTTTAAAGATATGAGCGCACAGATGTCCCATTTAATTTTAGTAAGATCAACTAACTCCAACATGTCTATGCTACCGCCACTCACGAACTCAGTTGTTTTATTTTCTGGTAGTGATTTAAACTTAACTTGTGACGTCTCTCCTGTGGCGGCAGTGAGTATGGCTTCATATTCAATGATTTTAAAATTTTGATATCTAAGATCTTCGTCTACTTCAAATAATAGCCATCCACTTAAACTTTCGCCTGGGTTTAACTGTTTTGTTTTAAGGGCAATGTTATCAAAGCCATATTTGTTTAATCCGTATCTTTGAGCCTTTTTCCAGTCAGTTACAAAATATATTTGATCGGTTAGTGGGCCAATGCTGTACAGGTTGCGCCACTTGCGTACGTTTTTCCCGCTCGGTTTGTAAATGGGCCTAACGCCTGATCCTACTTTTATTAGATCTACGGTGCCTCCTTCATCATATTCGAACAGAGCCCTTATTTGGTAACTACGCAATTTAACAGGTATATTGTTGATATTGGTTAGGTCTAAGTGGATTGCATTGCTAATTTCGGCTATGCTTTGTCCGTGAGTTTTTTCGTCATAAGAGTGCTTGTCGTAAAGTAAAACTAGTGGGCTAGGTATCGAATTTATATTAATAGATCCCGATATGCCTGCTTTGAATTGTGGTTTGCTGATGGATTTTTGTTGCCAAAATAACGTCAACGCGAGGAGAAATATCACACCAGATGCAAAGAAAATCCAGATGGCGACTTGCTTGTGAGAGGTGTAGAAAACACCGAACAGGGCTAATCCGATTCCTCCAATAATTTCCAACCCATGAATGATGCTATCCATTTGAACCTCGGATTCTTTCAGTTCTTGATTTCTTACTTTTCTTGACCAACTACTTATTGACCAGTTAGCGCCAGTTCCCAATATTGGTAACCGGCTCCTGGTATAAGGAACATATTCCGTATATAGGGAACACGATTTGTTCCTTATACCGGGAACTTTGACACCTTTTTGTACTTATCCAAAAGCTACCGATATAGGGCATTTGTTCCCTATATCAGTAATTAGTAAATCCGAACCTCTCCGTTACCGGGGAGCTTTGGAGAATCGGCTCCTCCAACTCCGCATTCCCGCCAGGCTTCCAAGTAGTTAAGTTGCACATGAAATTCTAACACTACGTTCCCTCTGATTTTGCCCCGTTCAAGTAGCAACAACCTCTTCATATCCGGTCCCAGCAATGCGGCAATTGACCCAACTTGCTGAATCTGTGGATTACTACACCACATTTCAGGAAGAGGCAACCCGAAAATGTATGTCAGCAGTTTTAACTGTGTAACATGCAGATACCGTGCAGATTGAAGACTGTCATTTCAATGGCTTGTGTCAGTGAGGTATGCGTGATGAAAAGATATGATTCGCTTGTATAACAGTATGTGGTGGTATTTAATGAGGGGGTGTGGGTTGATGTTGCAGCGGCGGTGAATCGGGTGAATGCTTGTTTAAGGGCTCTCCAGGATGAACGTCACCGGGCCGTCGTTGACGAGATGGACCTGCATGTCGGCCTGGAAGATGCCGGTGGCGACCGGGGTACCGGTCTGGCGGACCTGCTCGACGAAATATTCGTAGAGCCGCTTCCCCTCGTCGGGGGAGGCGGCGCCGGTGAACGACGGCCGCCTCCCTTTGCTGCACTCCCCCAGCAGGGTGAATTGGGAGACCGCCAGGAGGCTGCCCCCCACATCGGCCAGGGCGCGGTTCATCTTGCCGGCGTCGTCTTCGAAGATCCGCAGTTCGACGATCTTTTTGGCGAGCCACGCGGCATCCCGCTCCGTGTCCCCCTGGGCCACGCCGACGAGCACCAGCATGCCGCGGCCGACGGCACCGACGACGGCACCGTCGACCTCGACCCTGGCCTCGCTCACCCGCTGGACCACTGCCTTCATTTGATCACTGCCCCTGTGGGAGCGGCAGGCACCTTGAAGATCTCTTTGAAGAACTTCTTCAGCTCATCCCAGGACGCTGTGTCCGCCTTCTTGTTGTAGGCGATGGGGAGGTTGAACTCCTTGGCGTATTTGTCGGCATCCGGGTTGGTGAAGCTGTGCTTGGCGCCGGGATAGCTGATGACCCGGAAATCGGCACCTGCCTCCTGCATCTCTTCCTTGAATGCCGCCACCTGCCCCGGCGGCACCATCTTGTCGTCCGCACCGGTCAATACCAGGATCTTCGCCTTGACGGCACCCTTTTCCGCCGGCTGCACCGCGGCCAGACTGCCGTGGAAGCTGGCGACCCCCTTGAGATCGGCGCCCTGGCGGGCCATGTTCAGCACCACGCCGCCGCCGAAGCAGTAGCCGATGGCGGCGATCCGCGTCGGATCGACATCCGGCTGCTGTTTGAGCAGCTCCAGGGCCGCATTGAACCGCGCCTTGCCAGTGTCGAAGTTTTTCATCACTGCGCCGGCAAAGGCGCCCGCCTCATCCGGATGCCTGGCCTGCTTGCCGTCGCCGAACATGTCGACGGCCAGGGCCACATAGCCGAGCTCCGCCAGCATCCTGGCCCGCTTGCGGGCGTAATCGTTCAGCCCCCACCATTCGTGCACCACCAGCACGCCGGGCCGTTTCCCCTTCAATGCGGTGTCGGTGGCCAGGTACCCCTTGAGGAGGGTATCGCCGGCCCGGTATTCGACGGTTTTCCCTTCGATCTGCGGCTTGGCGGGAGCCGCTCCGGCAATGCCGGCGGTGAGCAGCAGTGCTGCCAGGATGATCAGCATCTTTTTCATGGCATCCTCCTTGGTTTGTGCTGTGGGCACGAACATGAACGGTTCAGGGGAAGAGGCGGTCGAAGGTGTCGCGGTAGAGTTGCGCGGCTGCGTCGCCAAAGGGGGTGAAGATGATGCGCTGCAGCCTGGGGTCGCGTTCGAGGGCTGCCCGTGCCTCTTCCATGGCGATGGTGCAGGCCTGGTCCATGGGGTAGCCGTAGACCCCGCAGCTGATGGCCGGGAAGGCGATGGAGACGAGCCCGTTCTCTTGGGCGATCTCGAAGCAGCGGCGGTAGCAGCTCCTGAGCAGCTCCGGTTCCCCCTTGACGCCGCCGTGCCAGACCGGCCCGACGGTGTGGATGACGTGCCGCGCCGGCAGTCGGTAGCCCTTGGTGATCTTGGCGTCGCCGGTGACGCAACCGCCCAGGGTCGAGCACTCGGCAACCAGCTCGGGCCCTGCTGCCCGGTGGATGGCGCCGTCGACCCCGCCCCCTCCCAGCAGGGTATTGTTGGCCGCATTGACAATGGCATCGACACTGAGGGTGGTGATGTCTGCCTGGATGATCTGGATTATTTCTTTCATGACGGACCTCCTGCTGTGAAGATGGCGCTACGGCCGCAAACCGGCCTAGACCAGCCCGGTGAGGAAATTGAATGCCGAGGTGCCCGGCAGTTCGCGGCCGGCGGCAAAGGCGTCCAACACCCGCTGCCGGTCAGCCGGGGGGGTCTGGGTCAGGTCGATGACGAAGGAGGCGCAGCCGAGCGCCTCCAGCCGCTCGCGGAACGCGGTGAAGGAGTAAGGGGTGGTGGGGGTGACCACGGTGAGGCCGTCCTTGACGGTCACCCGGTAGCCGTCGCCCCGGTCGGACTGGAGCGGGGTGTCTCCTTTGACCCCCTTGATGGCGATCTTGGAGGTGATGGCCGCCACATGGCCGTAGATCATGATCCGCCGCTCCGGGGAGAGGTCGGCGGCCAGCAGCTCGGCCAGGTTCTCCGCATCGTCCTCGATGTAGAGGGTGCAGGCGGTTGCTCCCAGCTCTTCCCAGGCGAGCATGGCCTGGGTGTTGAGGGAGAAGAGCCGGTAGTCGGTGCTGATCTCGGCGTCGATCTCCTCCAGGAGCGGGAAGTGGGAGAGGTTGGTGGCCTCGAAGCGGCGGAAGCCTGCGCGCGCCAGGGTTGCCAGGGCCTCGCGGTACCAGGGGAGGTCGCGGTCGAAGATGATGAAGGGGAGTCGCCAGGAGACCCGCTCCTCTTTCCCCTTGAGGCGACGGCTCGCCAAGGGCAGCTCGTGCAGGTTGGCCCGGGAGACCGGCAGGCTGACACCGGCCACGCCGTCGGCATGAATCAGGGAGATGTCGCGCAGGTGCTCCAGGCGGAGCGTCAGGCGCGTCGGCAGCCGGACCGTCGCGGGCCGCCTCCCCACCAGGGCGGCCTTTGCCTTGCGCACCCGCTCGGCGCGGCTCTGTTTCAGCGCCGGAAGCACTGTGTCGGCAAGCTGGGTGTAGCAGTCGCGCCGGATCTCCTTCAGCCGGGCAGGCGGGATCATGACCGCCGGGAATGCCGGGGCGCTGAGCGTCCGGAGCGCGAACGGCGTGTCGCCGGTCTTGGCGAACTGGGCGGTCAGCACGGCGGCCATGTCGGCGGTGCGGGAGGGCTCCAGCCCTTCCAGGGGGAATTCGATCTGCCTGCCGACTCCGCCGCAGTCCGCCTCGATCCGCAGCCGGTCGTCCGCCAGGGAGAGGTGCAGGTCGCAGGGGATCTTGGCCGGCCCCGCGCCGTCCAGCCGCTTCTGGCAGGCGTTCTCGCTCATGGTGAAGGCGGTTTCCGAGGAGACCTTGAAGATTGCGTCACCCACCGCGCAGGGGAAGGGGGTGGGGATGGTCACCGTGCTCCCTTCGCCGGCCAGCTTTACCGGCCGGTTTGCCACGAACAACTCCTTGACCGTGAAGGCCTTGCCGGCCATGTCGGTTTTCGGCTGGATCCTGATCCGGTCGCCGATATGGAGCCGGTCGCGGCTGGTCAGGGTGAGGCGGCCGCCCCTGATGGCGCTGACCTCGCCGAGGAAGCGGCCGGTCGCCCCCCGCAGCGATGGGGTGGCGATGTCGGTCGGCTGGTGCGAGGCAAGGAACCCCTTGGTGGGGACCCTGCCGAAGGAGCGCTTCAGAAGCTCCTTGGCCCGGGCAAGGGTGGCCGGCAACTGGGGTTTCGCGGCGTCGAGCACCGACCGGTACGCCTCGACCACGCAGGCCACGTACTCGGCCGACTTCATCCGCCCCTCGATCTTGAAGGAGGCGACGCCCGCCTCCACCAGGTCCGGGATCAGCTCGATGCTGGAGAAGTCGTTGGTGGAGAGATAGTAGCCATCCTTCCCCCGGTAGCGGTACTGGCGGCGGCAGGGCTGGGCGCAGCGGCCGCGGTTGCCGCTGTGCCCCCCCAGAAACGACGAGAAATAGCACTGGCCGGAGAAGGAGAAGCAGAGGGCGCCGTGGATGAAGCACTCGATGCCGATGGGACTGGCAGCGACGATGCTGCGGATCTCGTCCAGGTGGAGTTCCCTGGCCAGCACGGCCCGCTGGAAGCCGAGGTCGGCCAGCTCCCGGACGCCGGGGGTGTTGTGGATGGTCATCTGGGTGGAGGCGTGGATCTCCAGGCCGGGAAAGAACTGGCGGGCCAGCCTGGCCACGGCCAGGTCCTGGACGATGACGGCATCGGCTCCCATCGCCTCCAGGGCGGCAAGGGTCTCGATCAGCTGGGGAAGTTCCCGCTCCTTGACCAGGGTGTTGATGGTGACGTAGATCCGCCGGCCGTTGGCGTGGGCATAGGCGAGCATCCGCTCCAGTTGCGAAAGGGTGAAGTTCTTGGCCTTGGCCCTGGCGGAAAAGTCCTTCAGGCCGGCATAGACCGCATCGGCACCCTTTTCCATGGCGGCGAAAAAGGCCTCCAGCGATCCGGCCGGCGCGAGCAGTTCGGGTTTTGTCGTTTTCATGAAAGCAGCCTAGCGGAATCGGTGCACAACGTCAACCTGAAGGAGCGCTTGCCACTCCTGGCGTGAATCCGGGAAACAGGGAGGGGAACCGCTTATCGGCGCGACTTTTTCTTGGAGGCCCCGGCCAGGGAGAGGATGTCGGTCTGGCCGATGCGCCAGCGTCCCCTCTCGCGGTAGAGCTTGAAGGTGCGGGTCTTGAACTCGATCTCCGGTCCCCCTTCCAGGCCGACCGTGGCCCGGACTGCAGCCAGGTCGTCGTTTTCCACGTGCACCGACAGGTTCTGCACCTTCTGCCAGCAGCAGGCAGGCTTCAGTGTCGCCCTTTCCAGTCGCCGGGCAAAATCCTCTTTTGCCAGCTTGCCGTTTCCCCTGGTCCGCTCGAACAGCTCATCATACTTGCCGGCTCGCCAGAGATCGAGGATCTCCTCGAAGGCGCTCTGGGCGCCGGTGACGATTTCCGTATCGCTCTGGTAGGGGGAATGGGCCCGGACCGGGATGGCGAACAGCAGCAGGGCGAAGAGAGCCAGCAGATGTCGGAGCATGGTCATGGAAAACCTCCTTTCCCCATTCTAGCCAAAGAGTGCCGAAGTGCAAGTGGCCGGTTATTGTCAGAAATGTGCTGCATGGTATAGTTATGCATTACAGATTCGGCTTGGCAAGGAGGGATTATGATTACACTTTCGGTCAACGGGAAACGGCATCGGCTCGATGTCCCCCCGGATACGCCGCTCCTCTGGGTGCTCAGGGAAAAACTCGGCCTCACCGGCACCAAATACAGCTGTGGCGAGGGGCTCTGCGGTGCGTGCACCGTCCATGTGGACGGCAAGGCCCGCCGCTCGTGCATCACCACGGTCGGGTCGGTGCAGGGAAAGAAGATCGTCACCATCGAGGGGCTTGCCGAGATGCATCCGGTGAAGCAGGCCTGGATTGCCGAAGAGGTTTCCCAGTGCGGCTACTGCCAACCGGGCCAGATCATGCAGGCAGCGGCGCTTCTGGTCGAACACCCCCATCCCTCGGAACAGGAGATCGACAACGCCATGCAGGGGAATCTCTGCCGTTGCGGCACCTACCCGCGCATCAAAAAGGCGATCCAGCGCGCTGCCGGCGGAAAGGGGGGAAAACCATGAAGCGAACCATGAGCAGGCGCGAGTTCCTCCAGCAGACCGCTCTCGGTACCGGGCTGGCCGTGGCGGTCACCATGACTCCCTTCGGCTGCCGCATCCTTTCGGCAGAGGAGGCAACTGCCGGCGAGTTTTCCCCCAGCATCTGGTTCACCATCATGCCGGACGAGTCGATGACCGTCTACGTTGCCAAGTCGGAGATGGGGCAGGGGGTCGCCACCTCGCTGCCGATGCTGATCGCCGACGAACTGGATGCCCGGTGGGAGAACATCGCCGTGGTCTTTGCCCCGGCAGCCGATGCCTTCCGCGACCCGGTCTGGGGCACCCAGGCCACGGGGGGGAGCACCAGCATCCGCCATCTCTTCGAACCGCTCCGGAAGGCGGGTGCGGCGGCGCGGCAGATGCTCGTTGCCGCTGCTGCCGAGAAATGGGGCGTCCCGGCCGACGACTGCACGGTGAGCGAGGGGATTGTCCGCCACAAGCGGACCCTCAAGGCCTGCTCCTTCGGCCAGCTGGTGCCGCTGGCGGCCAAAAGGAAGCCGCCCGAGAACCCGCGGCTGAAGTCGCCTGCCGAGTTTCGGCTGATCGGCACCGGGGTTCCCCGTGTCGACGCCAGGGCCAAGGCCGGCGGTTCCTGCATCTTCGGCATGGACGTGGTGGTCCCCGGCATGCTGGTGGCCGCGGTGGCGCACCCGCCGCAGTTCGGTGCCACGGTCGCCTCCTATGGCAAGACAGCGCCCCTGAAGGTGAAGGGGGTGAAGAAGGTGGTGGAGATACCGAGCGGGATTGCCGTCTGCGCCGACGGTTTTGTCGCGGCCCAGGCCGGGGTAGCCGCCCTCAAGGCAAAGTGGAAGGGGGGGGACGGGGCGCTTTCCACCGATTCGCTACGGCGCCGCTTTACCGCTGCTCTGACCGACAAGGGGCTGGTGGCAAAGGACGAGGGGGACACCGCTGCCGTGCTCGCCCAGGGGGGGAAGCGGGTGAGCGCCGACTTCACGCTCCCCTTCCTGGCCCACGCCACCATGGAGCCGATGAACTGCACCGCCCATGTTGCTGCTGACCGGTGCGAGGTCTGGGCGCCGACCCAGAACCAGACCGGCGTGCACCAGTTGGCGGCAAAGATCAGCGGCCTCCCGCCGGAGCGGGTGAAGGTGAATACCACCTACCTGGGTGGCGGCTTTGGCCGGCGGTTCGAGCTCGACGTAGTGGAGGAGGCGCTCCGGATTTCCAAAGCGGTCGGCACACCGGTCAAGGTGATCTGGACCAGGGAGGACGACCTGCGCCACGATTTCTACCGGCCCATGAACGTTTCCCGGGTGGAGGCGGCCCTGGACGGGGCAGGGAAGCTTGCTGCCTGGCAGCATACCATCGTCTGCCCCTCCATCTTTGCCAGAGTCTTTCCCGATACCATGAAGGGAGGGATCGACCAGGCAGCGGTGGAAGGTCTGGCCAACCTGGACTACCGGGTGCCGAACCTGCGGGTTACCTATGTGCGGCTGGATACGCCGGTGCCGGTCGGGTTCTGGCGCTCGGTGGGAAGCTCCCACAATGCCTTTGTGGTCGAATCGATGATGGACGAGCTGGCGCTGGCTGCCGGCGCCGATCCGGTGGAGTTCCGCCTGGCCGCTCTGGAGCACGAGCCCCACGCCTACGCGGTGGTCAAGACCGCCGCCATGAAGGCCGGCTGGGGAAAGAAGCTCCCTGACGGCCATGGCCGGGGCTTTGCGTTCCATCGCTCCTTCGACACCAGCGTGGCCCAGGTCGCCGAGGTCTCGGTCGACCGGAAGAGCGGCGCCATTACCGTGCATCGCGTGGTCTGCGCCGTCGACTGCGGCCCCGTGGTCAATCCGGATACGGTCAGGGCGCAGATGGAGGGGGCGATCTGCTTCGGCCTCTCCGCGGCCCTCAATGAACGGGTTGCCATTGCCGCCGGCGGGGCGACCATCGAGAATTTCCACAACTACCCCATCCTGCGTATGACAGAGGCCCCGAGCGTCGAGGTGATCCTGGTGAAGGGGCAGGAGAAGCCGGGGGGGATCGGCGAACCGGGCGTCCCGCCGATTGCGCCGGCCGTGGCCAATGCGGTCTTTGCCGCCGTTGGCGTCCGGCTCCGGGAGCTGCCGCTGGCGCTGAAACGATGAGTGCATGACAGGAGAGGGATGATGGCGGGCAATGAGACAATGGAGGTGCTGGAAGAGGTGCTGCGGCTGCAGCGGGGAGGCGAGGCGTGCGTGCTGGCCACGGTGATCGCCAGCCGGGGGTCGTCGCCGCGCAAGGCAGGGGCGCGGATGGTTATCCGGAGCGACGGCACCGGCATCGGTTCGGTGGGGGGCGGGATGCTGGAGCAGGCCGTGATCGCGGCCGGGCTGCAGGCCCTGGCAAGCGGCGCAGCTCCCCACAGCGTAAGCTTCACCCTGGACGAATCATTCGGCCATGCCTGCGGCGGCGAACAGACGGTCTACCTGGAACCGCTGGGGGCGACCCCGCGGCTTCTGGTCTGCGGCGCCGGCCATGTCGGCCAGGCGCTCACCACCCTTGCCGCCTTTGCCGGCTACCGGGTCTGTGTCGTCGACGACCGGCCCGGCTTCGTAACGGCCGAGCGGCTCCCCGAGGCTGCCGAGCGTCTGGGCGGCGACTACGGGGCGACCATCGGCCGAATCCCCCTTGCCGAGGCCGACTGCGTGGTCATTGCCACCCCTTCCTATGCCGGCGACCTGGCGGCCGTCCGTGCGGCCCTGGCAACACCGGCCCGGTTCATCGGCATCATCGGCAGCCGCCGCAAGCGGGAGACCATGATGGGGGACCTGGCCGGTGCCGGCTATGGTGCGGAAGAGCTCGGCCGGCTCGTCATGCCGGTCGGACTCGCCATCGGCGGCGATTCCCCGCGGGAGATCGCCGTCAGCATCGTGGCACAGCTCATCGAGAGGAGGTACCGCCCCCATGCCGCAGATCGCCGCGCTTCTGCCAGCAGCAGGTCGCTCGGAGCGGATGGGGCAGTGCAAGCTGCTCCTGCCCCTTCCTGACCGGCCGGTCATTGTCCGCTGCCTGGAAACGGTGCTGGCAGCCGGCATCGCCGAGGTCGTGGTGGTCCTGGCTCCGCCGCACGGAACGGCCATCCACGAGGTGGTCGCCCGTTTCCCGATCACTGTCGCCTGGAACTGCCAGCCCGACAGCGACATGGCAGCCTCGCTGCGGGTCGGCCTGGAGCATCTCACCGGTGACGTAACCGGCGTCCTGGTCTTTCTCCCCGACACCCCGCTGGTTCATCCCGCAACCTGCCGCATGCTCATGGATGCCCACTCGGCGGAACCCGGCCGTATCCTCGTGCCGGTGCACGCCGGACGGCGGGGCCATCCGGTGCTGGTTCCGCGGGGTATCATCGATCAACTCCGCAACTATCCGACCCTGCGCGACCTGATGCAGATGCATCAGGACCGGATCACCCTCTGCCCCACCGGGGACGCCGGCATCCTCCATGACCTGGATACGCCGGCAGACTATCTCCAGGCCAAAACCCTCTGCTGATCAGAGGGTCCGGTCGCACGCCTCTGCCACCCGCTTCAACTGCTCCATCAGAAGCGCGAACTTCTTCGGCTTGAGCGATTGCGGGCCGTCGCTGGAGGCCCGTTCCGGATCGGGATGGACCTCGACGATGATGCCGTCCGCGCCTGCTGCCACGGCTGCCATGGACATGGGGGCGACATAGTGGTAATTGCCGGTGCCGTGCGACGGATCGGCGATCACCGGCAGGTGGGTCTTGCTCCGGAGCACCGGAATGGCCGACAGGTCGAGGGTGTTGCGGGTGGCGGTCTCGAAGGTGCGGATGCCGCGCTCGCAGAGGATCACGGCCTGGTTCCCTTCGGCCAGCACATACTCGGCACTCATGAGGAATTCCTGGATGGTCATGGACATGCCGCGCTTCAGGAGGATCGGCCGCCTGGTCTGTCCCACTTTCTTGAGCAGGGCGAAGTTCTGGGAGTTACGGGCGCCAATCTGCAGGATGTCGGCGTACTCGGCCACCAGGTCCACGGTCTCCGGGTTGATCACCTCGGTGACGATGGGGAGCCCGGTCAGATCGCGGGCCTTGGCCAAAAGTTTCAGCCCCTCTTCCTCCAGCCCCTGGAAGGAGTAGGGGGAGGTGCGGGGCTTGAAGGCGCCGCCCCGGAGCACATGGGCGCCGGCTGCCTTTACCGCCTTGGCCGATTCGATGATCTGCTCTTCGCTTTCCACCGAGCAGGGGCCGGCCATGACGATGATCTCCGGGCCGCCGATGGCGACGTTATCGGAGATGCGGATGATGCTCCGTTCCTTCTTTACTTCGGCGGATGCGAGCTTGTAGGGCTGGAGGATCGGCACCACGCTCTCCACGCCGTGCATCGATTCGAGGGTCTGAAGCACCAGCTTGCCCCGTTCGTCGCCAACGGCGCCGATGACGTCCCTGGTGGTGCCGTGGATGACATGGGGCTTGTACCCCAACTCCTTGATCCGCTTCAGCACCTCGTCCCTGTCCTTTTTGACCGCACCTGCCTTCATGACGATAATCATTTTCTTCTTCTCCCTTCCATGGAATGCCAAAGGCCGGAGGAGTCCCTCCGGCCTTGGCATTTCCGCAACGGAAACGAAAAAAGCCGGGGGAGACTCGTGTCTGCCCTCGGCTTTGGTTGCGTGGTTCTATTTACAGTTCCTCGCTACACCCATCCCCGGGCAGACGGCCTAAACCAGAAGCCGTACCAAAAGGAAAACCCGGAAAAAAAGGAATAGCTGGCAGTGAACATGGCGCTATCTTGTCCCAGTGAAAAACGGATGTCAAGGGTTTTTCTGCACCAGGGGTGGTGCCGGGGTCGGTTCCGCCGGAAGGGAAGCCGGTCGGCCAGGGGGCTCGACAGGGCTCTTGCGAGGCTCTATGAGCGCCTCTGCGAGCGGGATGAGGCGTACGGGGTGCGTGCCGGTGATGAGCGGCATGAGCCTGGTGATCCCCGACGGCTCGTTGCCGTTGCCATGCACCAGGATGATGCTGCCGGGACGGGGGATTTCCCCCTTGGCGAGCCAGGCGTCGGCTCCCAGCGGGATGAGCGACAGCCGGCGCAAAAGGGCGACCAGTCTCTCGTTGCCGACCAGGCCGGGAAAACGGAAGAACGGCGAGGGGGCCAGACCCTGCTCCAGCATCTTCACCTCATTGGCCAGCACCTCGTGCTGCTGGTCGGTGCCGGGGGTGAGGAGGAAGTTTTGGGCCAGGGGGAGGGCAGGGTCGTAGCGGTGGGTGAGGGAGTGGTTGACCCAGGTGATGGCGAGAAGCCCCTGGCGCTCCTGCTCCTTCAGCCAGTTGATCTCTTCGGGATGGCTGGCGAGCCAGGCCCCGGTGATAGCGATGGCCACCGGTATCGGCCTGCCGCTGGCGCGGGCCAGGTCGGCCAATGCCCGGAACATCCCGGTTTCCATGGGGCGACGGGAGGGGCAGAGATCCACGGTCAGGATCTTTCCTTCGACCTGCCGGAGGGCATGGGTGATGCCGTGGTTCTGCAGGCTGACCGGGGGGGTGGCGGTGCGCTGCAAGAGTGCGGTGAACAGAGAGGCGGCAAGCTTTTGCGCCGCATCGGCCGGGGCTGGACCGGTAGCTGCCACTGGCTCCAGGGTGGTGGCAAGGGTGGCCGGATTCACCAGCAGGTAGTGGGGGATGCCGTCGCAAAGGCAGGCGCGGATGGCGAGCCGCAGCGCGCCGCGAGCGTCGCTGCAGGGGACGGAGACCGGTCGGTAGTCGGAGATGGTGGCGGCATGCAACAGGTTTGGGAAAAAAAGGAGGAGGGCCGCAAGGAGGATGAGGGGGGTGTTCCGCAGGCGGAAAGGACCCGTAGGGAATGCCATCGGTCTAATGGCCGACCAGCACCGAGGCGATGGCGGCATCGATCTTTTCCACGTCGACCCTGGTATTGAAGCAGGGGCCGTAGGGGCGGTCGTTGAGGATGCCGATGACCGGCAGCGGGTAGCAGTCCTTGATCCCGGAGGTGAGGTCACGCTCGCAGGCCACGGCCACCACCAGCTTTGGCCGCTTTTCGATGATCACCTTGCGGGCCAGGGTGCCGCCGGTTGCCACGGAGATGTCGACCCGGTATTTCTGGGCGATATCCGCCAGCCCCTTGATGTCGCAGCGGCCGCAGCGGACGCACTTGTTGATGTCGCCGGTGACCTTGATCTCGCAGTCGAAGAGCTGCAGGCAGTGGGGCAGGAGGATCAGTATCCGGTCGGCCGGCACCAGCAGCCGCTGGGAGGAGACCAGGCTGTTGTTCATGGCGACGAACGACTGCCTGATGGTGTCCTTGGGGATGCCGAACAGCTTCCCTATGGTCTCGATCACTGGCAGGAGGAACTTGATCACCACCAGCCGCATGAAGCGGGTGAAGAGGATATCCTTGCCCAGGGCCGTGGTCAGGACCAGGAGGGCGGTCCCCAGCACGGCCAGGAGCGAGAGGGTACCGAAGATCAGGCCGACGATGCGGGGGAGATCGGGGTGGAAATTCGCCAGACCCTTGGTGGGAACCCACCAGAGCAGGTAGATGATCCCGATCAGGAGGATGCAGGTAAATCCCATCAGGGCCACGAAGAGGCGCTTGCGGGGCGGCTGCGGAGTCGATCCGTTACTGCTCAACGGTTTTCGTCCCTTTCGCCGAGGATCGTGCCGGGGGCCAGCCGGACACCGGAGAGGAAGTCTGCCGCACCGAGGCGCTTCTTCCCTTCGAGCTGGAGCTCTTCGATCAGCAGGCTGCCCGCTTCGCAGGCGACTTCAAGACCGGTGCGGTCCGCGCGGATGATGGTGCCGGGCGTTCCGCTCCCTTTACCGGTCCGGGCGCGCCAGATCTTCAGGACCTTCCCTTCGAGATGGGTGTAGGCGCCGGGCCAGGGGGCCATGCCGCGCACCTGGTTGCGGATCGCGGCCGCATCGCGGTCCCAGGCGATGAGCCCGTCCTCCTTCTTCAGCATGGAGGCGTAGCAGGTCTGGCTGTCGTCCTGTTTCTCCGGCACCAGGCGGCCTGCCACCAGCAGGTCAAGGGTCTCGGCCAGGGCCTCGGCCCCGAGGAGGGAGAGCCGGTCGTGGAGCGACTGGGCGTCTTCGTCCGGGTCGATGGGGGTTACCTTTTTCAGCAGCATGTCGCCGGTATCGAGCCCCACATCCATCTGCATGGTGGTGATGCCGGTCTCGCTCTCACCGTTGACGATGCACCAGTTGATGGGAGCGGCGCCACGATAGCGGGGGAGCAGCGAGGCGTGCACGTTGATGCAGCCCAGGCGCGGCACCTCCAGCAGGCTCTTGGGGAGGATCTGGCCGAAGGCGATCACCACGATCAGGTCGGGGGCAAAGGCGCGGACCTGTTCCACCGCCTCGGGGAGCCGCACCTTGACCGGCTGGAAGACCGGGATACCGTGCTTCTCCGCCAGGACCTTCACCGGCGGGGGGAGGGTCTGCTGGCCCCGTCCCTTGGGGCGGTCGGGCTGGGTCACCACGCCGACGACCCGCTCGCCCCGGTCGATGAGGGTCTGCAGGGTCGGGCAGGCGAATTCGGGGGTTCCCATGAAGACGATGCGCAGGCCGGTCATCAGGGGCGCTCCTGCGGGTCTTCCATCTGGCGGCGGTAGCGTTTCTTGAAGATTTCCCGCTTGAGGGGGGAGATGTGATCGATGAAGAGGATGCCGTCCAGGTGGTCGATCTCGTGCTGGAAAGCGATGGCCAGGAGCTCGTCCGCCTTCCAGGTAACCTCTTCTCCCTCCAGGTTGAGCCCCTTGACGATCACCCGGGCGTGGCGGCGGACATTGGCGGCATAGCGGGGGACCGAGAGGCACCCCTCTTCCTCGTAGGCCTCTCCGTCGGCATAGACAATGACCGGGTTGATGGCGACGATCAGTTCGGGCGGCTCGTCCTTGCCGGCCACGTCGATGACGATCACCCGCTGGTGCACGCCGATCTGGGGTGCGGCCAGGCCGACGCCCGGCGCGGCGTACATGGTCTCTGCCATGTCCCGGACGAGTTCGCGTACTTTATCGTTGATAACGGTCACCGGCTGCGATTTCTTCTTCAGCTCCGGATCGGGATAGGTGAGTATTGTTCGTACCATCGGTTGCTCGGCTCCCTTTCTAATTTTCCCACTATAACCAATTTGTCGAGAAAAATGCAAATCCTTCCTGACCGTATGGATACTCACCGATCCGGAAACAGGACTTGACAACAGACGGTCAGTGGTTGTACTTACCGGTAGGTAGGTATCGTCGGCGGATGGGGTAGGGACATGACAGAAGAGCAGTCAGCAGGAACCCAGGGGAATACCCTGGCCCGTCAGCGTTTGCTGGAGTCGGCTCTCCGGCTCTTTACCGCAAAGGGGTATGCCACCACCACGGTCAGGGAGATCGTTGCCGCGGCCGGGGTGAGCAAGCCGGTCCTCTATTACTACTTCGGCAGCAAGGAGGGGATCTACCTGGAGCTGATGCAGGAGCCCCTTTCGCGGTTCGAGGCCATGCTGATGGAGATGTTCCAGGAAACGGGGAAGGCCCGCGACCGGGTCATCACCCTGCTGGACCGGATCTTTCAACTGGTGCTGACGGAGGTCGGCGTTACCCGGCTCATGTACGCCATGTATTTCGGCCCTCCCCAGGGGGCGCCCTATTTCGACTTTGAGGCGTACCACGAAAAGATTGTGGAGAACGTGCGGTTCCTGGTGGTGCAAGGGATTGCCGACGGGGAGTTCCGGCCCGGCAATCCGGACGACATGGCGTGGGCGCTGATCGGCGCCTTTACCGTGGCCATGGAAGAGCAGTTGTGCGACCGGCCGCCGCGGCTCGACCGGCAGGGGCTGCTCAGGATACTCGACCTGATCATGGCGGGATTCGAGCCGCAGCGGAACAAGGAGACGGGAAGATGCTGAGGAAATGGGGAGTTTTCTCGCTGGCGATGGTGCTTTTGGCCGGGATCTGGGGGTGTGGCAAAAGCGGCGAGGCAAAGGTGAAGACGGACGCGGCCGCCGTCAAGCCGCCGGTCGCGGTGGAGGTCGCCCGGGCTGCCCCGCAACGGCTCGTCGAGGGGATCGAGGTGACCGGCAACCTGGAACCGAAGTTCAAGGCCGATGTGAAGACGCAGATTCCGGGGCTGATCAGTCAGGTCTACGTTACCGAGTGGGTCCGGGTCAGGCGGGGGCAGCCGTTGGTGCGGATCGACGTTGCCGAGAGTGAAGCCTTGGTGAAACGCTCCGAAGCGGCAATCGAGTCGGCCAGGGCCGGGCTTGCCCAGGCCCAGGTTGTGGCGAGCCGCGCTGAACGGGAGCTGGCAAGGGCGCTCAAGCTGAAGGAGTCGGGGCTTGCCACCCAGCAGGCAGTGGACGATGCCCGCACCGAGTCGGATGCCGCCAGGGCAAAGATCGAAGCGGCCCGTGCCCAGATCAGGGTTGCCGAAGAGGAGATGCGCCAGGCCCGTGCCCGTCGGGCCAAGGGGCTGGTGACCGCTCCCATGGATGGCGTCGTGGCGCAGCGTAGCGTCAACGTCGGCGACCTGGCCAGCGATGCGGCGGCAGCCAGCCCGATCTTCAGGATCGTCGACAACCGCCTGCTCAACCTGACCGTGACCGTTTCGTCGGCTGACTCGGCCAGGGTCAAGGTCGGGCAGCCGCTGGAGTTCACGGTCGACGCCCTGCCCGGCACCACGTTCAGCGGCAGGGTCATGTACGTGAACCCGTCGCTCAACCAGGCGGATCGCTCGCTCCAGGTGATCGCCGAGGTGAAGAACGTTCCCGAGACGCTGAAAGGGGGGCTGTTCGCCCAGGGGCGGATCATCACCGGCGAGCGCCGGGAGGTGGTGCAGGTTCCGCGGCAGGCGCTTGCCGGCTGGGACACCATGGCGAAGAAGGCCTCGCTCTTTGTCGTTGAAAACGGGGTGGGGAAAAGCAGGTCCGTTGCCACCGGTCTGGTGAACGGCGACCTGGTGGAGATCGCCGGCGGACTCAAGGCAGGCGAGACCTATGTGCTGCGGGGGGGCTTCAACCTGAAGGACGGCGACCGGGTGGCCGTGGCCGGGCCTGCAGCGGGCGGGAAGTGAGACCTTTGGCGCAGCGAGTCTGCGCGATTTCGGGGAGGGAACCGGTATGAGCAACCTGATGCTCATGGTGCTGATGTTCTGCGGTGGCCTGGCCGTTGCGGTGCAGCCTTCGATCAATGGCAGGCTGGCGCAGAAGGTCGGGACCTTCGAGAGTTCGTTCATCTCTTTTGCCGTTGGTACCCTGGCGCTTCTGGCAGTGGTGCTGATCGCCGGCAAGGGGTCGCTGCGAGGGATCGGCGCGGCTTCCTGGTGGGAGCTGACCGGCGGGTTCATGGGGGCGTTTTTCGTGACCATGACCATTGTTGCGGTCCCCCGGATCGGCACTGCCGCGGCCATGGCCTCGGTGATCGCCGCCCAGCTCACTACCGGGCTCCTGCTGGACCACTACGGCCTGTTCGGCTTCCGGCAGATCCCGATGGACGGCAAGCGGGCCTTCGGCGTGGTCCTGCTCATGGCCGGCGCCGCACTGGTCTATCGCCGCTAGCCAGGTCGTCCAAAAACAGCCATCTCGCCGCCGTCCTCGAAAGCCGCCTTGTGCGGCGTGGCGCTGCCACGCCTCCGCAGGGCTTTCTGCGGGTGCGACGATCTGACTATTTTTGAACAACCTGGGTTATTAGCTACGCTGAAACTTCGTTTTCAACAAACTGTTCGGCTGTTGGGAACGCCTGACACTCTCTGAAACGAGGCACTCACTCCATGATCCTCTCGGATGTATCCATAAAACGGCCGATCTTTGCCACGGTGCTGATGCTGGCGCTCGTGACCCTCGGGATCTTTTCCTACAAGCGGCTTGCCGTGGAGATGTTCCCCAACGTGGAATTCCCGCTGATCTCGGTGGTGACCACCTTTTCCGGCGCCAGCCCGGAGACGGTGGAGCGGGAGGTGTCGAAGCGGATCGAGGACTCGGTGAACCAGATCGCCGGGGTGAAGCATGTCTTTTCCACCTCCCGCGAGGGGGTCTCCACGGTCATGATCCAGTTCCAGCTGGAACAGAGGGTCAATGACTGCGCCCAGGAGGTGCGGGCAAAGATCGGGTCGATCCGCGGCAACCTCCCCGAGGGGATCGACGAGCCGATCATCCAGAAACTCGATTTCAATGCCGCGCCGGTCGCCGCGCTGGCGGTGCAGTCCAGCTCCCTCTCGCCGCGCGAGCTGACGACCCTGGTGGAGAAGCGGATCAAGAAGCGCTTCGAGAGCGTTGCCGGGGTCGGCAAGGTGGACATGGTCGGCGGCCAGAAGCGGGAGATCAATGTGGACCTCGACCCGGTGCGGCTGGACAGCCTGGGGCTCGGCGCCAACGACGTGGTGGGGGGTATCAGGTCGGAAAACACCAATACCCCGCTGGGGCGATTGACCAGGGGGACGGCCGAATATCCGCTCCGGATCGACGGCAAGCCGGACCACGCCGAAGGGTATCGCCGGATGGTCATTGCCCAGCGCGAAGGGCGCCCCCTGACCCTCGGCGAGGTGGCCCTGGTGACCGATGGGGTGGAGGAGAAGCGGAAACTGGCCCTGGTGAACGGCAAGCCCGCCATCGGCCTCGACGTCTACAAGCAATCGGGCGGTAACGAGGTCGAGCTGGTGGATGCGGTGAAAAAGACCATGGCAAAGGTGCAGCAGGAGCTGCCGCCAGGCGTTTCCCTCTCCATGGTCCGCGACGGCACCATCATGACCCGGGAGTCGCTGGCCGACGTGGAGGAGACGCTGATCATCGGCGGCATCCTGACAGTGCTGATCGTCTTTTGCTTCATCAACTCCTGGCGCTCCACGGTCATCACCGGGGTGACGCTTCCCATCTCGGTCATCTCCGCCTTTATCGTCATGAACGCCATGGGGATGACCCTCAACGTCATGACCCTGATGGCGCTGTCGCTCTCCATCGGCATGCTGATCGACGATGCCATCGTGGTCCGGGAGAACATCGTCCGCCACCTGGAGATGGGGAAGGACCACCTGGAGGCGTCCCGCTTCGGCACCTCGGAGATCGGCCTGGCGGTCTTTGCCACTTCCCTGTCGATCATCGCCGTGTTCGTCCCGGTTGCCTACATGAAGGGGATCGTCGGCCGCTTCTTCTACCAGTTCGGCATCAGCGTCGCCTTTGCGGTGCTGGTCTCACTCTTTGTCTCCTTCACCCTCGACCCGATGCTGTCGTCGCGCTGGCACGACCCGTCCATCCACCTGCAGGGGAAACGGAAGGGGATCGCCCGTTGGCTGGAGCGGTTCAACGAACGGTTCGAGGCGATCGCGGACAGGTACCGCGGCGCCATCGGCTGGGCGCTCGACCACCGCAAGACGGTCATGCTCTCTGCCCTGGCGGCGTTTATCGGCGGGATCGTCATCTTCGGCACCCTGGAATCCTCCTTCATGTCCAAGGAGGACAAGGGGGAGTTCCAGGTCTCGTTCAAGACCGCGCCCGACGCCTCCATGGCCGAGACCGAGGACCGGTTGCAGACCATCCTGGCTTCCCTGAAGGATATCCCCGAGATCGACCATACCTATGCCACCATCGGCGCCGGCGACAGCGGCACCGTGCGCGACGGGCTCGTCTACCTGAAGCTGACGGAGCGCGCAGAGCGGCAGCGCAACCAGTTTGTGCTGCAGCGGGAGGTGCGGCAACGGCTGCAGAAGATTGCCGGCATCACCTTTTCCATCGAGGAGGTGGGGCAGATCGGCGGGGCGCAGAAGCCGCTCAACGTCAACCTGAAGGGTGACGATCTCGCCACGCTCAAACAGCTCGGCCTCCGGCTGAAGGAGGAGCTCTACAAGGTGCCGGGGATCGTCGATCTGGCGGTGACCCTGGAGCACGATATCCCGGAATACCGGCTCAAGGTCGACCGGGAAAAGGCGCTCTCCGCCGGGGTTTCGACCAACGACATCGTGGGCGCCCTCGGCCGACTGGTGGGGGGGGAGGCGATCAGCACCTACGAGGACGAGGACGGCGATGCCGTGGATGTGCGGGTGCGGCTTCCCGAGGCGCTGCGACGCAATCCCGCCCAGGTGAGCGACCTGAAGGTCTCGGTCTCCGACGGCAACGGCGGGGTGAAGCTGGTTTCCCTGGCCAGCCTGGTTACGACGAGCGTTGCGACCTCACCCACCGAGATCAACCGGCGCGACCTGGCCCGCCAGGTCACGGTGACCGCCAACCTGGACGACCTGCCGATCGGCACCGCAGTCAAGCATGTGGAGGCCGCCTCCAAGCGAATCGCCATGCCCCCAGGCTATTCTGTCAATCTCTCCGGCGAGGCCGAGGACATGGCCGAGTCGTTCGGCTACATGGCAGAATCGCTCCTCTTGGCGGTGATCTTCGTCTACCTGATCCTGGCGGCCCAGTTCGAGTCCTTCTTCGAGCCGCTGGCGATCATGCTGTCGCTCCCCCTCTCCATCGTCGGCATGGCAGGGATGCTCAAACTGACCGGCGACACGGTCAACATCATGTCGCTCATCGGCCTGATCATGCTGATGGGGCTGGTCACCAAGAACGCCATCCTGCTGGTGGATTATGCCAAGGTCCTGCAGCGGCGCGACGGCATGCAGCGGCGCGAGGCGGTGATCCTGGCCGGCAGGACGCGGCTCCGGCCGATCGTCATGACGACCCTGGCGATGATCTTCGGCATGATGCCGCTCTTTCTCGGCATCGGCGCCGGCGGGGAGGGGCGGGCGCCCATGGCGCGGGCCGTGGTCGGCGGACTGCTCACCTCGACCTTTCTCACCCTGCTGGTGGTACCGGTGATGTACACCTCTATGGACGATTTCGGCGCCTGGCTGAAGAGGAAATGGCGGAGGGAGCATGCCTGACCGTTCTCCCGTCGTCCTGCTGGACTCCTCGGTTGGCGGCTCGTTCGGCGCTTCCTGGCGGTTTGAAGGCTACCTGGGCACCCTGCAGGCCTGGGTGCCCGATGAAGTCCCGGGCGTCATCGCCGCCGCGGAGCGGGCTTCCCGCCGGGGGATGTATGCCGTGGGGTTCGTGGCCTACGAGGCAGCGTCAGCCTTCAATCCGGACCTGCCTGCGGTCCCACCGGCAGAAGGGTTGCCGCTTGCCTGGTTCGTACTCTACCGTGAGCGGAGAGCCGTATCGCCGGGGGAGGGGCTGCCAGGCGTGGCGCCGGACGTATCGGCTCTGGTGCCGCTGCTCGCCAGGCGCGACTATGGCGCTTCCGTCGGGAGGATCAGGGACTACATCGCTGCCGGCGACTGCTACCAGGTCAATTACACCTTTCCGCTGGCCAGCTCGTTCCGGGGGGAGCCGCTGGCGCTCTACGGCCGGATTCTCCGGGCACAGCAGGCCTCCTTTTGTGCCTATCTGGACCTGGGTTCCCAGGTGATCGTTTCGGCCTCGCCGGAACTCTTCTGTGCCGTCAAAGATGGGCAGATTACCGCCTGCCCCATGAAGGGGACTGCTCCACGCGGCCGCTGGCCGGCCGAAGACCGGGAGATTGCCGCCCGGCTCAGGGAAGATCCCAAGGAGCGGGCGGAAAACCTGATGATCGTCGACCTGCTCCGCAACGACCTGGGGGTGGTTGCTAAAACCGGGACGGTGCAGGTCGAATCGCTGTTCGACGTGGAGGCCTATCCCACGCTTCATCAGCTTACCTCGCGCATCACGGCCCGGCTTCGGCCCGGCATCGGGCTGGTGGAGATCTTCGAGGCGCTCTTCCCCTGCGGCTCGATCACCGGCGCCCCGAAGCGGCGGAGCATGCAGATCATCGCCGAGCTGGAGCGGGAGCCGCGCGGGGTCTACTGTGGCGCCATCGGCGTCGTCTCCCCCGGTGGCGAAGCCGTTTTCAGCGTGGCGATCCGCACCCTGGTGCTGGACAGGAAGAGCGGCCGGGTCAGGCTGGGGGTGGGGAGCGGCATCACCTGGGATGCCTCGCCGGATGCCGAATACGCCGAGTGCCTGCTCAAGGCCGGCTTTCTCCGTCGGGATACGGACGATTTCCGGCTCATCGAAACGCTCCGGCTGGAGGACGGCAGGTATGCACTGCTCGACCGGCATCTGCAGCGTCTTGCCGAGTCGGCCGCCTATTTCCGCTTCCCGTGCACCATCGAACAGGTCCGTATGCTTCTTGAGACCCATGCCGAAAGACACCGGGAGACCTGCAAGGTGCGTCTCCTTCTCGACCGGGACGGCACGGTCACGCTTTCGTCCGAGCCCCTGGCGGACGAGCCGGAGCGGATGCTGACGGTGGCGCTGGCCAGGGAGCGGTCGGATTCGGGCGACCCGTTCCGCTATCACAAGACCACCCGCCGCGACCTGTTCGAACGGGCCATGAGCGACCACCCCGGCTGCGACGAGGTGCTGTTTTGCAACGAGCGGGGGGAGCTGACCGAAGGGACCTACCACACAATCGTGCTCCGGATCGACGGCGAGCTGCTGACCCCCCCTCTTGCCTGTGGCCTGCTGGCGGGGACCCAGCGCCAGGAGCTCCTGGCGCTGGGAGAGGTCAGGGAGCGGCTGCTCCATGAAGACGACCTCTGGCGGGCCGATGAGATCTGGCTGGTCAACTCGGTGCGGGGCTGGCGCCGCGGCAGGGTGCAGCCGCAGCCACCCTGGTGCGCCGGGGCGGGAAACACCACAAATCCGGAAGGAGTGAGTGCATGATCCCCATGACGGGATACGGGATAGTGACGAATCGAGGCCATGGCCGCTGTTTCACCCGCCTTGCAAGGGGCGGGGCCTTTGTCGTCGTGCTCTTTCTGGTGTGGATGGTTCCTGCAACGTCACAGGCAAGAGAGATGCGGGTGCTGACCCTTGACGATGCCCTTGCCATTGCCAGGGAAAAGAACCGGGACATCCAGAAGGCTCATGAATATGGCAACAGCGTCCGGGGAAAGTACGTGGAAGAGCGGTCGGCAGCGCTTCCCCAGCTTTCGCTGAACGGTTCCGCCACGCTCGGCAAGGATGAGAGCCAGCAAGCGTTTTACGGCAAGGCGCCGGAGCAGTACAGCCGGGTCGTGGATCTCACCCTGGAGCAGCCGCTCTATACCTGGGGCAAGGTGAGCGCCGCCATCCGGGCTGCGGAGGTGGGGCTGAAGACCGCCGACGAACAACTCCGCCTGGCACGGCAGGCAGCCCAGCGGGATGTTTCGGTTGCCTTCTACGATATTCTCTTGGCCAAGGAGCTGCACCGCCTGGCCGTGCAGAATCACGAACAGAAGAGCCGCCACCGGGACGAGGCTCATCGCAAGCTGGCAGCAGGGGTTGCCACCGACTACGACGTGCTGGCAGCCGATGTGGCAGTGGAGAATGCCCGTCCCGAGGTGATCAGGAGCGAGAACCAGGTCCGGGTTGCGCGGGAACGGCTCCGGTTCCTGCTGGCCATCGACGATGGCGAGGTCGATGCGGCCGGCACCCTGGAGTCCCGGATCTCGCCGCCGCCTGCCTATACGGATGCCTTGAACAGTGCCCGTGACAGAAGGCCCGAACTGGCCGATCTCCGCCACCGGATCGGCATCTATGAGGAGCTGGTGACCATTGCGGATGCCGACAACAAGCCGCGGCTCGACCTGAAGGGGGGAGCGGGCTGGCATCATCTCGACGTCGACGGCACACGGGATGACGGCGCTGCCTGGGATATCGGCGTCTACCTTACCTTCCCCTTTTTCGACGGCCTCAAGACCTCGGGCCGGGTTCAGCAGGCCCGCAGCGACCTGGCCACCCGGCAGATCGAGGAGAAAAAGCTCCTGGACGAGATTTCCCTGGAGGTCCGCAATGCGGTGAACAGCGTCAGGGAGGCGACGGAGATCGTTGCGGCACTGGGGGGTACGGTGCGCCAGGCCGAGCGGTTGCTGCAGATGGCGGAAAAGGGGTACGAATACGGGGTCAAGATCCGCCTGGAGGTGGAGGATGCCCAGCTGAACCTGCTCCAGGCGCAGAGCAACCTGGCGCGCGCCCGGCGCGACTACCTGTCGGCGCAGGTCAACATGGACTGGACCATGGGGCGTCTGGGCGAATAGACCGGCTGTTTACGGATCTATTCGAGCACGACGTTGCAAAGCGAAGGGGCGGGGGACGCCGCTGATGTGGAGATCCTCCGGCCGATCTGAGGGGGAGGAACTATCTGCACCCGTTCCCGCTCGGAAATCAGGGCTAGCCCTTGGGTCTGCCGATGGGAAAAGACGATGTCCGCTACCTGGCGAACCGGATTGCGGTTGTGGATGGTATGGGCATGAACGGTGCTGTTGTAGCGGGCAAGGGCACTGTTGAGCATGGTTTCGTTCTCGTCGATCCGGTTGTGGAGTCTCTTGAACCGGCTGTCGCGCATCAGCTGCGGATAGAGTTCCGGGGTGGCGACCAGACGCGCCAGCGCATCGGTCAGTTCCGAATGCTGTTCCATGAAGGTGGCAACTGTGACCTGGTTATCGGGCAGGGTGACGGGAAGTTTGCCAAGGGCGTTGCGGTATGCCGATTGCAGCCGGGAGATCTCCGGGGCATCGCCTGCCCTGTTCCGGGCAGCGGCAAGGTAGGGCCCGATCAGGGCGACCCGTTGCTGCGAGAGGGCGGCAACCTGTTGCCAGGCTTCGGTAGTGGCGTTGTCTCCCTGCGGGTCGCGGTCGCCGGCACATGTTGCTGCAGCAATGGCGATGATGGCAATGACCGGGAGCAGTATCCACCGGCGCATCGGGTCCTCCTCTGGATTGCATAGTTGATTACTGTAGAATAATTAAAATATTGTAAGCAATAATTGTTCCAGGTACATGGCTAACTGGAGTACTATGCGGAAACCAGTTTTGCACAAAGCTGCCGATGGTTCTCCCGTGGCTGCTCATGAGAAAACTGATGACATAATCTTCAGTTTTCAGCGGGAGTATGGCGGTGTTCGGTTGCGATTGCGCGGAGGATGAGGATGCAGCGGGGAAAACCGGCAAAGAGATATTCACAGGCGTCGCGGGTCCATGACATCATCCGTCTCATCGAGGCGCGGCATGGCATGACCATCGACGAGCTCGCCGAAGAGACCGGCGTGACCCGGCGGACCATCCACCGGGACCTGAACGTGGTCCACGAGGCAGGCTACCCGCTGGTCTCCGAATGGGAAAACAGCAACAAGGTCTACCGCTTCCTGACCCGTTTCAAGGACGTGCCACCCATCAGCTTTACCCTGCAGGAACTGGCGACGCTCTACTTTCTCCGCGGCCAGGCAGAGGTGTTCCAAGGGACGCCGTTCGACGGGGAGATCGGCTCGATCTTCCGCAAGATCAGGTCGGTTCTGCCGCCGCGCTATGCGGCACACCTGGAGCGGATCTCCGGCTGTGCGCTCCCCCTGCTCCAGGGGCGCCACGACTATTCGTCCCATGCGGAACTGCTCGGCCAGCTGAGGGATGCCCTGATCCACCAGCAGAGACTCTCCATCCGCTATACCCCGCCGGGAAGGCAACGGCCGACGGCATACCTGGTCGATCCGTACACGCTGATCTTTTACAAGGGAGGGCTCTACCTGCTGGCATATGCCCATAACCGGAAGGCGCTCAGGACCTTTGCCGTGGAGCGGATCGGCAGCGTCAGGGTGGAGCAGGAGCGCTTCGAGCTGCCGCCCGATTATAGCCCGGAAGAGCGGCTGAAGGGGGCGTTCGGGATCGTGGCCGAGCCTGCCATGGAGGTCTCGGCCCGGTTTTCGCCCCTGGTTGCCCATGCGGTGCGCGGCCGGCTCTGGCACCCGAGCCAGCGTATAACGGACGGTGACGATGGCAGTGTTGTTCTGACCTTTTCTGCGGGAGGGAAGATGGAGATCCTTGCCTGGCTGCTCTCCTATGGCGAACATGTGGAGGTGCTGGCCCCGACAGGGCTCCGGCAGGAGGTTGAAGAGATCGTGGCGCGCATGGAGAAGATCTACGGGGGGTAGTTGCAGGAAGGCAGATAAACGAAGGGGGCACTGACCTTTACGGCCCGTACCCCCTTGCCCGGCAACAGGTTACAGCAGCTGAACCATGGCGGGTCAGACCTTGAACCAGCCGACCATGCCGTTGAGTTCGAGGGCCAGCTGGGAGAGGTCGCCGGAGGAGCGCTGGATGTCGGCAAAGGAGTTTTTCAGCTCCCTGGTGACGGCGGAGATCTGCTCCATGTTGCGGGAGATGTCCTCGCTGGTGGAGGACTGCTCCTCGGCGGCAACGGCGATCCGCTGTACCATGTCGGTCACCTGGCTGACGCAGTTGACGATCTCGTCGATGGACGACAGGGTCCGGTTGACATGGTCAAGGACAGAGCTCACCGAATCCCGCTCGTCCTTCATGAAGGTTACCGATTCGGCAACGCTCCCCTGCATCTGCCGAACGGTCTTTGCGATATCTTCGGTGGCAGATGTGGTCTTCTCCGCCAGCGCCCTTACTTCGTCGGCAACCACGGCAAAGCCCCTCCCCATGTCGCCGGCACGGGCCGCCTCGATGGCTGCATTCAGGGCCAGGAGATTGGTCTGATCGGCAATATCCTTGATCAGCGTGACAACGTTATTGATCTCGTCGGACTGTTGCCCCAGGGATTCCACCTTGGCAGCAGACTCTTTGACGGTCTCGGCGAACTTGTTCAGCTCCTGCACGGTGGTATGCATGGCCTCCTTGCCATCGTCGGCGATCTTTTTCATCCTGTCGGCTGCCGTGGCGGTGTCCGAGGCGTTCCTGGCCACATCCATGGTGGTCTGGGTCATCTCCGTCATGGCAGCGGCCGATTGCTCGACCCGGCTGTTCTGGTCCTCTGCGCCCCGCTCCAGGGCATTGGAGGTGGCTGACAGCTCCTCCGAGCTGCTGGCGAGGCTCTGGGTCGCATCCTTGATCTTGCCGACAATCCCCTGCAGGTTGTCGACCATGGTCCCCATGGACGACTGTACCTTACCCACCTCGTCATTGCTGCTTTTGTCCAGGTGGAGGGAAAGGTCCCCCTTGGCCACCTGCTCGGCCGCACCGATCAGCTGGTTGAGAGGGTGGGCAATGGACCGGTAGATCCAGGCGCCGAAGAGGATGCCGAACAGGATGGCGCCGATGCCGATGGCGGCGATCAGGGTGATGCTGAAGCGGACCATGCGGTTGACGGTTGCAACCGCCTTCTCCTGGTCACCCTGGGCGATGCTGACGGTCTTCTTCCCTTTTTCCGCCTGTTGTGCCACGACCTCGCGGAGCTTCTTCGCCGCTTCGCCCGCCTTGGCGACCATGTCCAGCCGATTGTGCAGCTTGGCGATGACTCCGTCCTTGACGAACAGGAGGTTGGCTATGGCTCCGAGTGCCGTGTCGGCGCCCCGGAGCAGGGCTGCCTCCTGGCGGGCGTTCAGTTTGGTCAGGGTCTTTCCCAATTCTCCTTTGACTGTGCCAATGCGGCCATAAACCCCTTTCAGCTCGGCTTCCACGGCATCGATCTCTTTCGGCGTTTCGCTGGTGAACAGTCGCGAGGCCAGACCTTCCACATTGAAACCGAGGGAGACGAGTTCCGAATTGCCGGCCAGCACGCTGGTCGCCAGGGTGGAATTACCGAAGATCGTCCCCTGGCGTTTGGTTTCGTCGTTGAAACGGGAGGTGGCCATGGCTGCCTCCTGCTCGACAGCCAGGACGATGGCATTGAGCCGTTCGGTTATGTCGGACTGCAGGGTATCGCGGGAGGCGGTATCGGCACCGGCCTGGCCCACCAGGGCGGTCTGGAGCTTGATATATTCGGGGATCTTCTGGCTGAGAGCCTTGATGTCGCCGGCAAGGGAGGGCTGGGTTTTCAGGTAGTCATTCTGCAGTGCCTTGCTCATTGAGGAGTTGCATTTTCCCTGGGCGATCAGCACCCCCTTCTTGCTTTGCGCCTTCTGGACCTCCATGAAACCGAGCTGGAAGTCCTTGAGGGTGAGTTTCAGCTGCTCGATGTTTCTCACTCCTGCAGAGATGCTGTTCATGCTGCCGAGCGACTTGGTGTAGGAGGTGGCCGAACTGGTCTGCAGTCCCTTGATCTTGGCGTCGAGCTGTTTGAGCCGTCCGGTTGCCTCGCGTAGTTTTTCCGCAATGATCTTTCCGGCAGAATCGGCGGCTTCATCCGCCTTCAACCGGCCGTCGCTGACGGAATACAGCTCCGTGGCTATGGCAGAGAGATCATTGTAGGCCTCCATCTTGTCGCCGGAGAGTTCTTCCAGGGCTGCCTGGCTCGATTTCACCTCGGCTAGGGATTTTTCCGCCTCGCTCCGGTTTGCCCGGTATTCATCGGCATTCCGCGAGGTGCCGACCTTCAGGAGGTCGGTGGCCGTGCTCTGCAGCGACCGTTGGAACTCAACCGTCCGCATCTGGTAGGGAGTGCTCCGTTGGGTCAGGTAGGTCAGCTTGCTTTTCACTGACGACATGCCGATGATACTGGCAATGGCAACAGCCGCAATGATCAGGATGACGATCACCACGTTCATGGTCAGTTTTGTTTTTATGGTCATGATTCTTTTCCTTGGCTCTTGCTGATCAGTAGCCGATCAGGTGCTGGCCTTCGCTTTTCATGAATTTTATGAGCCGGAGCAGGTTGGGAGACGGAAAGCCGACGGTGACCAGGATGAATGGTCCCTTGATGGCGAGTTCCGGTGTCTGGAGTATCTTGACCGATCGCAGATCCGCTGTAGCCGGCACGATACCGATGGCGTTGGCTGATGCTGCGACCTCCCGAACGACGCCCACCGGTCCCTCGGCAGGGACAACCGCCTTCGTGAGCTCTTCGCCGGCCATGATCCTGTCGGCGAGTACCCATGCCGTTCCGGTGCTCCATGCCCCCCAGACGACCGAGAGCGGCGCGTCTGCCCCGTCGACGTCATCCCAGTTGCGGTATCTGCCGGAGAAGATCTTGCGGAGCTGTTTCTCCGTCAGGCTGCTCACGGGATTCAGTGCATTGACGATAACCCGGTACTCCACGTCTTCATACAACTGCTGATGCTGTATGAGTGCGCGATTGCGCAAAAGCAGCTTTCTTTCGAGGATCTGCCGCATGATCTCCTCGAAAGGAGCGGCGGCCAGTACCCCATCGCAGGCTCCCTGGTCAATTTCAGACATGGCCCAGGCTGGCGAAAGCTGGGCGGTTACGACCAGGCGGATGCCGGTGGCCTTTTCAAAGGCATCCTTGAGGGGAAGGATGAGGGCTGCAAGCGATTGCGGATCGCCATGCAGCCTGATCATCTCTATCCTGCGCTGGGCGGCATGAGCCGGTTGCGCCAGCAGCACAAGCGCCAGAACGGCGCCGAGCAGGGTCTGTATATGTCGGGTCCCAAGCGGCATGCTTTCTTCCCTGTGTTGCTCGTTTGTCCGAGGAGCTATTTGATGTATTTCTGCCCTTCACCCGTAATAAAGTCTATCAGCTTTCGGACGTTGGGCGATGGTGCTCCCTTGGTGAACAGCGTGGTCGGCCTGGTTACTTCCGGCGTTTCGATGATCTTGACTCCGGTGACAGCCGCGGTTGACGGATAGATGGCAATGGCCTGCGGGGTCGAGGCCAGTGTCACTTTGATGTCTTCCAGTGAATTTACCTCCAGCGCTTCCTTGGCAGGCGGCGCGCCATCGAGGATCTTCTGCTGGAAGGCGCCGTTGGGGCCCGGGATCAGCTTGGCCCAGATCACGATCACCGGGGAATCCTGCCCGCCGACCTCTTTCCAGTTGGCGATCTTCTCGGTGAAGAGCCCTTTGAGCTGGTCCTTGGAGAGCTTGGTCACGGGGTTGGTGCTGTTCACGGCCACAAAGACCTTGTCCTGCCTGATTGTTACGGCTTGGAAGGCATTGGGGTCTGCGACGGCAACCGCTTCCTTGGTGATCAGGTTTTTCAGCCCTTCGGCGGAAAAGCCCGCGACCAGGGCATCAGCCTCCCCTTTTTCCAGCTGTTGCACGCCGAACTTGCCACCGGTCTCCACCAGGATCAGGGTGTGGCCGCTCGTCTTTTCAAAGGCAGGTTTGATCGGCTTGAGAATCCCCTCGATGGCCGGGCCCCCGGCAGAGACCCTGATCTGGTCGGCAGAAGCGGTGGAAATGGTGGCAAAAAGGCAGATGACTGCCATCAGAGCGGGATGGATCATTTTTTTCATGCAGATTTTTCTCCTCGTTTCGGATATGCAGTGGGCTAGCCGCGGTTATTTCCTGATATATTTCTGCCCCTCACCCTTGATGAAATCCAGCAGTTTCTGGACGTTGGCAGAGGGGCTCCCCTTGGTCAGCAGGGTGATGTCGCGCGACAGTTCAGGGGTCTCCGGGACATTGACGGTGTTGTCCACCAGTGCCAGCGGGCCGAAAGCGATTGCCGAAGGATTGGAGACGACGTTCTGTTTGACATCCTCTGCCGTGGTCGCGTCCAGGACATCCTTGGCAAACGCTTTGGTGCCGAGGAACTTCTTGGCGAACATGGAGTTGGTTCCCGGAGTGAGTTTGCCCATGACCACCAGGATCGGCTGGTCATCCCCTCCTACCTCCTTCCAGCTGGCGATCTCGCCGCTGAAGATCCCCTGCAGCTGTTCAGCGGTCAGTTTCGCGATCTTGTTCTCTTTGTTCACGATGACCTTTACCAGGTCTTTGCCTATGACGACCTGTCCATAGGCTGCCGGGTCCTTGACTTCCACGCCTTCTTTCTTCATGAGCGCCAGCCAGTCGTTAAAAGAGAGGCCTGCGGCCGCAGCTTCCACAACCCCTTTGTCCAGGTCGAGCAGGGCGTTTTTCGGCCCGTTGGAAAGGATCGAGAGCTTGATTCCCGATGACTTTTCAAAGGCGTCCTTGATCGGTTTCAGGATGTTTTCCGTGGGGGCTCCGCCAGCGCCGATCTTGAGTTCGGCTCCCCAGGCAGCGCCTGTGAGCATGCAGAGTGCGGCGGCGGTGACAACTGCTTTCATCATGTTGTACATAGAGTTCCTCCTGTGAGGCTGATTTCCAGATCATCGGTATATTTGGGATTATCGGTTGCCAGGGGGGGAGCTTGAGCTCTTTGCTCGGTGAACCATAAATTTATTTTGCATATCAGGATATTGAAGCATTGTTTCGAGTGCCGCACTGGGGATTTCCCGATGAAGGTGCCGAAACCGCTCTGCAATTGACAAACATACGGGTATGGACTATACAATAAAACCTTTCGAGGAGCGTATGGAACAGCACGTAGGGACAGTTTTGGAGGGGATTCTCAGGGAGCGCATCGCCGCACAAGGGCGGATGACTTTTGCGGCTTTCATGGCCGCCTGCCTCTATGAGCCGGGGCTGGGATATTACACCTCGGCCGGGCGCAAGGTCGGCGCTGAGGGGGATTTCTATACCAGCAGCAATGTGCATCAGGCCTTTGGCCGTGTCATTGCCCACGAGCTGGTCCGGATGTGGGAATGCCTGGGGAGCCCGGCTGCCTTCGACATCGTCGAGGTGGGGGCCGGAGGGGGGCAACTGGCCCTCGACATCATGGATACCCTGGCCGAGACCGCGCCGCGGCTCTATGGGGCCTCGACCTACCGCTGCATCGAAAAGGAGCCATCCCTGAAGGCGGCCCAGGCGGGCAAACTGGCTTCCCACGCCGCACACCTTGCCTGGAGCGACCCCGACGACCTGTTGAGCGGAAAGATCTCCTTCAGCGGCTGTCTCCTCTCCAACGAATTGATCGACTCCTTTCCGGTCCATCTGGTGGAAATGACCAAGGAGGGGCTGCGTGAAGTCTTTGTGGCCGTTACAGAAGAGGGGTTCGGCGAGGAGCTTGCCGAACCGTCGACCCCTGAGATTGCCGCCTACCTTGAGCGGGTCGGGGCTGTCTTGGTCGTCGGCCAGCGGGCGGAGATAAACCTGGCGGCGCCTCGCTGGATTGCTGCCGTTGCACAGGCCCTCAGCCGGGGTTTCGTGCTGACCATCGACTACGGCTACCCTGCCCAGGTCCTCTATGCGCCGGGCAGGATGAACGGCACGCTATTGTGCTACTACCGGCACACCGTGGAAGAGAACCCCTATGTGCGCGCCGGCGATCAGGACATTACCAGCCATGTGGATTTCACTACCCTGATGCAGGTCGGCGAGGCAGCCGGTCTCGCCACGGTCTGGTTCGGCGAGCAGTACCGCTTTCTCATGGCAGCAGGGATCATCGAGGAGCTGATGGCCCTCGAAGCGCGGTCATCCAGCGAGGAGGAGCGCATAAAGCACCGTCTGACGCTGAAGAAGCTGATGCTGCCCGACGGAGGGATGGGGGACACCTTCCGCGTGCTGGTCCAGAGCAAGGGAGTGACCGATCCAAAGCTCCTCTGCATGCGGGACTGGCGGAAGCTTTTTTGACCGAATCCGGGGAGAATGATAGACTTTCATCATGATTTTGCAGAGAGATGCCGCCGCAGATGACTGATACGCTTAAGGCCCTGGTCTTTGACCTGGATGGGACCCTCTATTTCAGCGAGGAACTCGGTCGGGAGATCGGTAGGATCGCAGCGGTCTACATTGCCCGACTGAAGGGGATCGACACCGCAGCCGCCGTCAAGCTGCTCAGGGAGACGCGGCAACGGCTGACGCGGTCGCAGGGTTTCGAGGCGTCATTGAGCATCGCCTGCCTGGACCTTGGCGGCAACCTGGAAGACCTGCATGCGTTGTTTGCCAGCGAGGTGAACCCCGACGGTATCCTGCAGAGGGACGAGCGGGTAGTGGCATCTCTGGCGGCCCTGGGGCGCAGATTCGCCCTCCATCTCTACACCAACAACAACCGGGCGCTTTCGTCGCGGATTATGGAGATTATCGGTGTGACCGGCATGTTCGACCGGGTCTTTACCATCGAGGACTCCTGGCGCCCCAAGCCTGACCGCCAGGTGCTGACGGAACTCTTTGCCGGGATCGGACTGGAGCCGGGCGAGACCCTGTTCGTCGGTGACCGGTACGATATCGACCTGCTCCTCCCCAGACAGATGGGGGCGCAGGTTCATCTTGTCGGCAGGATCGAGGACCTGCTGGCCCTGAACGAGATTACAGAGAGAGGACAGACCATGAGTGGAGCAACCAAAGAGATGCTGGACGCCATCCTGCGGGCGATGGAGATAGAGAAGGAAACCTTTGATTTCTACACCAAGGCAGAGCAGAAGACGTTCAATGCCGGGGGAAAACGGATATTCCACTGGCTCGCCAAGACCGAGGAAGAGCACTACCTGAAGCTTTCGGAACTCTACGCCTCCCTGGAGAGCAGCGAACGCTGGGTCTTCTATGGCGGCTCCACCATCGAGCTGGAGCCGGATGCCGGCGGGCATGTCGGTTTCGATACCGGGGACCGGGAAGCGCTGGAAGTCGCCATGGAGATCGAAAAAAAGGGGATCGCCTATTTCGGGCAGCTCATCGAGAAGACCGATGATCCCGAGGGGCGGAGCATGCTCACCACGCTCCTCAACGAGGAACGTGAACATCTGCGGATCATCGCGGAGAAGTACGGGGCGCTTTCCAAGGGGTAGGCAGCGGTTGCGAGACGGATTCGCGGCGTGAAAGACCGGAGGTTGCAGGTGGCGATGCGTCAGGAAAAGGATACCCTCGGGTTCGTCAAGGTGCCGGCATCGGCATATTTCGGTGCCCAGACTGCGCGTGCCGTGGCCAACTTCCCCATTTCGGGGTTGAAACCCCATCCGGCGCTGGTCTGGGCCACTGTCCTCATCAAGAAGTGTGCGGCCAGGGCCAACATGGCCACTGGTCGGCTCCCGCGGGAGATCGGCGACGCGGTGCTCTCCGCTGCCGACGAGATCCTGGCGGGCAGGCTTGCTGACCAGTTCGTGGTCGATCCGTTTCAGGCCGGTGCCGGCACGTCCCACAACATGAATGTCAACGAGGTTCTGGCCAATCGGGCAGCCGAGCTCCTGGGGGGGAGCCGCGGGGTGTACGACCGGGTTCATCCCAACGACCACGTGAACATGGCCCAGTCCACCAATGACGTCTTCCCGACAGCCCTGCGGCTTGCCTGCCTGCGACTGACCGAGGAATTCCTGCCGGCCCTGGCGCTCTTGCGGGATGCCCTGGGGCGGAAGGGAGAGGAGTTCGACACGATCCTCAAGTCCGGGCGGACCCATCTGCAGGATGCGGTGCCGATCCGGCTCGGCCAGGAGTTTGCCGCCTATGCCCTGGCCATCGACAAGAACCTGCAAGGGGTCGAGCGAGCCCTGCCCGAGCTCCGGGAACTGGGGCTCGGCGGGACAGCGGTCGGAACCGGGCTGAACGCTGAGGACCGCTATATCGATCTGGTGATTGCCGAGCTGGCGCGGGAAAGCGGTTTCCCGCTGGTCCGGGGCCGCGACCTGGTGGAGAGAATGGAGAACATGGACCCCTTTGTGGCCCTCTCTTCGGCGCTCAAGGGGACAGCGGTCAACCTGATCCGCATTGCCAACGACTTGAGGCTTCTTGCCTCCGGTCCCCGAACCGGTTTTGACGAGATCTCCCTGCCTGCCCTGCAGCCCGGCTCCTCCATCATGCCGGGCAAGGTCAATCCCTCCATGGCGGAACTGACCGATATGGTGGCGTTTCAGGTGATCGGCTGCGATACCGTGGTGACCATGGCGGCTCAAGCGGGACAGCTGGAGCTGAACGTGATGATGCCGGTGATCGCCTTCAACCTCCTTTCTTCCCTGACGATTCTCTCCAATGCGGTGCGCAAACTGGCAACGTCCTGCATTGACGGAATCGTTGCCCATCCGGACCAATGCCGGCGGTATCTCGACGATTCCCTCGGCCTGGCTACGGTTCTGGCACCGTACATCGGTTATGCTGCCGCTGCGGAGATCGCCAAGGAAGCGGTTCGCAACGGAAAGAGCATTCGCGAGACCGTCCTGGAGAAGGGAATCCTTTCGGATGAGCGTCTGACGGCCCTTTTGGAGCCGATGTCGCTCACCACTCCCGGCGTACCGGGCAAGCACTAGCAGGTTGTAGAAACCTCAGGTTGTTCAATAACGGTCAGATCGTCGCACCCGCAGAAAGCCCCGCGGAGGCGTGGTACCCTCAGGGCATAAACAACGCTACGCCGCACAAGGCGGCTTTTGAGGACGGCGGCGAGATGGCTGTTTTTAGCTACGCTGAAACTTCGTTTTCAACAACCTGCTAGCAGACAGGTCGATGCGACCGTACACGACAAAGGAGAAGCAGTCATGATCGAAGAGGTAAAAAAGGTATTGGAACAGGTCCGGCCCGCCCTGCAGGCCGACGGCGGCGATGTGGAACTGGTGGAAGTTACCGAGGATGGCGTGGTCAAGGTGCGGCTCAAGGGGGCCTGCGGATCGTGCCCCATGTCCACCATGACCCTCAAGATGGGGATCGAGCGAACCCTCATGGAGAAGGTACCCGGCGTCAAGGAAGTGGTCGGCGTCTGATCGTTTCACACGGGAAGAACATGGATGAGAGGCACGGGGCGCGGAAGCAATTTCGCGCCCTTTGTGCAGATCGGTTACGCAGAATCAGTTTTGTCGGAGGGGAAAGAGGATGAGTCTGATCCGGCGCAGAACGCGGCGCGGCTTTCCACGCACCCGGCATTTCCTCGGCAGATTCAGGAAAAGCACGGAGGCGTCCGTCACCCAGGGGAATCTGGTGGAGCTTTTTCCCGACGGCGGCGCGTTTTTCCCATCGTTTTTCGCCTCTCTGCAGACTGCGCAACGGACAATCTCCCTTGAATTTTACATCATTCGCGACGACGCCATCGGGCAACAGATGGCCGAACTGTTGGTCGATGCGGTGCGGCGCGGCGTCACGGTTTCTCTCCTGTACGACTACATCGGCAGTTTCGAGACGATGAGCGCCTTTTTCCGGCGACTCGAAGAGGCAGGGGTCACCTGCCGCGCCTTCAACCCACCCCCTTTCCGTCGCGGGCTTGGCTGGTTCGACAAGCGCGACCATCGCAAGATTGCCGTCATCGACGGGACCATGGCCTTTGCCGGAGGGATGAACATCGGCGACGAGTATGCGGGATTCGGCGAGGACCGCCAAAGGTGGCGGGATGTCGGCATCAGGATCACCGGCCCTGCGGTTCTCGAATTGCAACGGCTGTTCTGCGAGAACTGGGCGGATGAAACCGGTGCAAATCCTGCCGGATGCGATCGAATCCCTTCAAGGCTGCCGCAGGGGGGCGATGCGACGGTGCATATCGTCAGCGGCGGACCGCACCATACCCGTTCCTTTATCCGCAATGCGTTCCGACTGGCCATTGCCGGTGCCTCTCGCAGCATCACCATTGCCAACCCCTACTTCGTCCCCGGCCCCCGTCTGATCCGCTCCCTGTTACGCGCTTCTCGGCGTGGGGTGCGCATTCGCCTGATTCTCCCGGCGGTGAACGATGTCCCGCTGGTCAGGCTGGTGAGCCGGAGTACCTACTCCTCTCTCTTGCGCGCCGGGATCGAGATCTACGAGCGGGAAGGGACTGTGCTCCATGCCAAGGTGATGAGTATTGACGGCTGCTGGTCTATCATCGGCTCCGCCAACCTGGATCAGCGGAGTTTCCACAGGAATTTCGAGGTCAACCTGATTGTAGACAGCCGTGCCTTCGGCTGCCAGGTGGACGTGATGCTCGGCATGGATCTGGCCAAGTCGAAACGGGTGATACTTGAAGAGCATGAGCGGCGAGGCTGGCTCATCCGCATGCTGGAGCGTCTCTGTTCCCCCATCAGCTGGTTCCTGTGAAGCCCCTGTACGACATGTGATACGGATCTGCCGCCGTGGTTACGGCACGCTGGACACTGCCGGGCGGCGTTCCGCGCGTGTATGTTTTTACTACACCGTGGATATTTTCTGCCGATACGGTAAACTGGGGCTGTTAGCGCCGATCTGCGCGATGAGGAGAGCACCTTGGGAACTCATAAGCATGTGGGAGAACTGCTGGTGGAGGCCGGTATCATTACCGCAAAGACCCTGGAACGTGCCTTGGAGCGCCAGCAGGGAACCGGTCGACGGATCGGGGCCATCCTGGAGGATATGGGGGTCGTCACCGAGGACGAACTCGTTGACGTGATGGCAGCGCAGCTTTCCATGCGCACCGCGAAAAAGATCCGGGGGCATGCCTTTCCGCCCGCAATTCTCGCCCTGGTGACTGCCGAATTTGCCGTGGAGCATACCATTTTCCCCCTGCAATTGAAGGACGGCATGCTGGCAGTGGCCGTGGCAGACCCTACCGCACTGGACGTGCTCGACGACATTGCCCGGAGCACCGGCCACCGGGTCATGGCGGTCCTCTCCTCAGCCGAGGAGATCACGGCGGCGATACGGGAATACTATTTCAAGGGGGAAGAGGTTGCCAAGACCTCACCCTGTCGCATCCTCGTGGTCGAAGATTCGCCGGTGGTGGCCAATGTGATCAAAGCGGCATTGGAGCGGGAGGGGTTCGAGGTGCTGCAGGCTGCCGACGGGGTCGAAGGGTTGAAGGCTGCCCTAAGCAGCATGCCTTGTCTGATCCTCTGCGATGCGGTGATGCCGCGCATGGACGGTTTCGGGCTGAGACGGGCGTTGGCAGCCCAGGCGGAAACCGCGGATACGCCGGTGATCCTGCTTACGTCCAAGGCGTCACCCGAGGAGGAGCAGAAAGCGCTCTCCTCGGGGTTCTTCGACTTCATTGCCAAGCCGGTCAACGCAGTAAGAATCATCTCCCGCATCAGGCGCGCCTTGGCGATGACGGCGAAGAATCGCTGACATCCTTTGGCCGAGCTCTGTCTTCTGTGCTGTGCAGGCAATGGCCTGCACGGTCGATTCCCCGGTCACTCGTAGCGAAGGGCGTCAATCGGATTGAGTCTGGCTGCCTTGCGAGCGGGATAGAATCCAAAGAAAATTCCGACTGCAGCAGAGAACAGGAAGGCGATGGTAACCGACTGGACCGAGATCAAGGTCGGCCATTCGAGCATTTTTGACACAACCATGGCCCCGCCTGCCCCCAATCCGATCCCGATTATACCGCCGATCATCGTCAACAGCACCGCTTCGGTCATGAACTGCATGAGGATGTCGTTGCGCCGCGCTCCGATTGCCATTCGGATGCCGATCTCCCTGGTCCTCTCGGTGACCGAGACCAGCATGATGTTCATGATGCCGATCCCCCCCACAATGAGCGAGATGGATGCGACCGACCCGAGCAACAGGGACATTGCTCTGGATGACTGCTCTGCGACGGCCAGGATTTCCGACAGGTTGCGGATCGTGTAGTCCGGTTCTTTGCCGTTCGTTATCCGATGGCGCTGGTTGAGCAGGGATTGAACCTCCTGCTCGGCCTTGTCGAGGAGCTCCTCACTTTTTGCCTTCACCAGAACCGCACCAACGGTGTTGGTGAACTGGGAGCGGACAAGGTTGCGTTGCGCCGTCTTAAGCGGTACAAAGATCGAATCGTCCTGGTCCTGCCCCTGAGGTGACTGCCCCTTCCGTTCGAGAACCCCGATAACGGTAAAGGGGACCTTCTTGATGCGGACGATCTTACCTACCGGGTCTTCCTCGCCGAAAAGGTTCTCCGCGACGGTCTGTCCAAGGAGGCATACCTTGGCAGCGCTATCCACATCCTGCTGCCCAATGCTCCTGCCGTTTACGACTCCCCATTCCCTGATGTCGAACAATTCGGGGGTTGTCCCCAAGACCACGGTCGACCAGTTCATATTGCCATAGATCACCTGGGAGGTGGTCCTGACCGAGGGGGCAGCAAATTCCACCGACGGGCACTCGGACATGATCGCCTTCACGTCGTCGCTGGTGAGTGTCTGGGTCGAGCCGCTTCCTACTCGGATACCGCCACTGGTGGTGGAGCCGGGAATGACGAGGATGATGTTGCTGCCGATACTTGCTATCTGCTGGGCAATGACGTGGCTTGCACCGGCACCGACAGCCATCATGGCAATGACAGCGGCGATGCCGATTATGATCCCCAGCATGGTCAGGAATGAGCGCATCTTGTTCGTGCGGAGGGCACGCAGGGCAATTTTCAGGGTTTGTAGCATATCCATAGGCTAGGCTCGGGTGTCTGCGATGATGCTGCCGTCGCGGAAGGTGATCCGCCGGGCAGCATGGGCAGCTACATCAGGTTCATGCGTGACCATGATGATGGTGATGCCGTTCCGGTTGAGTTCATTGAACAGATTCATGATCTCCTCGCTGGTGGCACTGTCGAGATTCCCCGTCGGCTCATCGGCGAGTATGACCGCTGGCGAGTTCACCAGTGCCCGTGCAATGGCGACGCGCTGTTGCTGCCCCCCGGAGAGCTGGCTCGGATGGTTGTTTTCCTTGCCGTTGAGGCCGACGTGTTCCATGGCGGCCAGTGCTCTCTGTCGGCGTTCCTTTGCCGGAACCTTTGCGTAGACGAGCGGGAGCTCGACATTCTCCACAGCCGGTGTGCGAGACAGCAGATTGAATCCCTGGAAGACAAAGCCGAGTTTGCTGTTGCGGATGTCGGCCAACTGGTCGTGGTTCATGGAGCCCACATCCACTCCGTCCAGCCGGTATTCCCCGGTAGTCGGGCGGTCGAGGCAGCCGAGGATATTCATGCAGGTTGATTTGCCGCTGCCCGATGCCCCCATGATGGCGACAAATTCCCCTGCGGAAACGCTGAAGGATACCCCTTTCAGCGCTTCGAACTGCTGGTCCCCCATCGTGAAAACGCGACGGATATCTGTTAATGAAATGACTGAATCCACGTGCTGCCTTCCTCTGCTGTCAATGAGGCCGTGGCCCCATCGGTGAGCCTCCCATTGCGGCGCCCGATTTCTTTTTCGTGTCTCCGCCCAGTTGTTCGATGATGACTTCGTCACCCTCTTTCAGGGCGCCTTCCACGAGTTCGATGCTGCTGTTGTTGCCGATGCCGGTTTTTATCGATACGGCTATCGGCTTGTTCTCTTTCAGGACATATACCTGCAGCCCCTTGTCTTTGCGTCCCGGTTTTCCACCCTGCTGTTGTAATGAGGCAGACTTTTTCTCTTTCTGTTCTTCACCTTTTATCTTGGGCTTGAAACGCAGGGCCGCTGGCGGGAGTTTCAGCGCGTCCACCTTTTTCCCGACCTCAATGGAGACATTGGCGGTCATGCCGGGTTTGAGTTTCAATTCTTTGTTGTCGACGTTGATCACGACAACGTAGGTGACGACGTTTTGGGTAACCACGGGCGCACTGCGAACCTGGACGACCTTTCCGACAAAGGACTGCTCGGGATAGGCATCCACGGTGAACGTCGTATCCTGGCCGACCCTGACGCGGCTGATATCGGCCTCGTCGACGCTGGTCTCGATCTGCATCTTGGTGAGATCCTGGGCGATGGTGAACAGGGTAGGGGTCTGGAAGGAAGCGGCCACTGTCTGGCCGACATCGACGGCTCGGGAGATGACGATTCCGTCGACGGGAGAGCGGATGACGGAGTAGCGGAGATTGGTCCTGGCCTGGAGCAGGGCTCCTTTTGTCTGGGCAACGCTTCCCTCGGTTGCCTTGATCGATGCCTTGGCTGAAAGGTAGGCGGTTTCCGCCACGTCGTAATCCCCCTGGGAAATGATCCCGTCAGCCAGCAGTTTCTTGTTGCGTGTCAGGGTCCGCTCGGCATCTGCAAGGGTCACCTTTGCCTTCAGAAGGTTTGCCTCGGCATTCAATGCATTGCCTCTGGCCTGTTCGACCGCGGCATTGAACAGGGACGGATCTATCTCTGCAATGGCCTGACCCTTGCGCACTCTGGAGTTGTAATCCGCGTAGAGCTTCTGGATGGTTCCCGACACCTGGGTTCCCACCTGCACCGTGGTAACAGCGCTCAGGTTCCCGGTTGCCGCTACCGTGGCTACGATGGTCCCCCGTTCCAGCTTGGCCGTGCGGTACGATATCTCCGGATTCCTGTTTTTGACAAAATAGAAGCCGATTCCGGCTATGAGTGCAAGAACGACGGCGATTACAGCGATTTTCTTCATGGTACCCTCTATGGGAAAGGACGATATATCTGAATTCCGTCAGGAAGTTTAGTACAAAGAAAGGAGCGATGCGAGGAATATTTATGCTGACCGTGCGCACAGAAAAAGCCCCCTGTATAAGAAACCAGGGGGCCTCTGGTGCATGCCCACCACACTGAAGCGGTGGGCTAACTAGGGCAACCCTCCTTGCAGCGGGTTACCGGGCGAAGCATATAGATTTGTGTCCACATCAGAGCCGGTTCTCCTTTCCGGGAATTCCCCCTGGTCTAAATTCCTCGAGGATGATTCTATGATAATCATTCCTTTTTGATTGTCAACCTGCTGGGTGCCAAATTTGTTTATAGGCATTTCTTGATGCACTTCAGGAGAGCGCCTTCCCGGACGGTCAGGGCTGCGTCAGGGCAGAGTTCGCGGCAGCAGAAGCAGCGAATGCAGCTGTGGTAGTCGATGACGAGCTTCCCATCCTTCAGGGTGATGGCCCCGGGAGGGCAGGCGTCGCGGCAGATTCCGCACAGGCGGCACTTGCCGGGGATGGCGACGGGACGGGAGGTCAAGTGCTGCCTGAGGCGGTTCTTGAGGAACGAGGGGAGACCGAACTGGACGTCGGAGATATGGGGGAGCCGGAACCCCTGCACCCTGACCTCGTCGAGGGGCGCCCCTGCCAGTGTGATGGTGGCACGGTCGGTGCCTGGAATGCCGAGCCGCTCGGCGGCCCGCTCCACATAGCGGAGTTTGTGCGGGATGCCGATGATGTCCGCGGCCACGACATCGACCGCCAGCGCATTGACCCCTGCCAGCAGGCATCCCACCTGGCGCGGGTCGCCGCTGCCCGGCCCGTCTCCTTCCATGGCGGTTATGGCGTCGACAATGGTGAGGTCGGGGGGGCGCAACTGGTGGATCTCCACCAGCATCCGGGCGAACAGCTCCCGGTCGGCGCCGGCCTTCAGGTGCCAGGCCGCCTTGGCGGTCCCGACTACGGCCCCGAACAGGTTCTTGACGCCGCAGGTGATGGTCATCATCTCGTGGGTTTTCAGCTTGGGCAGATTGATGACCCGGTCGGCCTCCAGGTAGGGGGCTGCCAGGGCAATCCGCTTGAAGGTCCCGCTGCCGGCGACTTCCCTCGGCTCGGTGAACTCGACCAGTTCGGTACCGGTCTCTTCGAGCACGGCAAGTATGCCGGATTTTTCCGCCACGCGCCTGAGGCCGCCCACTCCTGGCGAATCGCCGACAATGGGGATGCCCCCGGCTTCCCGGACCAGGCGGATCACCTCGCGAACAATCGCCGGGTGGGTGGTCACGGCCCGTTCGGGCAGTTTGGCGGACAACAGGTTCGGTTTCAGCAGCACCCGTTCGCCCGGTCGGACAGATGCGGCCATCCCCCCCAGGGGGGCCAGCAGTGCGCCAAGGGCCGCACGGATCGAGTCTGTGTCATAACTGTCTGCTTTTACAATGGTTACGGTCTGCATGGCAAAACTATAGAATCCACACTTTCATTAGTCAAAGTTTTTCAGGTTTCGAGTGGCAAAGCAGGTGGTTTTCTGATAAAGGATTCTTATAATATAATCATGAGGAGGTCGTGCATGGCTGTGGTCGAAGTGAGCATCACCCCTCTCGGGACCGGCGAGGCAGGGGTCTCCCGTTTCGTGGCCGGCTGCGTCTCCATTGTCAGGGATTCAGGCCTTGCGTACCAGCTCACTCCCATGGGAACCATCATCGAAGGGGAGTTGGACAGCATCCTGGCCGTGATCCGCCGCATGCACGAGTCCCCCTTTGCCGCCGGTGCGCAGCGGGTGTCGACGCTGATCAAGATCGACGACCGGCGCGACCGGGCAGAGCACACCATGCAGGGTAAGGTCAGTTCCGTGGAGGCGCGCCTTGCGCACTGACGGCGACGGACTCGCCGCTGTCCCTGCAATCCCCAAGATCCTCCTGGTGGATGATGTCCAACTCTTCCTGGAGATCGAAAAGGGGTTTCTGGAGAGCTCGCCCGTCCAGATACTGACGGCGCGCAACGGTGAAGAGGCCCTGGAGGTCATCCGTCGCGAACTCCCATCCCTGGTGGTCATGGATATCAACATGCCCCGGTTGGACGGCATAACCTGCTGCTCGATCATCAAGGCCGATCCAGCGCTCGCCGCGATCCCGGTCATCATGGTCACCAATGCCGGCCGTGCCGACGATGTCCGGCAGAGCTGGCGGGCCGGGTGCGACGATTTCCTGGAAAAGCCGGTAAATGGAAGGGTCTTCCTGGAAAAGACCCACCGTTTCCTGCAGGTCATCGAGCGGCGCAAGAGAAGGGTCGCCTTTGACCGGGAGGTAATGCTGCAGATGGCGGGCCAGGAGATTGGTGCCCTGGCCGTGGATCTCAGCTACAACGGCGTCTATGTGGCAACCGTCCTCGATCTGCCTGTGGATGCGGAGCTTCTGCTCTCGTTCAGCCTGCTGGATGCCGCCTCCCCGCGCATCATCGCCCGCAGCCGGGTGGCCTGGCTGAACGTGGGAGGTGGGCGGAGGAAACAGAACTACCCCCCCGGAGTCGGGATCGAATTCCGCGAGATCATCGGCGAGGGGCTTGCCATGGTGCGCATGAACGAGTTGCGGGATTTCGTCGACCTGCACCGGGAAACGGGGTAGCCGCCATGCAGTCCGCCATCGAGCGCTTTCTTGTCTACCTCTCCTCCGAACGCAACGTTTCCCCCCATACCCTGACCGCCTACCGTACCGACCTGCACCAGTTTCTCGACTTCGTCCGCCAGGAACGGGGCGCTGCCGCGACTGCTGCAGCGGTGGATCACCTGCTGATCCGGCGCTATCTCGCCCGGCTCATGAAAGGGCAGATGCGTAGCACCATTGGCCGCAAGCTGGCAGCCATCCGCGCCTGCTACCGCTACCTTGTCCGCCAGGGGCTGGTGGAAAGGAACCCGGCAGAACTCGTCAGCACCCCCAAGCGGGAGAAGCGGATTCCGTACCATCTCACCATCGACGAGGTGACCGCCCTGGTGGAGGCGCCGGATGGGCCGGAGACACTTTCCCTGCGCGACCGCGCGATCCTGGAGCTGCTCTATTCGTCGGGACTGCGCGTTTCGGAGCTGACCGGCCTGAATATCGCCAGTCTCGACCTGGACGGCGGGCTGGTGCGGGTGCTGGGCAAGGGGGGGAAGGAGCGGATCGTGCCGCTGGGGAGCCATGCCCTGCGCGCCCTCAATACCTACCTGGGTGCGCTGCCGGCCGCCACCCCGGACCGGGCGGTCTTCCTCAACTCCCGCGGTGGCAGGCTCACCCGCCGTAGCGTCGGCAGGATCGTGGATCGCCACATCCTGCGGCTCGCCACCATGAAGAAGATCTCCCCCCATACCCTGCGCCACACCTTCGCCACCCATCTCCTGGAAGGGGGCGTCGATCTCCGTGCCATCCAGGAACTGTTGGGGCACTCCTCCCTCTCCACTACCCAGAAATACACCCACGTCAACATCGACCGCCTGATGGAGGTCTACGACAAGGCCCATCCCAAGGCCAGGAAATAGGGGCGTCTCCGTACCATCGGTCCCTCAGCGCTTGAGCTGCATGATAATGTTGCCGTGGTGGTCGCGGATCTGCACGTTCAGCGGCATCGAGCCGGGGATGACGTGCGTGGCGCAGGAAAGGCAGGGGTCAAAGGCACGGAAGGCCATCTCAACCCGGTTGAGGAGACCTTCCCGGACCTCCCCTCCCCGGATGAACCGGCGGGCAGCCTTCTTGATGGCCAGGGAGATGGGACCGGCGTTGTTCTGGGTGGCGATGATCATGTTGATCGCGGTCAGGATACCCTTTTCGTCGGTCTGGTAGTCATGGAAGAGGATGCCGCGCGGCGCTTCGACGCAGCCGACCCCGTGGCCGATGAGATTGAAGTCCAGGTTTCGGAGATGGTGGCCGGTGAGGAGCGGGTCCGCGGCGATCTCCCGGTTCCGCTCGGCTGCCTGCAGGGCACAGATCAGGCGCGCCCAGTGGGTTGCCAGGGTCTGATGGACCGGCATGCCGCCGAAACAGTCTCTGAACTCCTCATAGGCCGCTTGGGCAAGGGGAGTGGCCATGGCGTTCGCAACATTCAGACGCGCCAGGGGGCCTACCTTGTAGAGCGGCGTATCATCGTGTTCCACAAGCCCCTGCCACCCGCGCGGCCGCAGATAGGTGGTCCGGATGAAACTCCATGGCTCCACCCGCTCGGCAATCCATTCACCATAGCTGTCCGGAGCGAAGCAACAGACCTCGTCCCCCCTCGGGCCGACGACCCTGACCTCCCCATCGTAAAAGGCGACGCGCTGTTCGTTGTCCGCCAATGCCATGGAGCAGGTCCGCACCCGGTAGGCCTCGTCTTCCAGGAGCGCCCGGTTTGTTGGATCGTCGAGCACCTTTTCACGGAAGATGGCGAGCGCCCTGCCGGCGAACTGCACGGTTTCCTCGGCCGTGGCAGAGATCCAGCGTCGCTCTTCCTCGGTGATCCCCCTGGGAACACCGCCGGGGAGCCCCCCTTCGGGGTGGGGAGCCTTGCCGAAGACGAGGCGGATGATGTCGCGATTTTTCCGCCGGATCTCGATCACCCTTCTGCCGAATGCACTGCCGAGCCGCTGGATGACCCCCATCAGATTCCGTTCGGCAGGGTCGGCGTCCGGTCCGCAGATGAAGTCCGGTGCGGCCAGGAAAAAGAAATGGAGGAAATGGTCGTCCACCAGTGAGGCGTTATACTCCAGTTCGCGGATCAAAAGGGCCGTGGCAGGGGGCTCGACCCCGTACAGGCGGTCCAGGGCCTTGGTGGCGGCCATGTGGTGGGCCGAGGGGCAGATGCCGCAGATGTTCGGCGCGATGCGGGTCATCTCCTCCGCCGGCCTCCCCAGGCAGAAGCGCTCGAATCCCCGCAGTTCCAGCACCTGCCAGAAGGCATCCGCCACATTTCCCTCTGCATCGAGGATAATTTCGATCCGGCCATGCCCTTCCAGCCGGGTTATGGGATCGATGGTGATCCGCTCTCCCATCTACTCCTCCTCATTGTCGTCGGCGCAGCTCTGTTCCCCCAGGATCGAGACCGGCTGGGTGAAGCGGCACCCGTAGCCGGCCGGGTCGGCGATGGCTTCCAGGAGCTCCCGGAGCTTCTCATCGTCTTCCGGGGCGATCAGGGCGGCCAGGGAGGAGAGGAACCGCGCACCGGCGTCGCGCACCCCCTCCACCGGGCCGAAGCAGCCCCGACAGGGAGTATTGGCGGCAAGGCAGGTCCCGCCGCACCCCCCCCGCGTGGCCGGTCCGAGGCAGATCACCCCTTTGGCGAGGAAACAGTCGGTCGGGTCGACCTCAACCTCGTGGCAGCGGTGGATGGTGCGGATTTCGAGCCGGGCCGGTTTCGATGCCGCGCGGGGGCAGCTGTCGCAAAGCGGTTTCTGTGGCGCCAGCGTGCTGCCGCGGTGGGGAAGCTTGCCGTTCAACAGGGCGCTGATAGCCCCCAGGAGCAGATCGACGGGGGGCGGGCAGCCGGGCAGGTAATAATCCACCTCGATCGACTGATGCAGGGCATGGACATGATCGTAGAAGCGGGGCAGGTGCAGTTCGGTGCCGTTCACCCGGCAGGTGGGTTGCGGGCGTTCCCCTTCGGGGTTGACCACGGTGGGGGCATCGCCATAGACCCAGGAGATGATCTCCCCTTTCTGTCGGAGATTGGCCAGCCCCGGTGTGCCGCCGAAGCAGGCGCAGGCACCGCAGGCCAGCACCAGGCGGGACTTTGCCCTGAGCAGCTCGGCCATCTCCCGGTGTTCGCTGTTCCTGACACATCCCGACATGATGGTCAATGCCAGTTCATTGTCGGCCAGGCTGCGGATACGGTCGTACTTGAAGTCCAGCACCGCGGGCCAGAGGACGATCTCGACCTTTTCTGCCAGCTCCAGCAGCGATCCACCGAGGTCGACGATGGCGCTGTCGCAGCCGCCACAGGCACCGAGCCAGTAGATGGCGATCTTTGCCTTTTTCCGGGCCGGGCTCATGCATCACCCCCCGGTGCCAAGGGTGCGTCGAGCTGCCCGAGCCTCCGGGCAAAGCCGGCCACGCGGGCAGAGATCGCTTCCCCGGAAGGGTCTCTGCCGAACTCGATCGCCAGCCGCTCCGGATCGATCCGGTGGGCAGCGAGAAGCTGTTTGAGCAACTGGACCCGCTTGTAAATCTGGAAATCGCCTTCGTGGTAATGGCACTCGCCACGGGGGCATGCCAGGATCAGTATGCCGTCTGCGCCGCTGCGAAACGCTTCGAGGATCTGTTCGGCCTCGATGGCCCCGCAGCAGGTTACTGGCAGCCAGTTGGCGACGGCCAGGGCGAGGCTCTCCCGGTCGCCCTGGTAGCCCCAGCCGAAATTGCAGGTGAAGACGATGATTGCGGGGTGACGTTCAGCCATCATGTGCCCTGTGGATTACTGCTCTCGGAGGTCTTTAGCCTCTTGAGCAGGGTGGCGAGCCGTTGCGACAGCCGCTCCCCGACCAGGCGGCGGGCAGCCGAAGGGCAGGCTGTGACGCAGAAACCGCACCCCCGGCAGAGGACCGGGTCGGTGACGCTCACGGTCCGCTCTCCTTTTACCGCCAGGGAGGCGGCGTTGAAGGGGCAGGCCGGGACACAGATGCCGCACCCGCTGCAGCGCCCTTCGTCGATCTCCACGCTAGGGATATCGTCCTGGATGCCGGCAACGATGCACGCCTTGCAGGAGATGCAGGGGCCGCAGGCAAGGCAGCGCCGCGCCTCGGCAATGGCCTCTGCCAGGGTGAATCCCTCCTCGAACAACCCGAAGTCCTGGCGCTGTTCCGGCGGAATCCAGGCAACGGCGGGCTCCGGCCGAAAGGAGTGCCGGTGGGGAGGGAGCGGCGAGACTGTGTCGCACGTCCGGCCCGACCGGAGATCTATCGCACGGATGAAGCGGTCGATGGACTCGGCGGCTTCCTTGCCGTCGCGAATCGCCTCGACCATGAAACCGATCTTCAGCATGTCTCCGCCCACAAAGACGTCGCTCTGCCGGGAGCTCTGCAGGGTGAGCGGATCGGCAACGAGCCTGCCGTTGTCGTCCAGCAGCCCCTCTTCCGCAAGGAACCGGCGTTCGGGACCCTGACCGACAGCGATGATCAGGATGTCGCCAGCCATCTCCAGTCTGTCTTCGGGATCGAACCGGGGATCGAACACGCAGTTGTCGTCATAGACCCTGGTACAGCGAGGTGCGACGATGCCGCGAAAGACGCCGTTTTCGCTCCGGATGGAACTGATGCCGCGGTCGTAGATGATTTCCACACCCTCTTCCCATGCCCCCCTGATCTCGGTCGGGTCGGCGGGTACGGCATCCCTGCAGTTGCGCGTTGCGCATTCCAGGCAGATCAGGGTGGTTGCCGCGCCCAGGCGCCGTGCGCTCCTGGCTGCATCGAACGCCACGTTGCCGCCGCCGACGACGATGACACGCCGGTCTCGGAAATAGCCGGCAGGGATGGCGTCGTGGGCCAGCTCATAGAGGAAGGAGTGCCCGTACATGACGCCGGCGAGCTGCTGGCCGGGGACGGTCGCGCCGGCATAGGTGAGGATGCGGGGGACAGGGCTTCCCGTGGCGACGAAGATCGCGGCAAAGCCTTGCCGCCGGAGGCGGTCCAGGGTGAGCTCCCCGGTGCCGGTCGGCGAGTCGCAGCTGACCTCGATCTGCGCGATCCGCACCAGGGCGGCAAGGGTTTCCTCCAGGGTCTCGTGGGGGAGGCGATAGCGGGGGATGAGCCAGAGAGCGCCCCCCAGGCGATCGCCCGCTTCGAAGACGGTGGGGCGATAACCGCGGCGGGAGAGTTCAAAGGCGGCCATGAGCCCTGCCGGCCCGCCGCCGATCACTGCCACGCGCTCCTTTTCGGGCCGGTTTGCGAAGGGAGGTCTCTCCATGAGCCGCTGCCGGTAGCTTTCGGCAACGAACCGCTTCAGGAGACGCCTGCGGATCGCCCCGCCGCTGTCGGCATACCAGCAGGCCAGTTCGCAGAGACCACAGACATAGGCACAGACGGTAAAGAGGGGATTCTGATCAAAGAGGTAGTCGCCTATCTCTACGAGGGCAGCCTGTGCCGCTGCCGGATCTTCGGGGAGCAGCGAGATGAGCACGTTGGTCCGCTGGATATCCTCGCGGATCGGGCACCTGGCCTGGCAAGGAGGGAGGAACTGGCGCAGGGCGGGTTCTACGCTGCTGGCATCCCTGTCAGGCTGCTTCTTCATTGCCGCATTGACTCCTGTTCGGTGATCAGCCTGACCTGGCGTTCGTGGAACCAGTAGTACCAGATCCAGTTCAACATGACGACCACCCGGTTGCGGAAACCGATGAGGTAATAGAGGTGCAGGAGCAGCCAGGCGATCCAGGCAGAATACCCCTTCAGCTTCATTCCCTGGGTTACGGCAACGGCTGCGCTCTTGCCGATGGTGGCCATGCTCCCCTTGTCGAAATAACGGAACGGTGGGGCGGGCTGCCCCTGCTCGCGGCACTTGATCGCCTTGCCGGCATGGATGCCCATCTGCATGGCCACCGGTGCGATCATCGGCAGTGGGGCACCGTCCTGTTCCAGGTAGGCCATGTCGCCGACGATGAAGACCTCCGGATGCCCCGGCAGGGAGAGATCCGCTTCCACCGGCACACGTCCGCCGGGTTTGAGCGGGATATCGAGGGCCTCTGCCAGCGGTGCCCCCTTCACCCCGGCCGACCAGAAGAGGGTGTGCGCCGGAATGATCGCGCCGTCGTGGAGGATCACCCGTTCGGGACCCGCGTCCACCACCCGTGCGTTGAACAGCACCTCAACCCCCATGCTGCGGAGTTTCTCCAGGGTGTAGGTCTGCAACTGGGCCGGCATGGCCGCCAGCAACCGGTCGAACGCCTCGACGACCACCACCCGTGCCGCTTGGACGCTCAATTCGGGATAATCCTTGACCAGGACGTAGCGGACCAGTTCGATGAGGGCACCGGCAAACTCGACCCCGGTGGGGCCGCCGCCTACAATGACGAAGGTCATGAGCGCCCGCCGTTTCGACGGGTCCGGCTCCACTACTGCCCGCTCGAAGGCGGTGAGGATATGGTTGCGCAGCCGCTCCGCATCGAGCAGCTTCTTCAGGTCGAAGGCATAGCGCTCCACGGTTTCCAGCCCGAAAAAGTTGGTGACGCTCCCTGCGCCGATCACCAGGTAGTCGTAGTCGATGGCGCCGCTATTGGTGAGTACCTGGCGGTTGGCAAAATCGATGGCGCTTACCTCGGCCAGATGGAATCTAGTGCCGCGCCAGTGCCGCGACATGGCCCGGATCGGGTAGGCGATGGATTCCTGCTCCAGCCCCGCCGTTGCCACCTGGTAGAGCAGCGGCTGAAAGAGATGATAGTTGTTCCGGTCGACAAGGGTAACTTCCAGCCCTTGATTTGCAAGCTCCCGGGCTGTCCTGATACCGCCGAATCCCATGCCGACGATGACTACGCGCTTCATGCAATCCTCCTGAGTTGAGGATACTCTCCTTTCCATCCCTCTGCAACCTCAGGGGGTGTTTACATAAAAAAACCCCGCCGGTTGCCCGGCGGGGTGGGAGTGCATGACCATGCGGGGATTATTCGCAGAGGTCGACTTTGATATCCCAGTTCTTGATTTTCATGGTGCCGTTCTGTGCCAGGTTGAGCTGCATCTTGAAGGCGCGGTCGAACAGCTGCGGCTCGTGGCCGATACCCTTGGCGATGGTCTCTTTCTTGGCCATTTCGAAGTAGTCGGTAAGGATCGGCTTGTATTCCGGGTGTGCGCACTTCTCGATGATCTTCTTGGCGCGGTCGCGCGGGCAGAGACCGCGGAGGTCGGCAAGGCCCTGCTCGGTAACCAGAACGTCGAGGTCATGCTCGGTGTGGTCGATGTGCGGTGCCTTCGGCACGACGCAGGTGATCCCGTTAGGGTCGGTCTTTGACGGACGGGTCGACGGGGAGTGCATGATCTTGATGTAACCGTTACGCAGGTAGTCGCCAGAGCCGCCGAGGCCGTTGATCATCCTGGTGCCGCCGACCAGCGTGGAGTTGGCGTGGGCATAGATGTCGAACTCGACCGGGGTGTTCATGGCGATACACCCGAGTCGACGGATCGGCTCAGGGGCGTTGGCGATGGAGAGCGGACGCAGAGTGATCTTGCTGAAATATTTTTCCCAGTTGTCGAAGAAGCGGGGGAAACCTGGGGTCTCGGAGAGGGACAGCGAGCAGGAGGAGGCGCAGAGCAGGTTGCCGCCGTCGAAGAAGTCGAGCATGGTGTCCTGGAGAACCTCGGTGTAGACCGACAGGTTGCGGAACGGACCCTTGGCCAGGCCGCCGATAACGGCGTTGGCGATGGAGCCGACGCCCGACTGCAGCGGCAGCAGGTTTTCAGGGAGACGCCCCATTTTGATTTCGTGCTGGAAGAACTCCATAATGTGGCCGGCAATGGCGTCGGAGGTGTCGTCCATCTCGGAGAAGGCACGCCCTTTGTCGCGGAGTTTTGACTCGACGATGGCAACGATTTTGTCCGGATCACACGGCACATAGGGGGTGCCGATGCGGCTGTCGGCTGCGGTGATCAGGAACGGAGCGCGGTGGGGCGGCTTCTGCTGCATATGGATGTCGTGCATCCCTTCGAAGGAGGGCTGTCCGGTGTTCACTTCGATGATGATCTTGTCGCACAGGGCGATTGCTTCGGCAACGATGCCGCAGGAGGTGGTCAGCGCCAGGCCGCAGTCTTCGGTGATGGCGGAGACTTCGATGATGCCGATGTCGTAACGGCCGTTCTCAGTATAGAAACCGTAGCTGATGTCCTGGGCGAAGTGACCGAGATGCTTGTCGCCCATCCGGATGCGTCCGGCGTTGATTCCCGCGGCGATGTTCTTGCCGGTCTGGTACGGCCAGCGGCGGTCGATCATGTCCAGTGTTGCCCAGCGGTCTTCGGTCTCAGCACCGACGGAGGCGCCGATGAAGAGGTTGAACTTCATCTTGCCCTGCAGGTTGTTTGCCTCGACATGATTAGCCAGGGCGATGGGAACCATTTTGGGATAGCCGGCCGGGGTGAAACCCGACCAGAGCAGGTTCTGCCCGGCCGAGAAGAACTTGATGGTGTCTTCAGCCTTACATACCTTGCTCAACAGGGACTTGCGACGGACGCGGCTTTCCAGTGTTCCGAATTCAGACATCTTCTACCTCCTGTTTTGTTGTGGTGTTTACAGCCAAGATCTTATGATCTTTGCTTTCACTGTCTCAACGACCTGTAGGCGGGCGTTCAGGTCGGAGTAAATTGTATTTTGTATACAGGAAAAGTAGAACCGGATTTTACGCAAGCACAGGAGGCAAGTCAAGATAAAAAAAGACTAAGAGTTGATACCCGGATGTGTCGAGTTTTCAGGCAAGGGGCCATCTGCGGACGAGGAGGGTTTTCATCTCGCGACAGGCGGCGAGCGCCCCGCGATAGCCGCCCGGCACGGCTATGTCGACGAGTTGCCAGCGGCCTGTTTCTTCAGGTGCGAGACGTTGGGCTGCCAGGGAGGGTGGCACACCGGGAAGGAGGGTTACGTCGAAGGCGTTGAGCGGGGTGGCAAGACCGGTCCCGATCGCTTTCAGGTAGGCTTCCTTGCGGGTCCAGCAGGCGTAAAAGGCATCCTCCTGCAGCTGCTCCGGCAGGTTGCGCAACTCTGCCGTTTCCCGGGCCGAAAAGAAGCGTTCGGCGAGTTTGAGCAGGGGGCGGCCGCGCCGGAGCTGTTCGATGTCGATACCGATCGCCTTATGCATGGTTACGGCAACAAGGGCGTACTCCCCGCTGTGGGAGAGGTTGAACTGGAGGAGGGTCTGCGGTGGATGACTCAGTAGCGGTTTGCCGTGCTGGCCATAACGGAATGCTATTTCTGTCGGTGCGCAGGAAAGGTATGAGGCGAGGATCTCACGTAACTGGCCGCGTGCGGCGATGAAGCGATCGCTGACCTTTTGGATGACGAAGCGGGAACAGCGGGACTGCTCGTCAGGGGAAAGGTTCTCTCGCAGAGCGGTGATGCGGTCGGCAGCAAGGTCGAGCGAAACGAGCCAGACATGCGCCGAATCATTCCCCGTCAGCTGGCATTGCGGTCCGTTGCTCATGGAGCTGCTGGCTGTGCTGCTGCCTGGCGAGGAGATGCCGATTGCGTGGTTTCGGGGAGTGCAGGAGCAGGAGCGAGGGCAGTCTGAACAGCTCTGGTCTCCAGGTCCTTGAGGAGATCGTCGTAAGCTGAAAGCGCCTTGATGCGGGGTGCGTCTTTTCTGACCGTATCGTCGAACGATTTCAGGCGATTGTTGAAGTTTCCCGCCTTGGACCTGAGATTGGCAATACTTTCGGCAAGATATCCCTTCTCCTTCTTCTCCGCATCGCCCCTCTTTATCATGGATTTCGCCTTGGCCCAGTATTCGTCGCTACTGCCGACGTAGTGCTGGAGGCTTTCCAGAAACGAGAGCGAGGAGCTGGAGAGTTCGGCCGTGGTGGTCAGCTTTGTCTGGACATCGTTCATTTCTTTCAATAACTGATTATCCGCAAACCGGGCCAGTTCCACCAGTTCCTTCTCCGCTGCGGGGGATTTCTCCAAGGCATCTGCCCTGACAATGAACTGCTGGGAGGTGATCAGGTAGCGGTTGACAGCCACGGATGCGGTGTTCAACGACAGGGTTGCCTGGGAGATGAATTTGGTAAACATGCCTGCCTGCCCCGCGTAGGGGATGGGAAGGACCCGTGCGAAATTGGCCGCCACCGATCCCGCCTCCAGATATTTGGCATACCCTGAAACATTGCCGGTCATCCACCTGACGTATCCTTCAAAGTCGGTCATGGCCTGGCGCTGAACCCGGATATCCGCCGAGATCTCCTTGATCCGCGTTGTCATGCGTTGCAGTAACTCATCCCTGGAGATGGCCGGCGGCAGGATGAGCCGTTCCTTGAGGATGGCGTTTTCCCTGGCCAGAGCAGTAAGTGTGTCGTCCTTTTGCCGGAGCTGGTCCTGGCAGGATGGTTGTCCGGGTTCGTCGGCCCGCACGGTGGAGGCGGCAAGGGTTATGGCGATTGCGAGGGAGGTAGCGAGGCAGCGGTACATGGTCTGCTCCTGACATAGGGGATCAGCCGGAGTATAGAGGATTCTTTCCTTGATCTCAAGGGTGCTTCGTCATGTGCAGGGAATCGGGGCGGTCAGTCGGGGGGAGTGCGTTTCCGGCGCTGCTCTGTCTGGCAAAGAAAACGGCCTGCGAAATCTCGCAGGCCGTATGGTTACCATTGCATAACAGCCACTCAGTGCTGTCAGTGGTCGATGGCCTTGGCCATGCCGATGCCGGTGTTCTGGCGGACGTAGATCTCGTCGAACATCTCTTCGGACTTGCGGCTCGGGAAGGCCAGGCAGGCGATGATGGCTGCCAGGAAGCCGATCGGGATCGAGAGGATGCCCGGGTTCTTCAGCGGGAAGAGCGGTGCATCCAGACCCAGCATGGACT
>WKKR01000005.1 GCA_009684525.1 Geobacter sp.
CTCATCTCGTTGCTGCCCTGGCTTACGTTGTCAGCAGCGAACTTGACTTCAGACACCACTGAAACCAGCTTGCCGACCATATCGGACAAGGCATGCATCAGCTCATCTTCCGGGCTGCGCTCCTTGAGTTCGACCATCAGGTTGCCTCCGGCAACCTCGCGCGCAGCCGAAGTGATCTTGTTGGTGGCCTCGATAAGCGTATTGAGGTTCTGCTTGATGAGATTGTACTGACCTTTATACTCAGCCGTAATGAGCGCTGGCATCTGTCCCTTGCTGATCCTGTCCACGTAGTCGGCTGTCACCATCAGCGGATTGACGATATTAGTAATGGTATCGTTGACCCCGGCCACCAGTCTGTTCCAGCCACCAACAAACAGTTCGGCGTTGGCCCGCTTGTCCAGTTCACCATCAGCTGCTGCTCTGATGATCACATCGGTTTCGGCCAGCAGTTCGTTCATCATCTTGACCATGGCATTGAGATTGTTCTTGATGACGTTGTACTGCCCCCGGTATTCCGCAGTTATGGTCGGAGGAATTACCCCTTTGGCGACCTTCTCCACATAGTCGGCGGTAACCATCAACGGATTGACGATATTGGTGACGATCTCGTTGACCCCGACCACCAGCTGCTTCCAGCCGCCAACAAAGAGTTCCGCATTGGCGCGCTTGTCCAGGTCGCCATCTGCCGCAGCCTTGATGACCTGGTTGGCCTCTGCGAGAAGATTGTTCATGATGTCGATACAGTTATTGAGGTTGTTCTTGATGGCATTGAAATCACCATTGTAATTGTCTGTAATCTTTGGCGGGATGTCCCCCTTGCTGATCTTATCCACATATTCGGCAGCCACGTTCAAGGGATCGATGACCGCATCCAGGGTCTCGTTCACCCCGGATACGATCTTCTGGAACTCCCCTTGATGCCGGGATGCATCGGCACGGGTGTCGAGCTTCCCATCGATGGCCGCTTTAGACAGCATGTTGGCATCAGTTACAAGCGCATTGATCGCTGTCACCATCTTGTGCATGGCCACCAGAAGGCTATCCGGCTTCTTACCGGTCAGGTCGATTTCCATGGAGATGTCCCCTGCTGCTACCCGGCCAGCGATTTCCTTCACCTCAGCCGGATCGGCACCAAGCTGCCCTTGGACAATCCGGGTGATGAATATCCCGAGACCGACCGCCAGCAGCACACCGAGGATCAGCAGGATTCCCACGGTTATGAATGCACTTTTGGCCATGGCTGAGTTACTGGTTGAGGTAAGCTTGGCCTGTTGAATCTTGGCTTCAACGAGCTTCTCGATCGCTTCCTGCTCAGCCATGGCCGCTTTTTTCATCTCTCCGTGCATGATTACTGTGGCAGCCTTGTCGTTGTTTGCCATTGCCAAGTCTATGACTTTATCCAAGCTCGCGCCATACACCTTGCGGGCTTCAACAAACTCCGCAAAGAGCTTTCGTCCTTCATCGGTGAGGATGGTTTTCTCAAATGCTGCCGCCTCTTTGTCAATCGTGCCGCGGAGTTCCTTGATATTCTCAATAAATTGCTTTTCCTCGGCAGGAGTGGTCGCTTCAACCAGATCCCGGACATTGATGCGCATCCTCTGGAATGCAACCGAAACGGTCTGCAACTGGGAAATGGGAACAGTGATCTTTTCATAGAGCTTCGTGTCCTCAGCATCCAGTTTCTTGATGTCCACAATGCCGATGCCACCAATAATCCCCGCAATGACTGCCACCAAAACGAACCCCGTCATCAGTTTCTTGCCCAGTTTCAGATCGTAGAACCAACGCATTTGGACCTCCCCTTTTCGATTAGTTGCACCTTGAACTCAACATGCTTAAATTATGGGAATATTCTTCTTTGCCCTGCACCTTCATTACAAAACCTGAGCTCTTTTTCCCGGTAAAGGGGACAGCCCTGGTAACGTTCGGTGCGGCAGAACCTCTCCACCTCATCTCGTTCAAGCTGGTATTCAGGGGAGGATGCCTTGCAAAGTGGCTCGCCGCCCCCATCCAAATAGACACAACGCATTACGCTCCTCTTTTCAGGAAACATCCTCCTGACTGCGCACAGTTATCACCAGATCATTGTTCAGATAATCACATTACTTGTATACACTGCTTGTCGGAAGTAACGTAAGCAGGTGTATCGGGTAATGCCCGATGGCTACAGAAGAAATGCCTTAACAACAACTCATTTTTAAGAGGATGGCGTAGGTAAATTAAGCAGATCTATCAGTCAATCGGGAGAGTTAAAGAGGTTAAAGGTAGTTGCAGAGTAATTGGGCACTGTTTTTACTGATCTCAGATCGGCTTCAGTCAACTGATACAGATCGAATTCAGCTTTAAATAAAAATGCCGCGGTAATCCGCGGCATTATCCCTAAGTTCATAAATGAGCCAGACGTTCAGGCAGCTATCCCTTCCTGCCCCCCCAACTCGTCCAGGGTAAAGACCTTGTCGATGTTCAGAATCATGATGAAGGTTTCGTTCTGCTTCCCCATCCCTACCAGGAAGTCCGTGTTCAGCTTGGTCCCGATCCGCGGCGCTGGTTCGATGTTCTCCGGCTCCAGCTCCAGCACTTCCTGAACCGAATCGGCCAGAGCCCCTACCACGGCTGTCTCGTTATCCAGCGTTATCTCCAGCACGATGATGCAGGTATCCACCGTCTTTTCTGTCTCACTCATGCCGAACTTCAGACGCATGTCAACCACCGGAACCACGCTCCCCCGCAGGTTGATCACCCCGCGCATGAAATCAGGCGTCTGCGGCACCTTTGTCACCGTACTGAAATCCAGGATCTCGCGAACCTTGGCAACGTCAACCGCAAAGGTTTCGTCGTCCAGCTTGAAGGTCAGGTACTGCACCGTCTCCGTTACCCCCGCTACGCTCATAGAACCTCCGTACATCGTGAACCGCGAGCTCTGGATCATGGACATCCGGGAGTGCCCCGCTCCACGATCCACATTTCACAATCAACAGTTCCTAAAATTTCTCGAACTCGCTGTCCAGTTTGTCGCTACCTTCACTCAATTCCAGACCGAATCCATCGGAGCCGACCGCCCGCTTCATCCCCTTGGCGTGCATTGCCGGATGCTTTTCTTTCTTGAGATGGGCTATCTGTGGGACCTTCGATTTACGAGGCGCTTCCGCTTTTGGTTCGATACGGGACCTGCCCCGTTCGTCGAGCCTGAAGAAGCTAATGGAAACCTGCAGTTGCTCTGCCTGGGAGTTCAACTCTTCCGCGGTGGAAGCCATCTCCTCACTGGCAGAGGCATTCTGCTGGATAACCTGGTCGAGCTGCTGGATCGCCTTGTTGATCTGCTCGGCGCCCGTATCCTGTTCCTTGCTGGCAGCTGAAATCTCCTGCACGAGTTCTGCAGTCCGCTGGATATCGGGAACCATCTTCATGAGCAAACCGCCGGCCCGTTCGGCCACTTCCACGCTCGAAGCTGACAGCTCACTGATCTCGGCTGCCGCCTTCTGCGAGCGCTCTGCTAGCTTACGGACTTCGGAAGCCACCACCGCAAATCCCTTGCCGTGTTCCCCGGCCCTTGCCGCCTCGATGGCCGCATTCAAGGCCAACAGATTGGTCTGTCTGGCGATTTCTTCGATGATGGAGATCTTGTCGGCAATCTCTTTCATTGCCTGGACCGTCTCTTCCACAGCCTTGCCACCGGCCTTGGCGTCATCTGCAGACTTGACGGCAATCTTCTCGGTCTGCAGAGCATTATCGGCATTTTGCTTGATGTTTGAAGACATCTCTTCCATGCTGGAGGAGGCCTCTTCTGCAGCGGCAGCCTGTTCGCTCGCCCCTTGGGACATCTCTTCCGACCCGGAAGAAAGCTGCTGGGAACCTGCTGCAACATTATCGGCAGCATTTTTCACGTCAGCAACGATCTCCTTCAGTTTTTCCAGCATATTCCCCATGGCACCGAGAAGTTGGCCGGTCTCATCGGTACTGTTCGCTTCGATCTGCACAGTGAGGTCCCCTTCAGCAAGCGTGTTGGAGACTGTAACGGCACGCTGAATCGGCACGGTTATGGATCGGGTGATAAAAAAGGCAATGAGACCGCCGGAAAGGATAGCGAATACCCCGAGACCGATGAGAACCTGAATCCCTTTCCCTGCACCGGTAACAACCTCGGTCGCATTAATGTTGGCCTCATCGAGCTGCAGTTTCTGCATTTTCTCGACTTTAGCCAAGAGCGGGGTCCGGGCCTTGTCGACCTCCTCCATCTGCCTGTTCCCCTCGACCACGCCTTTGTCGATGTAGACATGGACCATCCGTTCTCCGATTTCATAAAACTTTTTCACATCCGCCTCTATCTCTTCGGTTTCCTTCAAGAGAGCGGTATTGTTCTCCTTCCTGAACATCTCCTTGAATTTACCGAGGTCCTCCTCTACCTCCTTTACTTTTGCTTCGGCAATCTTCAGACTTTCCAGATTATGGGTTGCAGCAGCATCGGTTAACGCCTCTGAGATACCGGTGACATCCACATCGAGTTCATATGCCGTGACCAGGAAGGGCAACGCCTCTTCTTTCACCTGCGTGGATTCCGTGCTGATGCTCTTCAGCTCGAATCCCAGAATGAAGACAGCCACCATGAAGATACCGAGAACTACACCGAACCCCAAACCGAGACGCATGCCAATCTTCATGTTTTTCAGCATTGTTGTACCCCCTTATGAGCGAATCCCTGCTTGCCACTCTTGCGACTATGCTGTGTGATGTTACTCATCGGGATTAATATTATGCTCGCATGAACCTGTAAAACGCCGGCCATGGTCTGTATTCCAGGTATTGTCCTACTCGGCACGGCGTTTTTCCGGAGCATGCCGGCGAAAAGATTTTCCTTATGCAACCTTCTCGGCCAATTCCACCCCCCGCATCAACTGGGGAATGTCGAGAATCAGCGCCACATTGCCATCTCCCAGGATGGTGGCACCGGAAACAGCATCGACGTTTTTGTAGGCCCGCCCCAGAGATTTGATGACCGTCTGGTGTTCGCCGATAACATGATCCACCACAAAGCCGACCCGGTAACCATCCATATCGGTTATCACGATCTGCTGGATGGCAGGAGGCTCGCCGGATATGGCAAAACGCTCCCGCAACGGGACATACGGGACCAAGTGCCCCCGGACATTGGCCAGATTGCGGCCATGGGACTCTACAACCTGTTCGCGGGTCAGTTCGACGCATTCACTGACAATCGAAAGAGGGATGACGAAACAGTCTTCGCGGATCTTCACCAGCAGGCTCTCGATAATCGCCAGCGTAAGCGGTATCCTCACGGTTATCGTGGTCCCGACACCCCGTTGACTGGAAATATCAATAGTTCCGCGCAGGGCATCGATCGCCCGTTTCACCACATCCATCCCAACCCCGCGTCCTGAAACGCTGGTGACCTTTTTTGCCGTGGAAAACCCGGGGGCAAATATCTGGGCAAAGATCTCCTTATCCGGGAGTTCCGCCGTTGACTGGATCAGTCCCCGCTCAACGGCCTTGGTGCGGATCGCCTCACGGTCGAGTCCGGCTCCATCGTCCTTGATGGATATCAGCACGCTGTCACCGGAATGCACAGCGGCAAGGTGAACCGTTCCCCGGCGTTGTTTGCCGGCCGCTGCTCGTTCATCGGGATATTCGATGCCGTGGTCGATACTGTTGCGAATCAGGTGTACGAGGGGATCATTGAGTCTCTCGATAACCGTCTTGTCCAGTTCGGTCTCAGCCCCGTCTGTGGTCATCTCGATCTCTTTACCCAACTCGTTGGAAAGGTCGCGGACCAGTCGCTTGAACTTACTGAACGTCGTCCCGATGGGAAGCATCCTGATATTGAGGGCATTGTCGCGCAGTTCTGCTGAGAGCCGCTCCACCTCCTCCGCGATATTGACCAGTTCGGCATCCTTGCGGGATGTGGCAGTCTGGGTCAACCGGGCCTGCACCGTAACCAGCTCTCCAACCAGGTTCACCAGCAGATCCAGTTTATCAGCCGGCACCCTGATGCTGGTCATGGCCTCCTGGGCCTGCCGTTCCTGGCGTACCTCCTTGACATGCTGCTGTTCAGCCAGTGCTGCCTGCACACCTTCAGGGGATACCTTCCCGGCGGCAACAGCAAGTTCGCCGAACCGTTTTTGCAGGGACAGAATTTCATCCATTTCTGCCCGCGAGATATCGCCCTTCTCCACCAGAATTTCACCGAGCTTCTTGTAATCTCCCTCGGAAGCCTGTTCGGCATCGTCGATGAGTTCGATGGAGAGCTCACAGTCATCGGCAACGAAGATAAACACGTCCTCAATGGCATCTTTGCCGCGATTGGTGGTAAGGATGATGTCCCATAGAACATAGCAGAGTTCTGGCTGCAGGTCGTTGAGGCTGGGGATCTTCCCGATCTGTGCAACGGTCTTGTGCGAGCCTAACTGGGATAGCTCCGCTATAAGATTGAGCGGATTGGTGCCGTTCATGAATATTTCCGCTGCCGGTTTAAAGCGGATGCGATAGGTCGCATACTTCTGGACGACCGCTTGCGGCGCATCCGCCACCTTTTCCTCGACAGGAGTCGTCCCCCCCTCTTGATCTTCACGAGGCACGAGCTTCTTGAGCTCAGAGACAAGAGCAACTGCCGTCACATCATCAATGGGTCCGCCGCCGTCCGAGGCATCGAGCATCCCTTTGATCAGATCTCGCGCGGCCAGGGTAAGATTGATCAAATCCCTGGTCACCGCCAGCTTACCGTTGCGCACCAGATCAAAGACCGTTTCGACCTCGTGGGTAAACGCGGCAATCTCCTCGAACCCGAACATGGCACCTGAGCCTTTAATGGTATGCATCGCGCGGAAGACGCGACCAATGGTCTCAAGATCGTCCGGGGTTTCCTCAAGGGCCAGCAACGAGGTTTCCAGTTCGGAAAGGAGTTCGTACGCCTCTTCCTTGAATGCCTGTCTATGACTGTCGATCATCCGAGCACCTTTTTCACGACAGCGATGAGCTGTTCAGGTTTGAATGGTTTCACGATCCAGCCGGTTGCGCCTGCAGACTTGCCTTCACTCTTCTTTGATTCCTGCGATTCGGTTGTCAGCATGATGATAGGGATGAACTTGCAGGCAGGCAGAGCCCGTGCTCCCTTGATCAGTCCAATCCCATCGAGGTTCGGCATATTGAGGTCAGTAATGATCATGTCTACCTTGGTGCTGCCGAGTTTTTGCAGCGCATCTTTGCCATCGACCGCCTCAACCACTTCGTAGCCACTCTGTTTGAGCGTGAAACTCACCATCTGCCGGACACTTGCGGAATCGTCTGCCGTCATGATTATCTTTGCCATTACTTTTCACCTCCAACCCAAAGACAGGTCTTATTCACATCTTGCAGACAACCAACGTGGCGAAAAAACCCGGCCTCCTGCGCCACTGAGGGTACGGCATTCTCATGAAGGCCACAAACGGTCAAGGAGACCCCACTGTCAAGTGCCAAACGATGCGCGGCGCATAACAGTTGCAACCCTGACAGGTCAATCTCACTGATACGCTGCAGATCGCATGTCAGCTTTTCTGCACCTGCAAACGCTTCCATGAGGGCAGATTTGATCTCACCTGCATAATGAATCGTCAGCATACCGCTCAGTGCAAGGACCCGACTGCTCGCATCCCCAGACTGATGTGCCGTAAACTCTTCCATAAATCCTCCTCCAACGGTCCAATTCTCTTTTTACGATTTCCGGAAAGTCTTTCGGCTAAAAGAGCTCAATGTTATCGCCCAGTTCACCGCCACCTGAAACGATCTCGTGATCAACATGGCCTGTCTGGGCTATATCTGCATGCACCCTGCGTTCGCTGTGCATAGTGTAGCGACTGGCGAGTTCCTTGAGACGTTCTGCCCGGCCGACTACCGAATCAACGGGCACGAGTTCGCGGGACTGTGAAATCAGCCCTTCCAGGGCACCTACGATATTCTCCAGTCCACCCGTCATCTGATCATGAACCGTGACGGAACTGGTTGCCAAATCGATGTCCGCAGAGAGTCCATGTACTTCCCTCTCCAGCAAACCAAGATTGGCAATGAGACTTTCGTTCAATCCCTGCAGGGTCTGCAACAGTTCATGGAGATCTCTCACCATGACGTCCACTTCCTGTTCCAAGACCTTCGCTTCGGCATTGACTCCCCTGAAAAGTTTCTCGGTCGTCTCGGTAATGTCGCGCAAGGTATCCGAAACCGTTGTGGTCTGCTGCTGGGCTTCCACGGAAAGCCTCTGGATGGCTTCCGCCAACACCCCCAGGGCAGCCCCGTCCTTGCCGGTCCGAGCAGCCTTGATCTGAGCATTCAAAGCTATGAGTTCGATCTCTTCACCAATGTTTTCGATATCGCCGACAAAACTGACAATCTCGCCCACAGTCCCAGCTACCGTATTCATGGCCTGGGAGATCTCATGGTTTGCCTGCGCACTGTCAGCCAGAGAACTGGCCACCTGCTCAAGGTCGCGCTTCATATCGGTAAAAAATGAACTCCCGGCCTGATCGGCCACCCCAGCCATGACACGGGTCTCTTCGGCTGTATCCCCCTCTTTGCGAGCGATGGCTCGGAGGTTTTCGATGATGCTGGAAATGGCATTCCTGATTTCCTGGCTGGCTTGCCTGAGTTGCGCTGCCTGTAGTTCGCAGATATCCCCGGTCTCGACAACAAGATCGCGGCCTTCAGTGGCATTTGAATGGGCAGTAACGACAGCGACCCGTTCATGCAGCTCAACCAGGGCTATCTCCACATGCTCGATCTGCTGCCGGACAATGTCATGGAACTGCATTGAGGTTACAACTTCACTGATACTCCTGGACACTTCCGAGGATGAGGTGGCGACCACCGCAGCGAGTGCCGTGCAGCGGCTATTGATCTCCTTGAGTGACGCAAGACTCTCCCGCGTCTTGAGCAGGATGCTGCGCACCTGTGCCCGTTGCTCAACCTCAAAGTCCTCAACTCTCCCGAGAGTCGCCCTGATAGTTGTGCCCAGCTTTCCCTGCTGTTCGAGAATGGTCTGGGATTTGTCCACCACCTGCACCGAGAGATTGGCCACATCGGCAGCCAGGGTATCGAACCCGGCCGCGCTCTGGCCGAGACGTGCGCTCTCTATCTTGGTGGAAGTGCCCAGCATGCGCAGGACCTTATTGATTTTCTTGAATCCATCCAGAGGTTCCGACACATGGTCGAGCATGCCGAGAACGCTGGTCAGTGACTGGCAGTCTTTAGCTGAATCCCGTTCGGCTCCGTTCAGGTAGTCCTGCATCTGGTCCAGCAGCGTAGCGAGTCCATTGATTGCATCCTGCAACTCATGTCCCCCCACCTGATCGACAACACGGCTGGCGAGCTGACTGATACTCCCGCCCCTCTCGTAGAAATCGTGCAACTTGGATCCGATGGCGAGGAATTCACCCTCAGTGGAGCCAGCCAGCTGCCCCAATTCTCTGGACATCTTGATCAGTCCGTCACTCCACTCGGCAAACGGAAAATGGACTGCTGCGACATCACGGACGCTGTCAACTGCAGGCTCTTTTTCGTGGGACGGTGGTTTCCGTGACTTGAACAGACTTGCAAGGGAATATGTCACTCTCAACTCCAGGGGTAAACATCTGTCATGCTGACCATTGCGGTATTCCGGTATGGTCCTCTTTCTCACTTCATCGGATAATGGCAAACCAACCTTTAATTCCCGACAAATTTTCCATTATTATGTCCAATAAATAAGCACAATTTCGACTACTTAGATAGTGAATGAACATCTTCGAGGAACTTGCATGAAATGCGGTCTTTGCTATAAGAACGATCCTGTCGTTCTCTGCCAAATGGCAACATAGGGGCCTGCCTGGAGTCAGTTCATCTGCAGGTCAAAACCACGTACTCTCGGGTGAGCCAGTAGCTCAGACAACATATCCAAATGCTGCCGCGCCTTATCATGGTCGCCACGACGAAAGGACAGCTGAAAGCGGAATATCTCATCCGCTACTTCCTGGGACCTATCAAGCAGCATCAACCGCTTCAGTTGCAATGCATTCTGCTCAAGCAGTAGATCATCACGGCAATCAAGTGACTCCTTCAGGCCCTGGATCAGCCTGAAAGCCTCCTGCATCGGCAGATCATCCTTCAGTTCTGACATAACAACCTCCGCCTGTCCCCCGGAAGAAGCCAGCAAAGACCGGTATGCCTACCACTCCCAGACGGAACGTATTACTAGATGCAACACAGCCTGCCCACTGAAAACTTATCGGGGACGACCGGTCAATCTTGATCTATGTTTTGTTTGCATAAGAAACAAGGTCGGCAGAATATAAGTTCATCTGCCGACCTTGCAAGGAGGGGGCTTCGCGAGAGACGCGCAAAGAGAGTTGGGGTGTTATTTGAAGTCTGAATACTTCGAAATGACGAAATCAGTTGCTGCAGCATCCTTCAGATGGCACTCAAAGCAGGTTTTTACCGGGTCGAGGGTTGCGTTATGCTTCCCTTCAGGGGTAAACCCGGCAAACAGCCAGCCTCCGGTAGCCTTCTGCCTTTTGTCCTTCTTCATCAGGACCACCATGTTCTTCTTTCCCTTGGCAGGCTTGCCACCCTCGTTCTTGATATTGTAGAAAACCACCACAAACTGGCTTCCCTCAGGGTATTTGCCGCCGGCCTTGTAGGTCGTCATCGTCTTTTTGTCCAGATAAATGTAGTGAATCCCATAGAAGAGGGAATTCTTGTCGTTCACCATCTTCTCTTTGCTCTTCTCCCACTTCTCATACCCCTTGGGCAATGAGATCTTTTCAGCAGCGCCAGCCGGCAGCACCATTGCCGTCATGGCCAGGAATACAGCCCCTGCTATCAACTTTTTCATCCTGCTGCTCCTCCGTTGTTTTTCACGAAGAATACACCGATCGGAAACGGACTGTCACCACAAAAAAAGGCGCTCGATCAGGAACGCCTTCCTTCTGCAGTTCTCCGCCATCAGTATATCGATCGAATCCTGCCGCTCCTCTTGTCTATGATCACCCGGTCGACAACCTTGCCACGCGGGTTGATCACATCTGCCTCAAAGTAGGTCTCCCGTTCCGTAAGATTACCGACAGATACCCTGCTGCCGGCAAAGTATTCGCTGAGCAATGCCCTGGCTTCCTCTTCCGTTCGGACCTCCCGACGACTGCCATACCATCCCTGTCGCCTGTTACGGCAATAACCTCCATAGGGCCTGCATTCCGCGCCGCTTTCGCAACCCGTTTCACAGCGTCGCTCTGCAAGCGCATCCACCGGAATAATCCCCAGAGAGAAGGTGCAGACGGTCAGTAACAGAAAGATGATTCGCATGGCGTTCAATGACGTCGGCAAAGAGCCTTATTTTACCGGACAGTTGGCACAACCGACCGCCATCCGCCCCTGCCCCTGCCCCTGCCCCTGCCTCCCCTGTCTGCCACACCCTGCCTGCGGGCAATCCAGCGGGTCCTGGTCACACTGGGCGAGACAACCATCGGTCAACCCGAGTTTCAAGGCGGTCTGCTGAAGCTTTGTCCGGATGTCGATGATCTCCTGGCGGAGCACAGTCACCCGCGACTGGTCTGGCATTGCCTTGGCCTGCTCCTGGGAGAGCTCCAGCCGCTTGATCATCATGTCGTCACGGAGTGTCCCAGTCTCTTTCTGGAATGTACGCACCTTTTCCAGATTGGCATTCAGACCGAACATCCCCCCGCCGTTACATCCCCATCCGGCATAGACTGCTGTACCGGTAAGGACCGCCAGACCGAGGGCTATTACTATCATCATTCTTTTCGTCATCTGCGTATCCTCCCCGACTGAGAATTGTTATGCTGCCACTATACCGGAGAGTTGTGAAGCGATTATGCGGAGATTGTGAAAGATTGTGAAGGAGTGTCACACGCTCGGTCGTCCCTGGGATCAGATTCTCCTGCCATCGTCATTAAACGTCTGCCGCAGGGAAAATAGCCGTCCTCATTTGCAATTCTGTTGCGCCGGCATTTCATTTCCGAAACATTCCATTTCATGAAAAAAATATCATCACCTTCTTATCCATATATTACGGGTAATTCCACAAAAAACCGTTCCTCGAACCTGTTGAAGTTTCTCACCGGACTGTCGTTTCTGGAAAGATGTTTGCCAAGAAGGGTGCCACAACTCGTCAGATAATGGCATCAGTTGGCATTCAAAATGCTTTTCATCCCGCAGGAGGGTGCCATGAAAGACGACAGGCTGGTATACAGCGCTGAGCAGCAGATCAATGACGAACACTACTGTATTTCGGTTTATTGCAGATCGGATGGAAGGCATTACGCCAAAACCTTCCTGAGTGAGACCGATATCATTATCAACGACGGGTCATCCCTCGAAGAGGTACTGAGGATTCACCGGGATCTGCTCCCCCTCGCCGTAACGAGCCGTCGATCGCGAGAAATTTTGAGGAGCCCCCGGCAGGAACTGCAGGAGGCATAGACAGTGGGGGTACGCCCCGCTCCTGCAATCTTAATCCTTTACATGGCATTTATTGCAAAGACTGCGCTGATAACTGGCATAATCCGACGGCTTGCGGTCGTAAAACGTCTTGCTGACCTCAGCGGTCGTCCGACCCTGGGCAAACTCCGCAGAAGCAAACATATCGACACCGGGATATCTCCCATTATGGACGATGAATTCCGAATGGGTGTTCCAGCGTGTCATACCGTCCCATCCTGAAGCATGGGCTCGATGGCAGGTGAGACACATCACCTGCGGCGAGCCGCCGCCCTCAACCCCCCTGCGATACGAACCATCGCTGTTTGCCGCCGATTTGAGGACGGCATAGTCATCAGTCCCCATCTCGAAAGGAACCATGGACGTGTAGGCCTCTGCCGGAGCACCGTTTATATTGCCACTGCCTACATAGGCATTGTAGTTGGCGGCAATCTGGCCGGTCAACCGGGCTCCACGCCCCGTGGGGTGGCCGAGCCCGCTTCCGCTGCCATGAATTTGCTGGTGGCAGTTCAGGCACCACTCCGACATCCCGCTCCCGTACGCCACCCTGGTATCGGCAGCACGTTCCGAGCGATTGTAGGAAGCCGGCGCCACTGCAGCGGGTGGATCTGCCAGGAATTCCTGAACACCCGCGGCATCCTTCGGACGATACCCTTTGCCAGCCAGGAGCCGGTAGACTCCCACAGACCGCGTTGCCGTCGGAATCTGGCTGGTGTTGTAGGAACCGGAACCGGCCGCGGCATTTCCCCTTTCCACGACGATACCGTTCGGGAAACGCTTGTAATCGCCATGGGGGTCATGACAGCTCGTACAGGAGAGAGCCTGGGACGGGTATGTCCCTCCGGGTGCCACCGTGTTCCTCCCATCAGGCATGTAGCCAAATTCCAGGGCAACGATGTTGTGGCCATGCCGCTCCCCTGGGCTGCTTTCCTCCCACCGTTGGCCTTGCCACTCCGACGGCATCCAGCGATAGGTCTTCTTGAGCCAGCCGAAATCACCGGCTGGCGTCAATTGGCTCGGTGGCATACCCGGAGTCAACAGGGAACCGTTCGAGGCAACATAATGATCGCGCGGCTGATTGAGGCCTGCTGGCGCCTCATGGCAGATCAGACAGGTTGAACTGGCATCCGCCCCCTTCAGCATGAACGATGGCTGTCCAAAGGCCTCCGAGGCTTCATCGCCCACCTGCCCGGTACTGGCAGGCCTGCCGTGGCATCCTTCACATCTGCCGATGGAACCGTTATGGAAATTCTCCTGGGCAGCCGCATGTACGTGAATGGTCAATACGGCAAGAAAGGCCAGTACCGCTCCCCGTTGACGTCTCAGACCCCTGGATCGATTGTGCATAACCCCCTCCTGCTGAACCTGTACACGGTTCAGCAAAGAGGCGGCCAATCGCAACCACTTGATATCAGGCTATGTCATCAGATTTCCGGCCAGCCATGCTGGCACAGATTTGCACATGAGGCACCAGATGCGTTTCGTAACTCTTCAGCATGATTGTCGTTCCGCGAACAAGGGGAGTTTGGTAAAGGATTGAACAGGAGGGGGAAAAGACCGGACTACCGAGCAGGCCATGCCCAGTGGCCTGGCATCAGTCCTTTGCATGGCATTTGCTGCAAAGTCCACGCTGGTAAGTGGAAAACGAACGGGGTGGGCGGTCATAGAGCGCCCGTTGCGTCTCGAGCGATGTTCTCCCCTGGGAGAGCATGGGGGGCGAGTCGTTATCGACCCCGGGGAATTTTCCCTCGGAAAGGATCATCTCCGCTTTCATGTTCCACCGGGTCATATGATCCCACCCAGAGGCATGTGCGCGATGACAGCTCAGGCAAAAGACATTCGGCCTCTCTTTGGGGCCGTTTCGATCACTACCGTCGCTGTTGGCAGTCCTTTTCAAGGTGGCATACTCATCGGTTCCCATCTCGTAAGGGACCAGAGACGAGTATGACTCGGGAACCTTGCCGGTAGTGTTTCCGGAAGCAACATAGGTATTATAGATCCTGACCGTTTCCGTGGAAAACCTTGCGGTGTTGCCCGCCGGGTGCCCACCATTTTTGTGGGAACTGGTATGGCAGTTCTGGCACCATTCCGACATGCTTTTCCCATAGGCGACCCGGGTATCGGTCAATGTCTCGGACCGGTTGAAAAGTGCCGGTGAGACTGCTGCAGGGGGATCTGCCGTAAAGGCATAATCCCCCTGCAGGCTTTTCGGTTGATAGCCGCGACCTGCCAGCAGGCGGTAGGAACCGACGGTATGCTCCGTGTCGGGATCAGGGCTGTCCGCATACGAACCCGAGGACTTGATCGGAAAACCGGCGGAACGTGTGGCACCATCTGCCCCCCGCCGGTAATTGCCGTGGGGATCATGACAGCTGATGCAGCTAAACCCCTCTGCCGGATAGGTTCCGCCGGGAGCGATCGGATTGCTGGTATCTGCCGAATAACCATAATCCGCAGCAACGATGTTGTGCCCATGGCGCTCACCCGGGCTCGACTCCCCCTGGAATGCCGATGCGCCACCCTCCCTGGACCAGCGATAACTTTTTTTCAGCCAGCCGAAATCCCCTCCGGGGGTTAACTGCGTCGGAGGGATATTCCCCAGCAGATCCTCGTTCCCCGTGGCCACGAAATGACCCGAGGCCCGGTGCATATTGTTCGGTGTACCGTGGCAATTGAGACAGGTCGAGCCCGGATCGGAACCATTAAGCATGTATCCCGCTTGGGCAGCACCGGTCGCCGTGGTGGAATTCTGGAATCCACTGGTTGCCGACCCCTCTGCCCTGGACCGCGTATGGCATCCGTCACAGTTCCCGACACTGCCATTATGAAACAGCTCTGCCCCCCCGATTGCCGGCAAGGCCAGGACTGCCGCGGCCACTATGCACCATTGCAGCGACATGTGCCCTCCCGATCTGCAGAAAACGAAACCACTCACTGAATCTTGAATAGTTGCAGCCGGTTGTTGTTCCTGTCAGCTATGACGAAATCTCCCGATTCGGTCACGCATGCCTGGGACGGATAATAGAGTTGGCCCCCCTTCCACCCCATCCCCAGGTAACGACCCTGGAAGGAGCCGTCCTGGCCAAGGAGGATAACCGCATTGTCGTTCTGGTCCAGGAGGAAGATCCGCCCCTGGTTGTCCGTTTCAATACTGACGGAAAAATAGAGGTATGCCTGCAGACCCGTGGCAAGGGTCTGGAATGCCGCGGCATCCTTGGCAGCCTTGATGACCTCCCCCTTCACACTGTCAAGCACCAGGATATTTCCCCGCTGGTCGACATTGAGGTCGGAAAAGAATCCGTAGCCCTTGGGGAAAGGGATCTGACGCAGGAATTTTCCTGCGGGATCGAGGATGAGCACCCGTTCCCCGAGGATGTCCAGGAGGTAGAGGTTGTCCCCCTTGTCCGTTGCGAGGCTGCGAGCAACGAACGCCGAGGGTTCCGGGACGTTCTGGGGGTCAAGGTAGCCGAGGAAGGTGCCATCGGCGGCAAGACGGACAACCTTGCGGGTCTTGCCGTCCAGCACGAACAGCTCGCCTTTGGTATTGGCGGCCACGCGGATGGGATAGGAAATCTGGGCAGCCTTGATCTCGATCCCGTCCTTGAGTTCATCGTTGGTCAGCTGGTATTTGACCAGTCTGCCATTCCCTGAATCGGCAACGACAACCGAAGACTTGCCGGCACAGACCACCCCTTCGGGGGAATAGAGCGGCGCCCCCTTCACATCGAGGTAGACGGCATTGAGGAACTTGAATTTAATGGTGTCCGCTGCCCGGGCATGGGTGGCAACACCCATGACCAGGCAACAGAGGACGGCACTGACATATCGTTTCATGGAATCACCTCTTGAACTGTTCATGGCACTGGATGCACATTTCTGTCGTAGTCGGGAAATAGAGCATCTTCTTGAACTCGGTTCCATGGGAACGGTGGCAGCTGGCGCAGCCGATCCCCAGGTTCTTGTTGCGCGGATCGCGGGTCTTCTCGCCGATCGGGTGCGTGGAGTGCTTGCCCCAGTCATGACAGGTGACACAGAGATCATAGTCAGCCTTCTTCTTTGTCAGGAAGAGGAAATCCGAGGCATGGGGGTCGTGGCATGCAGTGCACCGCCCCTCAACGACCGGCTCGTGCTTGGAGATGATCTTCTGCTGGCGTTTCATGGTATCGGCATGGCATCCCCCGCACAACTGGGCCATCGGCGCCCGCAGGATGCCCTTCTGCTTGCCGGCATGGGGGTTATGGCAGGAAAGGCACCCCTTTTGCGTCATGAGCGGCCAATGAATCCGGTTCTTGGCAAAGGTGGTATTGAACATGTCGTTGTGACAGCCGCGGCAGAGATCGATGCCTGCCTTCTTTGTCTTGAGCGGAGTGGCAGATGTCGGCTCTTCGTGGCACTGGTTGCACATCCGGTTGGCAACCGGCTTGTGGACGTTGTCATAGAGTATCCCCGCCACGTTGGAACCATGGGGATCGTGACAGCCGGTACAGCGCGACGATGCCACCGGATAGCCCATGTGCTTCTTGATGAACAGCGGCTTGTCGGCCTTGTGACAGCCGAGACAGAGCGCCGTCACATCGTCCTTCAACAGAAAGGTCGCTTTGTCGGAGGCATGGGGCAGATGGCAGGTCAGGCACCCCTTGGCGACCGGACTGTGATGGAACTTGACCTTTGCCAGCGCCTCTCCCATGGCCTTGTGGCACGAAAAACAGAGCTGGCTCCCCTCCTTCACCAGGTTGTACTTGCTGCCTGCCGCATGGGGATCATGGCATTTCATGCATTCGCCGTCGGCAACCGGCTTATGCACGCTGAGCGGCTTGCTGCCGATGACCGGGCTGTGACAGGTTGCACAGATCCCTTTACCTTCGGCATCGAGAAGCTTGCCATGGTCCGACGTATGGGGGTTGTGACACCCGGTGCAGTCCCCCTTTTTCAAAGGCGTATGGACGAACGGCCGGGTGAGCTTCTCCTGGAAGGGTGTGTGGCATTTCAGGCAGAGCTTGCCGTTCGCTCCCGGCTTCAGCTTGAACTGCAGGTCATTGTCCTTGGCATGCAGGAGCGGCACCGACCAGGCCAGCATCACCCCTGTCAGCAGTAAAATAACTTTCGATAAACTCATATCCCTCTCCTCATCAAGGTTTGGCTATGGTGTGGCACTCGTCGCACGATCTGCCGGCGAACGGTGCGTGGACCGTGCTCTTGAAGAACTTGGGGTCCTTGGATGCATGGGGGTCGTGACACTTCATACAGGTCATGACCGCTGCCGGAATCGAGAGATGGGCCTTGTTGAACGCCGCACTGCCCGGTTCATGGCACTGGGCGCAGAGGTCCCGGACCGGCATGGCCTCAAGAGAAGGTTCCGCGCTGAAGTGCGGCTTGTGACAGGTCATGCAGTCTTTCTTTGCCGGGTCGTGCGGCTTCTCCTTCTCCAGTTTCTCCTTGGTCGCCTTGTGACAGATGTAGCAGAGATCCGGTCCCTGGGCCAGCATCAGTTTGGGCAGCTTCGCCTTGTGGGGGCTGTGGCACTTGGAACAGGAGCCATCCATGAAGGGCGCGTGTTTCGATCCGGCCTTTTCGATCCCTTTGGTGAGTGCCCCATGGCAGTCTGCACAGACCTGGGCCTGCGGCTTGACCAGCATGCCGGTGACGTTGCTGCCGTGGGAATCATGGCAGGTCAGGCACTCCCCGTCTTTGAACGGCATGTGCAGCGATCCGGCCGTCTCCTGCTTGAGAAGATCGGCATGGCAGGAGCTACAGAGCTTGGGAGCCGTCGCCTTCAGCAGCTTGGCTTCAGGAGCACCGTGGCCCATGTGGCAGGAGATGCATTCGCCGGTCAGTACCGGCTTATGGGTGAAGGTCTTCTTGAATTTGGGTTCCGAATCCGAATGGCAGCCGTAACAGACCGTATCGGTCCGGTCCTTGAACATCGCCGCAAAATTGGAACCGTGGGGATTGTGACAGCCGAGACACTCCCCCCCCTTGAACGGCTCATGCATGGATTTACTCTTCAGTGCATCCTTGGTCTTGGCATGGCAGGAATAGCAGAGATCCGCCTCTTTCAAAGAGAGAAGGCCCTTGACCGGTGCGGCATGAGGCTTGTGACAGGAGAGGCACCCCTTGCCGGCCCCCAGGGGAGCATGTTTGAACGCAACATTCTCGGCCTTGTCCTTGTGACAGGTAAAGCAGAGCTTATTGCCGTCTGCGACGAGCAGGGACGGGAATTCCGAGATATGGGGGTTGTGGCAGGAGAGGCACTCCCCGCTCTTGAAGGGGGCGTGCTCAACCATGCCGCCTGCCTTCAACTTGGCAAGGTCGTGGCATTGCAGGCAGAGCTCCGAACCTTTCAGGGAGACGCTGAACGGGTTCTGCGACGTTGCCGCAGCATGGCAGCCGTCGCACCCCTGGGTGGCCACCGGGTTGTGCATGCTCGTCTTCAACAGCTTGGGCTGCTCGGAAGAGTGGGGGTTGTGGCAGGGCGTACAACGTTTCCCCTGCACCGGGTAGTTGGCATGCGCCTTTTTGAACGAACCGCTGCCGCTGTCGTGGCATTCAAGACAGAGTGCCGGCTCGGTTTTGATCAGCAGGTTCGCCTCGTCGGAGCTGTGGGCAAGGTGGCAAGCCAGGCATCCCTTGTCGAGGATAACCTTGTGCACCACCTTTTTCTCGTAGAGCTCTTTCTTGTGGCAGGTGTAGCAGGCCTCCTTCCCCTCGGCCGAGAGCAGATGGGGGGAATTCGACCCGTGGGGGTTGTGGCAGATGGTGCATTTGCCCGAAACGAGCGGGGTATGGACCCGTTTCTTGGTGAGCCCCAGCTTGTCCTTGGCATGGCACTCATAACAGACCTGGTTGCCATCCTTCTTCAGCAGCATCTTGGGGATGATACCGTGCCGGATGTGGCACCCCTCGCACTTCTGTTCCTTGACAATGGTGTGCTGGTACTTCATGGAGAAGTACTTGTCAGCGAACTTGGTGTGGCAGTCCATGCACTCCTTGCGGGCAAATTTTTTCGCGGCATGGCTCTCAACCACCATACCGGGCAAAATCAGACCACACACGAGTAGCAGGAACCCGGTCACTACTCCGATCCGTCTTGTTGCAGTCATACGCATGGCATCTCCCTATTGTCCAAAATCGGCATATATGGTGACATCAGAGGCATTTCTCAACTTTTCCGCCCACGATTCCACATCCGCATTCAGCTTTTTGAAAAAGATCGCCTTGCGGATATCCCCTTCCACCACTGAGAACGGCAGGGTCTGCAGCGGGCTGACCTCCTGGACATACACGGCATAACTCTCGGTCGGCCCCGCAACAACCCGGTAATCCCCGGTTACGGCTCCGGTCAGCGTCTTCTGGAACGACTCCGGCATATCCGATGCGAGAACGAAATCGCCCTCGAACAGGTTATGCACTGCCTCGCTTTCCGTTATGTGCCCATCGGCATTGGCCTTGAACCACTTGAAATCCATCCCCTGACGGAGCTTTTCTACGGCAGCCTCCGCCTCTGCGGCCGTCTTGAAGGTAATGGCATCCAGCTTGTATTTTGCTTCGGAGGTGAACTCCTTGGCATGCTCACGATAGTAGGCCTGGAGTTCATCGTCGGTCAGCTTGATTTCAGGCTTGATGACCTTGTCCACGAAGGTGCCGAAGACGAGCGAATTCTCGTAGGACTTCACCTTTGCCCTGAGCGCTTCGTCCTTGTCCAGTTTGCGCTCCCTGGCTTCCTTTTCGATGACACGGGTCTCCAGGATCTGCAGGATCAGTTCTTCCTTGGACTTGTTCACCTTCTTCGATTTGGTCGCCTGCTCCACGCCATGGAAAAACTTGGCCTTGATCGCCTCGGCCAGATCGGCGACCGTTACCGGTGCCTCCCCTTTGATCTCCACAATTGCCCGCTTGTCCGTGAGGAAACTCTCGAAACCGGGCTTCTTTGCCTCGAAGTCCAGCTTGTCGATCAGCTTCTTGTTCTTTTTCGCATACTTCTTGATGAGCCCGTCGCGGAAATTTTCCAGGGTCTTCAACCGGGCCTTGGTAAGGAGGTCCTGGTGCACCTTTTCCTTCACGGCCGGATCATCCTTCGACTTCATCCCTTCGACCCTGAAGACCAGGAACCCCTTCTCCAGCGGCAGCACGTCGCTCACCTGGCCCTCTTTCATGGGGAGAAGCATCTTCAGCATGACCGGATGGATGTTTTCCCTGGTGATGAATTCGCTGGCCTTGCCCCCCTCCTTGGCAGACCCTGCCTTGATTGCCGCGTCGAACAGGGCGTCGAACTTCTTACCTCCCTTCAGCCCCTTTTCCATGGCTTTCGCATCGGCTTCCTTCTCGAAAATGATCGACTTCAGCTGCCACTCCCTGGTCTCCTCGCGATACGCCTTCTCCAGGTCTTTCTCCGGGACCTTCACATCCTTGACCTGCTCCTTCAGCAGGGTCTCACGCAAAAGCTTCTTCTGGAAGCTGCCCACCGCCTTCTTTACCTCTTCCAGCTGATCGAGCCCCATGTTGCGCCCTTCCTGGATGATCAGCTGGGAATTGATGAGACGCTTGAGCAGATCGGCAAAATCCTTCTTCCGCGCGGTCTTTCCTTCAGTCATATCCTCATGGACAGAGCCGAGAGACTTGGTCAGTTCCTCCAGGGTTATCTTCTCGTCATTCACCATTGCCACCGGGAACTGCGCAAACTGCGGCGAGAAAATCGGCACCTTCAGGTTGAGGGAGGGGGCCTCCAGGGCCGGAGTCGCTCCTTTGGCGGCAGCTTGTTGCTGCTCCGGCTTCTGCGCTGTCTTCGCGCCCTCCGCAGCGTGTGCAGATGCCAAACCGCAATAAACGACACCCGCAATGGCCAGCAATGACAGACTCTTCAGTTTCATGGGACCTCTCTTTCGCTATGGTTGTTGTATCGTGTCAACGAGTTCTTCATTCATCGTGCTGTCAGTTCCCGTACCAGGGTGCGGGTCATCAGGCCGGTAAGGGCACTGGCCGTGTTGACCCTGCCCCAATCATAAAAGTATACTCCATCGTCTCCCCTGTTCCAGCTGCTGGAAGTCCAGACTACCTTCCTGGTCGCCTTCTCGATCACCTGCGCCGAAAAATCGACCTTCGGGCTGTCGCCGCCGCCACTCACATCCTGATACTCGAACACCTTCCCCGTCAGCAGATAATCGATGCCCAGCGCATTGACGAGCAGATCGACGTACGGGATGGAGATGCCGTTCTGCATGATGATCCGCATGTTGAGCATCTTCTCGCGCAGTATTCCCGGCTCCATCACGCTAAAGGCTCCGGTACGGACTAGCTCCCGGACGAAATGCAGCACCGCGATTTCGCCTGCATGCTTGCGGGTGCTTTCGTTGAAAAACGGCACAACGGCAATGGTCGGCCTCTCTCCCTGCGGCAGCGCCAGGGACTTGAAATGAAAGCGCGGGCCGTAGCGGTCGGCAACCGTGCCATGTGCCCCTTTGCGATTGGCAGGATCGGCGAGAAAGCGCTCCAGGGAGCTGCTGAGTATCCCCAGGGCCTTCATGCGCAGCTTGCCCGGATCCTCGATCAGCCCCAGGCCAAGGATGCCGGGAGAATCGTTGCCGGTCAGCCCGACGGAATCCATCCAGAGGATCTCGGGGGCCGGACCGGTCGTGACGAGCCGGGAGATATAGGCAAACTTCGGCGGATAGGTCTCGTCGTACAGCTCCAGGTTGGTGATCAGCACCGCATCGGCGCCGGTTTCCGTCCAGAGGGCTTGGGCATCCGTGGTATCGATACCGCCGCTGTACCTGATCCAGTGCTTGGCCATGAACCGGTCCACCTCACCGGCGTCAACGATCCGCAACCCCACCGTGAGCATCTCTTTTTCCAGGTCGGTCCGGATCTGCTTCAACGGCGCCGGTACCCCGCTCAGGTTTTCGAGGGGGAAGACCGCAATCCGCCATTCCTTTTCCGGAGCCACGGCCTCAAGCTGCAGAGGAAGCCGGGGAGCGGCGCAGCCTGCCAGAAGGATCAAGAACAGCAGGGCAAGACTATTCAAAAAGCTTCGTAATAAGCTCATTGACCGCCTTCTCGGTAACGTCGTTGATCGGCCTGCCGCCACCGCCGAACAGGCGGTCGGCGACGCTGATCCCCCCCTGGGTTGTGCTGGCCGACCAGACGATCCTGCCGGTCTGGCCTTCCACCATCTGCAGGCTCAGGGATATGACATCCGCAGAGGCAGTGCCCGACCGGACATCGCCGTACTCCCGCAGGACCCCGAGGATGACCGCATCGACCTTGATCATCTTGGCCAGCTTCATCACCTCTTCCGGCGTCGGGGCTGTCGGGTTGGCAATCGCCGCACTGGTGATCCCGCGGGCCACCTCGCCCGACGGCACGGAATAGAGCGCCCCGGTCGCCAGCAGCATGGTATTGAAGACATCCCTGACCCGTTCCCCGGCCAACTGGTCCTTGGAAAGGTTGGCAAAGGGCATCACCGCCACCGAACGGATCGAGCCGAAGTCCATGTTCCCGTCGCGGTACACGTCCACATTGGCTGCACACCCCCCCAGCATCACAGCCATCGCCAGGAGCACGGCATAGAGGGATCTGCGCCAAAAGCCCCCTTGCATCGATCTTCGCACTGCTGTCATCATACGTTCCTCACTGTGTACTCCCGATTCAGCGTCCCGGTGCCGGCCGACGGCCAATCCGCCATCTCCGCCACTCGGACAGCTCCCTGTCAAATATGGTCACGTCTAGATAAACGTTCCCTCAGTAACTCAGTCGCAATGAAGTACTGAAGGTCCTCGCATCGTTTATCTGCGAAATCGAGCTGTCCTTGGTGATCAGATAGGAGACATCCAGATACGATCCGCTCCGGATATTCCACCGCAGACTGCTGACAAACGCCCGGTTGGTCTCTTCGCTGGCCGTGGCAACGCTCTCGCGATAGGAGAGGTTCAAGAGCAGCGCCCCATCCTTGAAGGGGGACCAGGAGCCCCCCAGGTTGCGGGTATACTCGGTCTTCTTGTCGTTCTGGGCGATGAACGAGAAACCGCCGAACAGATAGACGCTTCGCAGCGGATTGAAGGTACTGGAGATGTCGCCCAGCTGTGTGTAGATGTACTGGTCTGGCTTGCCCCCCCCGGTCAGCCATTGCCGCGAATCGGAGAAACTGAGGTTGATGCTCAGGGCCCGGTGCGGCTGCAGGCTTGCCCCCGCCGTAATGAGCAGGCTCTTTTGGTCAACCCCCACTTCGTCGCGCCCCATGCTGCCGCCGGCGGAAAGGTTGACGTTCACCCCCCGGTACAGCTCGGCCGAGTTGGTCAGAAAGAGCGAATTCTGCACCTTGCTGGCACCGTTGTCCTCCTCGACCCGGCCGCTGTAGACCAGAGAATGGGTCAGGGTCGGCAAGGGAGTGGCCGCCAGGGCAAGACTCAAGGTGTTGGAAGAGCGGGTCCGCTCCGGGTCGATCGAATCCTCCCTGGCCAAACGGGCACTGCCGGTCAGCTTCGTATTGAAGCGGTGGTTCATGCTGAGCCCGTTCAGCACCAGATAGCGCTGCGATGATATCGTATCGTTGCTGGAATGATCCAGGGTGAAGGTCATGTCGTAGAACAGGGAAGGCTCCTCCAGCAGCTTGACTTTCAGGTTCAGGTCGTAGAGGCCCGAGAGTGTGTGCGTGGTCTTTGTCTGACCAGGCTGCAGGAATTCGACGAAATACGGCTCGACGTTGTACACGGATATGTTGGCGGGAGAAATCCCGCCGTAATTGGCATCGGTAATCTCCTGGGCAACGGTGACCACCTGGATGTAGCGCTTGTTGGCAATCGTCGGGAACGACAGGTCGAACCCATGCCTGATTTCATTGCCGATCGTATTCCGCAAATTGTTGAACGTGGACGTCACCGGTCCGACCTCGGTCCAGGTCAGGCCATCGTCGCTGGAATACACCTTCCAGTTGAATCTCGACGTGAATATGGCCGGGATATCGTTGTCGCTGTTATCGACCGTCACGAATACCCTGATCTCGTTGATCGACACGTTGAAGGCCGATTCGAGAATCATCACCACATTGCTGTTCGGGCGGAAATTGCTCTTGGTTGCCAGTGTTACCTGTGCCCCTTTATCCAGCAGGTTGGGGTTTACGTTCGCCGTAGTAACCAAAGTGTATCTGTCGGGATTGTACACCAGATCTTCTATCGTTGTCGAATATCCTCTGTTCGGACGCAGATAGGTCCGGACCTCCCCCGAACCTCCGGGCGTGACGTCATTGACCCGTGTCGAGATGTTGTAGCTCGTGGCCAGTGACACCCGGTCGCTGAAGAACTGGTCACCATAGGCAAAGCGCATGCTGTTGGTAAGAGACTGGACCTCCAGCCCGGTCAAGTTGTCATTCAGGGTGTTGAGGCTCCCCTGGTAGCTGAGATCAAGCGTCTGTACCGGCTTGTAACGGGAATTCAGGTTGATGGTGTCGGAAACGATATCCTGGGAGACGTGGTTCGCATCGTAAGAGTTCAGCCGCGACATGAGCAGGTCCAGGGAGGGGAGTCCCTCCGGTTTCCACCCAAACTTGGCATTGTAGTTCTCCACAATGGTGGTTGCCGATGCCCCACCCTCGGTCGAGAGGGTCTCTTCTCTGCGGCTGAAGCCGAGCCCTGACGAAATGACCTGGTTGGAGAGATTCAGGTCGGCATAGGGGTTGAACTTGCTCAGGGTGCTGTTCGTAGACTGCCCCGAGTTGTCGAAATCCGTCTCGGTCCGCTCCAGATAGCCGCCGGCAGAAAACCTCAGATTGGGGTAGATCATCTTATCCATGGACAGGCTGTAACGCTGCTGCAGCGACGTGCTGTTGGTGGTCGTGGGGGTGCCGCTGCTGTCGCGCTGCTCTCCGTTCGATTTGGAGAAATTGTACTCCAGATAGCCGCCAAGCCCCTCGGCGACTGCACGCTCCGGAGCGGCAGCCACCAGACAGAAAACCCCGATCAGACAGACCTGACTCAGGATGGCGCCTATCCTGGCCGAAAACCTCACAAACATCCTTACCTTTCACCAAAAACTGCAACCCAGAAAGGTCCTTCGCCGGTATCCAGCACTGCCTGTTCCTTCTTGCCCACCAGGTTCACCATGCGTAGCGCCCTGCTCCGTGGAGTCAGCACCAACAGGTTGTTCTCCTCACCATCGATGGTCAGGTAGGTCACCCCGCCGTTGACCGTCAGGAAATCGCCGGGGATGAAGGAGAACGGGTCATAGATGTCGATGACCCCACCGAACTGCTTGCCGAGATAGATCTGATCGGTAAAGGTATTCACCTTCAGGGCGCTCGACCCGGAGCCGGCGTTCACCCGCTTCAACACCGTCTGACTGACCGGATCGATGACCAGTAGATAGGGTGACAACTCGTGGAAGACGTACAGTCGGTCCCCCTTCCGGTTGAACTGTCCGTAGAGCGGCCCTGCCTCGGTGGCGATGGTCCATGCCAGCTGCCGCGCCTCGATGTCGATCACCGAGATCGTATTGGAAAGGCGGTTGAAGACGTAAGCCCGCTTGCCGTTCCGGTCGAGGATGACGTATTCGGGGCTGTTCCCCACCGGGATCCGCGCCACCTCCAACTGGGAGAGGGCATCCAGGATGCTCGCCGTATTGGAGCCGGTATTGGCCGTGACAAGGTATTTCCCGTCCGGGGTAATGACCAGGGAACGGGGGGCATCGCCGGGATTCAGCCTGATGCGCGCCATGATCTCGTGCTCAGCCGCATCGATCACGTCCACGGCATCTTCACCGGAAATCACCACGTAGCCACGTCTGCGCACCTGGTCCAGCACAACCCCGGCCGGCCCCTTCCCGGTTTCGATGACCCTGCCGATACGGGCCGAGCGCTTGTCAAAGACCATGATCGTGTTGGAACCGGAATTGGTGAGGTACCCGGTCAGACCCGGCAACGGCGAGGTGGCGAACAACGCGTTGAACGCAGGGACAAACCGTATCCCGCCGGCAGTGGACTCGCGGTAGTTGAGGCTCAGGTTCAGGATGGTCGCCTTCCTGCTGTTGACCGTGAAGTTCACGGCATTGGCATGGGGCTGTTCCGGGACCAGCAGCGCCCCCTCGCCATCCTCCCCCATCATGGCCGCGTTCCTGATCTTGTAGCGCAGGCCGACGTACGTGCCGTGGGGAAGAATCCCCGAGGCGCAGAACCGCTGGCGGGACATGGTGGAACTCCTGAATTCGCCGAGTTCCACGGTCAGGGGAAACTCAATGCCATCGTCCCTGAGCGCCGAGATACCGGCAATGGAAAACCGTAGCCTGCTCGCCTCCGGCGGGAACGGTTCGCAGTAGAGATACAGCTCTCCTTCGTCGATCAGCGGCCGGCGAATAGCCTGTTGGGGGCCCAGGCATCCGGCGATCAGACAGGCAAGGCAAACGGTCAGAATAAGTCGCTTCAACACTACACACTCCTCGATCCCCTGGCACTGGGCAGGGGAGATGGATCATACACCGCCCACACCTGGTCAGGGAGGGACTGTTGCATGGCACTTCTGGCAGAGCGGTTGCTGATCAGTCGCAAAGCGGGAAGCCGGGATGTCGTAATTGGCGCGCAGGGCCTCCTGCTCGGTCCTCCCCTGGCCGTACGGCTGGAATGTCTGTCCTTCCTGCGCATAGGTACCGCTGTTGACGATCAGGGACGACTTGTTGTTCCAGCGCATGCTGCCGTCCCAGCCGCTGGCATGGGCACGATGGCAGGAGAGGCACATCACGGCCGGGTTACCGTCGGCAGTGGACGGCCCCTTGGTCGGGAAGGCCGTCACGATCGACTTGAGGAGCGGGTAATTGGTCGTGCCGACCTCAAAGGGGACCAGCGACAGATAGGACGTTGCTTCCATGCCGGTAAGATCGCCGGTCATCACATACTGGTTGTAATAGGCTGCGATCGTCGAGCCCAGGGTGCCGCTGCTGCCGGTCGGATGCGTAAGCGGCGTCGGAGCGCTGTCCGTATGGATATTGGGATGGCAGTTGCGGCACCATTCCGACATCCCGCTGCCATACCCCACCCTGGTCTGGGAAACACTCTCCGAGCGGTTGTAGATATCAGGGGCTACGGCCAGGGGCGGATTCGCGGAAAAGGGGTTTGCCCCCCCCAGCGATTTGGGGTTGTAGCCGATCCCCCCCAGCATCCGGTAGACGCCGACGGCAAAGGTTGTGTCGGGATCGGCGCTGCCTGCCAGAGAACCGGAGCCCTTGATCGGCTTGCCGTCGGTTGCGATGCTGCCGTCGACATTCCTGCGATATCTGCCGTGGGGGTCGTGACAGCTGATGCAAGTCATCGAAGCGGCCGGATAGGTCCCACCGGGGGCGGAGAGTTTTGTTGCATCCTGCAGGTAGCCGTAATCCTGGGCCACGATATTGTGGCCGTGGCTGTCGCCACTGCTGGTGAGCATGGACGCGCCCAGGCTCGGCATCCAGAGATAGTTCTTCTTCAGCCAGCCGAAATCGCCACCCGGCGTCAACTGGCGCGGCGGGGCACCGATCGGCATGTCCACCTCGGCCGTGCTGACATGGTAGGAGGTGGGACCGGTGTCGCCAGCCTGCTGATGGCAGTTCAGGCAGACCGAACCCTGGTCGCTCGCCTTGAGCAGATAGCGGTTGCCGCTTCCGGGAGGGGCATTGGCTGTCATGGGAGCCCCCTCGAAGGAGTTGTGGATGGAATGGCACCCTTCGCACTCCCCTGCCCCCCCTTCGTGAAAGGCAACAGCCGGACCGCTCCCCCACCCGGCAAGGATGAAGAGCCCCAGAGAAATCATCCCGAATGTCGTACCAGCTCTCTTCACAACCACCCCGCTGGCTCCCTTGCAGACAACCTGCACATGCTCCGAAAACCGCAACCGCAGCGGCACGGCATCAGTTTGCCGGTGTCGCCCCTGCTGCCTCTGCCCGATAGACATTGACCTGACGGGCAACGATCATCCTCACCCGCTCGGTCATGCTGCCCATGCCCGGCAACTGCCGCCTCTCCCCTCTGGCATCATTCCGCTCCTGCAGATAAGCCTTCTGGACTTCAGCCAGGGTGTCGGAGGCAAAACGCTTCATGAAACCGTCGCGATCGGCACCCTGGACCGTAAGCTGCCCGAAGATGACCCGCGCGTTGTTGTCGACGATCATCACTTCGGCAATTCCGGGCGAGACGGGCGCCTTTACCGCAGACACCTCCATCCGCACCGGCAGGCCCCGTTCGTTCATCACCTGCAGCGGAATCAAGGCCAAAAGCGACGGCGACATCGCTACTTCTTTAGAATACTCCTTTTCGAGAAAACGCCAAGGAGCATAGTCGGGATACTGTCGGTTGAACGCCTGCGCCGCCTCCCGGAAGCTCGGGGTATCGTACTCCCCGGCAAGGAACTCGGCATGAAGAACGCCGGCCTCCATCCCTGCCCGGTCGAGCTTGTACCAGCGTCTGAGCTGCTCATCCCTGGCAGCCTTTTCCGCAGGCTTGTGCAGATAGGGCTGGATGCTCTCGCGGAAGCGAAGGAGCGTTGCCACGTTCTCGGCCATGAGGCGGGACTTGCCGATGGATCGGGGGGCTGAGAACTCAAGGAACAGGTTGTCGTCGGTATTGATCAACCCTCCCCGGGCATAGGCAGCGCTTCCTACCGGTCCTGCCACGAAGTAGCTGAGCAGGTCGGTGGCACTCCCCATGTTGACCATCTTCAGGTCGCGGCTCACCTCTGGCACGGCGATCCGCCGCGCCAGCTCCTCTTCGTCGATGACAATCGGCTCATTGCTGCCGATCAGTTCGGCGTCGTCGTGGGTCATCCAGATCATGGTGTAGCGGAAATGCTCGCGTAGCGTCTTGACCACGGTCATCAGATCCTGGCGGGACAGTTCGTAGAGTGGCAGCCACTGGCAGATGATGCCGCCGGGGCGGAGATGCTGTGCCGCCAGCCTGAAATACTCATCGGTATAGAGATAGCCGGCGCCGCTGAACCAGGGGTGAATCGGGTCTGCGGTAATGACGTCGAACTTCTCGTCGCTGGTCAAAAGGAAATTACGGCCGTCGTTGAAGACGACCTGCAGCTTCGGGTTGTCCAGCACGGCATGGTTGTACTCGGCAAAGGTCCGCGCCACCCCCAGGACCTTGGGCTCGATCTCGGCCAGCACGATCCGCTGAACCGTGGGGTGCACCGATACGGCACCCAGGGTCATGCCGCTCCCTGTCCCGAGCACGAAGACCTTTTCCGGATTCTTGTGCAGGAGCATCGGCAGATGCCCCAGGGTGTACTGGCACTGCAGCCCCTCACCATGGGTAGTGGCCTCCACCCGGCCATTGGTGATGAACGCCTGATATCCGCCCCCCTTGATCCTGATGGAACTGACAATGGACGACACCCCTTCGCCGTAATAGAGCACTTCCGTGTTCTGCAACGCCTCCTGCACCTGCTCGGGCGTGGCAAAGGCCTCGGGCTGGTTGGCCCGGTAAATGGCGAAGTAGTCCCGGTTCCAGACCCGCAGGGCAGTGTCGTTCACTGCCAGAAAGACGATGCAGCCGAGCGGCACCACAGCTGCCAGCCAGATGAACGCCCTCTTGCGCAACAGGCTTGCGAGCAGCACCAGACCGAAGCCGATATTGACCAGGGTGAGCATCTGCAGCGATCGCTCGATCCCGAACAGATAGACCAGCAGAAAGCCGCTCAACGCCGAGCCGAGGATGGCGCCGACCGTGTTCCAGGTCAGCACTTCGCCGACCGCGTGCCCCACCAGCCGGCGATAGCGTAGGTGGATCTTGCCGGCCAGCGGGAAGGCCACACCCATGAAAAACGCCGGGACCAGCATGTAGGAAAAGGCGAGCAACAGGCTGAAAAACTGCCGTGCCGCAAAGGAATCCATGCCGGTGAAGAGGGTCCGGTTCTGGAACAGGAGAGCCACCGACGGCAGGTGCCGGATGAAAAAGGTCACTGCCAGAGCTGCCAGGCCGATGACGATCTGCACCACCCCGAAACCTGCCACGGTCCGCAGCCCGGCGTCCCTTTTGCCAGGACGGTTCTCCAGGATGCCGTAGCAGGAGCTCCCCAGCGCTATCCCCACCAGGAACGCTGAGAGCATGATGGTGAAGCCGTAGACACTGGCACCGATGACGATGCTGAGAATCCTGGTCCAGAGGATCTCGTAGCCCAAGGCGCAGAAGCCGCTGACACCAATCCCCCAGAGCACCAGGCGAAACGGCAGGGGATCGTCTGCGACCCGCTCCTGCACCAGCTCGATGTCGGGCTCTCCATCAGCATCGGCACTGGCAGCCATTGAAAGCGGCAGCCGCCCCTGCAGAAAGATGGCCAGGGAGCCCACTGCCAGGTTGATGGCGATGGCGATCACCAGGGTGGTGGATACCGAAAGGGTGGGAAGGAAATAGAAGCCGGCCACGCTTGCCCCGGCAACCGCGCCAAAGGTGTTGAAGGCGTAGAGGAACGGGAGCGCATCGCGCTGCGTTCCCTTGTGCTGCGCGATGAATGCCGAGAGGATCGGCAGGGTGCCCCCCATCAGGGTGGTCGGCACGATCAGGGCGATGCAGCAGAAAAGGACGCGGATGAGGGAGAGGTAGAGGGGAGAATTGTCCGCCAGGGTTGCCAGCGGGACGTAGATCTTGGGATAAGCCATCATCAGGAAAGCAACCACGACCGCGGAAAGGGCTATCCCGATCTCCAGCATGCCATAGAGACGCAGGAGCGAGGACCGGTCCTCGGCGCGCCTGCCGAGCAGCCGGCTCCCCAGGGCGAGACCTGCCATGAAGACCGCCAGCACGGTGGTTACTGCCAGATGGGAACCGCCGAACACCAGGCTTAAGGAGCGAACCCAGACCACCTGATAGATGAGGGCGGCAGCCCCCGAACAGAAAAACATGACATAGACGAGGAGAGCGAAGGACAACGGCACAGCTTGTTCCTTTCTCGCGGGCAAAGGGGAGGATACCGGCGCTCCATCGCCTGGGCGCTTCATTGCGCCAGCGGTATCCACTCTCCTGCCACGGGGACATGCGCCGCATTCTCCGGACCGCCGCCTGGGCGGAAGTCCGATACGGGCATGGTTTGCTTACAGAATTCTAACCAGCCCCCCCGCAAAATAACAAGGCTGGCAGATGCCAGCCATCACAGAACAGACTAGACACCACCCTATCAACCGGTGGCGTGGCGGTGTCGCGGCCGTACCCCCCCCGTGCCTGCAGAAGGTTAAAAACGGGGTCGGCGCATGGCCGACCCCGTTCCGAGCCACAACGGTCAGAGAATTAATCTTTGGCGTGGCACTTGTTGCACAGGAGGCGCTGGTAAGGAGCGAACTTGGTTGCATCGCGTCCGTAGTAGGCAGCCTGCTGCTCAGCGGCGGTGAGGCCCTGGGAAACGGCGGAGGTGGTGCTGTTCGGATCGTAGATGGAGTTCCCGCTGGCGTCAGCAATGGTCATGAACTCGTTCTCGTGAGCGTAGCGGAGCATGCTGGCAAAGCCGGAAGCATGGGCGCGGTGGCAGGAGAGGCAGTTCACGTTGGAGTTGGAATCGGCGCCACCAAGCTGAGCGTCGGTGTTGAGTGCCACGGCCTTCATGGCGGTGTAGTCGGTCGAACCCATTTCGAACGGTACGAGGGAGTTGTAGGAGTTGGCAGACGTGCCGCTCATGTCGCCCGACTTCACGTAGGCATTGTAGTTGGCAAGAATGGTAGCGCCGAGCTTGGCGCCGTTGCCGGCCGGGTGGGTCAGCCCGCCCATGCCGGAGGTGTAGGAGCCGCGCAGGAGGCCGGTGTGGCAGTTGGCGCACCATTCCGACATGTTGTTACCGTAAGCTACGCGGGTCTGGGTGGTTGCTTCAGAGCGGTTGTAGGTGGACGGAGCAACGGCTGCCGGAACCTGCTGGGTGAAGCCGAAGGAACCTGCCAGCGACTTGGGCTGGTAGCCGATGCCGCCGAGGATGCGGTAAACGCCGACTGCGCCCCAGGTGGTCGGATCAGCGCTGGTGTTGTAGGAACCGGAGTTCTTGATCGGCAGGCCGGTAGTAGCGATGGCGCCGGTCGCGTCACGGCGATACTTGCCGTGGGGATCGTGGCAGCTGGAGCATGCCAGGTTGGCGGCGGGGTAGCTGCCACCGGGGGCTACGGTCAGCGTGGCATCGGCAACGTAGCCGTAATCGCCGGCTACGATGTTGTGGCCGTGGCGCTCACCGGGGTTGGTCGCTGCACTGCCGCGAACGGTGAAGGTGTAGCTCTTCTTCAACCAGCCGAAGTCGCCACCGGGGGTCATCTGCAGCGGAGCGGTACCGGCAGGCATGTCGGCATCGGCGGTGGAGATGTGGTAGCTGCCTGCGCTACCCTGGTGACAGTTGAGACATGCAGAACTGGCGTCGTTCCCCTGGAGGAGGTACGGGCCGGCCTGGAACTGCGGGGTTGCCGACGTCATAGCGGCGCCGTCCAGGGAGTTGTGCATGGTGTGGCACCCTTCGCACTCGGCAACACCGCCTGAGTGGAATGCAAATGCTGCCGGTGCGCTGATGAGAAGGGATGCTGCTACTGCGAGACTTACCTGTGTTGCTTTCTTCATGTCTATCCTCCATAAGGTTTTCTCTGGCGGCCCAGCCATCCGGTTCGTCGCTGAACTGAGGATCTGTGGCTTTGTGTCCCCACCTTACGATGGGTTTACCCCTAGCAGAGGATGTTGCGAGGCTTATCGCCCCTTTGAAACTGCGAGCTGTTTCATTCCGAAAATAATTCCTTGCTTCCTTTTCAATCGCATCCTTTTCGTATCCCTCCCCATTCACCCCTTTCCCGGGCAGGATGCAGAGCCCTCATCATTCGATCAGCTCAGGGAAAGCTGGAAAACACTGACCCCTCTCTTGCGGAGCTGGCTGACATAAACCCTGTCCTCGCTGTCCACGGCGATATCGCCGGGACCGACGAGGTTGCCGGGCTTGATGCCGCGCGCCCCGAACTCCTTGACGAAGTTGAAATCCTTGTCAAACACCAGCACCACGCAACGGAGGGTGTCGGCAACCAGTACGTTGCCCGCCTTGTCGGCCGCGATCCCGGAGATAACCCCGAAGCGTCCGGGTGCACTCCCCCGCTTGCCGACCGACTTGACGGTCCCATCGCCGAGCAGGCGATAGGCACGGGCAATGGCAGGCACCGTGAAGAGGAAGTTGCCGTCCCGATCCAGTTCGAAACCGCCGAGACCGCTGTTGACCCGTTCCTTTTCGGTAAACTCCAGCGAGTGTGCCAGGTCGTATCCTTTACGCACCGTGCCGTCTGGTGAAGCCACCAGGACCTGCATCCCTGCCATGCTCACCAGGTAGAGGCTGCCGTTGCGGAGCAGGATCCGGTTTGGGGCAAAGGAGGCAAACCCTTCGGGCACACCGTGCAGTTCGATGGGCGCCACCGGCTCAGCGCGGAAGTTGCAGCGGACCAGCCTGAACTTTGCCCCCTGCTGGGCCAGGACGATGATGTCGCCGCTCTCCTCCACCGCCACATCCACGACAACCCCCAGGGTGGGGTCATAGTCGAAGCGGTAGACCTCCATGCCGCTACTGTTGAACACCGATACCGATTCACCGGCCATGGCATATATTTCATTCTTCACCGGAGCCAGGGTGATCTTTGCCGAGCTGAACGGTTTGGACCCGGTAAAGTCGGAGAGGTTATAGAGATAGGAGGCCTTCACCTCGGCAGCGAAAACCGGAGCGGTCAGCCCGATCGCCAGCACTCCCGTCATCCCTATGCACAACCCCTTGAGTCCCATCCGCCTGTTTCCCTTTTCTGACAATTTCGTAAGTATTCCAGTCTGTTTCTGAATCACTACAAAGCATCGGCAATGCCATCGTCGTTGCCGGCACTTCATTTTTTCGTAAGCACTCTTAATCAGGAGAAAAAATGACACAAAAAAAAGGCCCCCGAAGTCGGAGGCCTTGCATGATTTCTTTCTGTCCGGAAGGAGAAACGTAAAATCCCGTCATCTTTCCCGAATTAGCCGAGCGTTGCGCTCGTAAACCTTTCATTAAACTGACAGGGTTGTCATTTTCGACTCATTGAGCAAAAATAATCCGGTTAGTCTGCCGCCGGGAAGGTCAGGGTGACCTTTGTTCCTTTGCCCGGCTCGCTGGAAATTGCCACTGCGCCGCCATGCAGCTCCATGATCGACTTGACGATGGCGAGGCCGAGTCCAGCCCCCCGGTGGTCCAGCGACTTTGCCTCCGGAACCCGGTAGAACCGTTCGAACAGGCGTTCCAGATTCTCCGGAGTAATGCCGATCCCCTGGTCGGCGACCGTCACCTCCACAAAGCCGTCGGACCGCTCTGCCTGAAGCGTGATCATCCCACCCGCAGGACTATACTTAATGGCATTCATGATGAGATTGCTCAAGGCCCGGCGAAACAGGGTCACGTCCGCCCGCACGGTCATGTCCGGATCGCACAGGATCAGGAATGCCCTCCCCTGGGCAGATACCTCGTAGTAGTCCTCAAGGTTATGGATCTCCTCCTTGACCCTGACCTCCTCCAACTTGAGCCTGACCTCCTGGGAGTCGGCCTTGGCGAGGAAGAGCAGGCTGTCGATGGTGCGCGACAGCCGTTGATACTCCTCCAGGCTCGACTCGATGACCCGCTCGTATTCGGCGCTATCCCGGCTCTGGGTCAGCACCACCTCGGCCTCACCCATCAGGTTGGCGATGGGGGTGCGCAGCTCGTGGGCCAGGTTGGCGGCGTAACTCTTCAGCCGCTCGAAAGAATGCTGCAGGCGGTCCAGCATGTCGTCCAGTTCCAACGTCAGTTCATGCATCTCCACCGGCCAGTTGTCGGGCTCGAACCGTTCCCCCAGGTTGCTGGAGGTTATCTGCCGGCTCTTGGCAGCGATCTGGTCGAGTGGACGCAATCCCCTGTGGGTGATGTAACGACCCACGAGGCTGGACGCCAGGAGCCCCACCAGCATCACTGCGACCAGCCAGCCCTGGAATACGTCGAGAATCCGCTCGAAGGAAGAGACATCCAGCGCCATATGGACAATCCTCGGCGCACCCAGCACATGGAGCCACATCGATTCCACCAGGAAGACCTTGCCGTTGACATGGTACTGCTTGAAACCTTCCGACTTCAGGCTCTCCAGGGCTACCGGCTCGTGGAAGAAGGGGGGGGGCAGTAGTTGGTCCATCTCCGGTGTCTGAGTGATCTCGCGGTTGTCCTGGTCCAGAATGCGGATATAGAGTTTCGCGAACTCCTTTTCCTGGGATGTCTTGATTTTGCGCTGCAATGCCCGGGGGTCGCCGGAATTCAGGATCGTCTGCAGCACCATGATCTCGTCTTTCATGTGCTTGACGGCCTGCTGTTTTATGGCTGCGACCAGCGCCCAGTAGATGAGACCGATGACGCAGACGAGGATGATGAAATACGACACCACATAATGGGTGGTCAGTTCGTTCTTGATGGAAACGGACGGTTTCCTTTTCGGTTGCAGCGGCACGAACATCAGCCACGGTCCTCAAGCACATAACCGACACCACGGACCGTGTGGATCAGCTTCTTTTCAAAGGGGTCGTCTATCTTGGCGCGCAACCGGCGCATATGGACGTCGACAACGTTGGTATCGTGGAAATCGTCCAGGTTCCAGATCCTTTCGGCGATCCGGGTCCTGGTGAGGACATCCCCCTGGTAACGCATGAGCAGCGCGAGCAGGGTATACTCCTTGGGTGTCAGATCGATCCTGGCCCCCTGGCGCACGACCCGGTGGGCGGCAAGGTCCAGTTCCAGGTCCCCGACCCGGTAGAGCTCGCCGCCGGTCTTGGCCTGGCCCCGCCGCAGGACCGTGTGGATCCTGGCAACGAGCTCGGAAAAGGCAAACGGCTTGACGATATAATCGTCCGCCCCGAGCTTCAGGCCGCGGAGGCGGTCTTCCAGCCCATCCAGCGCGGTCAAGAAGATCACCGGCGTCATGTTCCCCTTTTCCCGCAGGCGATGCATCACCTCCCAGCCGTCAATGCCGGGGATCATCACATCGAGCACAATGATGTCGTATTCGTGGGAAAGGGCCAGCTTGAGCGCGTCAGTCCCATAGTGGGCGACATCGACGCGAAAACCGTTTTCATGCAGCCCTTTCTTAATGAAATCGACCGTTTTGTACTCGTCCTCTACCAGCAGCACATTCATAAGGATCTCCCAATTCAAGATTCTGATTGCATTATATAATATATACAAAGTTCATGCCTCGCAACAGTGCCTATCGTCACGGCATTCATTAAAGAGGGATCGACGCTCAGGTTTGGTGGAGATATTGCACGGTAATCGGTGGTTTGGCCGGTAGTCCGCAGACTCCTCTCTTCTTTGGCACCAGAACGGGGTGCTGTTGGCTGCCACAAACACCGCAACCGGCCGGGGTGAGGCCGGAGATCAGATGAATCGAGGGGAAACGGCAATGCAACATCGATTGATTCGCAGAGGGATTCTGCTGCTGGTGCTGATCGCCGCAACAGGCGCCACGGTCTGCAAGGCCGACACGGCTGCCCTTGTGTCGGCGGTCAGTGAATTGGCAGTCCGCGCCGAGGCAGGAGATCCGTCGGCCCAGTACGACCTCGGCATGCGCTACGGAAAGGGAGAAGGCGTCCCGCGGGACGACCGGCAGGCCCTCTTCTGGCTGAAGAAAGGAGCCCTGCAGAACCACCCCGGCTCATGGCTCGCCCTGGGGCTCCTCCTGCTGGAGGGGGAGGGGATCGAACGGGACGAGCGCGCCGCCGCGGGGTGGCTCCGCCTCGCCGCTGTTCAGGGGTCCCCCGAGGCGCAATACCGACTGGCCATGCTCCTGCAAGAAGGACGCGGCGTTGGTCGCAACATGGAGCAGGCGGCACGATGGTTCGGCTATGCCGCCGACAGCGGCAACGCCGCTGCCCAGTACCGGCTGGGGTACCTTACGGAAGAGGGGATCGGCGTTGCCAAAAACGAGCCTGAGGCGGCACGGCTCTATCGCCAGGCCGCTGAAACCGGGATTCACGGGGCAGAGTACCGCCTCGGTCGCATGCTCGAAGAAGGGCGCGGGGTCAAGGCCGATGCGGCCGAGGCTGTTGCCTGGTACCGCAAGGCTGCAGCCGGGGGAGATCTCTACGCAGCCGGCCGCCTGGCCATTATGCTGGAAGAAGGGCGCGGCGCGGACCGGAACGACAACGAGGCGATCCGCTGGAACCGGACTGCCGCCGAAGGAAATATCCCCGAGGCCCAGTACCGGCTCGCTCTGATGCTGAATGAAGGACGCGGCGGGCCGAAGGACGAGGCACTGGCGCGCACCTGGTCGCGCAAAGCCGCCGATAACGGTATTGCCGCTGCCCAGAACCATCTCGGGCTGATGCTGCTCAAGGGGCGGGGTGGCGAGAAAAACGAGGCCGAGGCAGCGACCTGGTTCAGCAGGGCCGCAGACCAGGGAATTGCGGAATCCCAATACCAGCTCGGTCTGATGTGCGAGACCGGCACCGGCATGGCAAAAGAGATGACAGCGGCTGCCGCATGGTACGCCAAGGCCGCCCAGCAAGGGATTCCCGATGCCGAATATCGCCTGGCCCTCATGCTGGAGGAGGGACGCGGCGCGAAACGGAATGATGCCGAAGCAGCAGCCTGGTTCAGGAAGGCAGCAGGCCGGGGTATCGTCGATGCCCAGTACCGTCTGGCGGTCATGCTGGAAGAAGGGCGCGGCGTGCGCAGGGACGAAAGCGAGGCAGCAGGCTGGCTGGCAAAGGCGAGCGAGAAAGGGGTGATCGATGCCTCGTACCGCCTCGGTTCGCTCTATCGCACAGGCAGAGGGGTGCAGCGCAACGAGGAACAGGGGATCGCGCTCATCGACCGGGCCGCCCGGTCAGGACACGCGGAAGCAGCGTTCACGCTCGGGTTCCTGTACGAGAAGGGGCGCGGCGTCGTCCGCAATGAGCGGACAGCGGTGCGCTGGTACACGCAGGCAGCGGAAAACGGCTCTGCCGATGCGCAGTTCAACCTGGGCAATCTCTACGCACGGGGCGCAGGGGTGCCGCAATCGTTCTCCAGCGCCCTTTCCTGGTATACCAGGGCAGCCGAGCAGGGTCATGGGCTGGCATCGTTCAATATCGCGACCCTTTATCAGAACGGTCTCGGCGTGACAAAGGACCGCGAAAAGGCACTGGAGTGGTTCAGGCTCTCGTCACGCCAGGGGAACGCCGATGCGGACCGGATGGCCGGCACGCTCCAGAAGGAACAGGCACAGGGAAGCTGGTAACTCCCCCACATCACCACCACACAACGGACATGGAGGTCCCTATGAAATGCACGAACAGAACGATCATCGTCATCCTCTCACTGCTGCTTGCGGCAACTCCCTGCCTGGCCAGCTTCGACAGCGGGCTGAAGGCTTACAAGAAAAAGGACTTCAGCCGGGCCATGAAGGATTTCAAGGCCGATGGCGGCAAGAACTCCTGCTACAACATCGGCATCATGTATTACAAGGGGGAAGGGGTAAAACAGGACCGGCGCGAAGCGGTGCAATGGTTCCGCAAGGCCGCGGATCTGGGAGACGTGAATGCCCAGTTCACAATGGGGATGCTGTACGACAAGGGAGAGGACCTGGCGCTCGACCAGGGAGAGGCATACCGCTGGTATCGCAAGGCAGCGGAACAGGGGCACCGGCAGGCGCAGTTTAACATCGGTTACATGTACACCATGGGCGAAGGGGTGAAAAAAGACCCGAAGGAAGCGGTGATCTGGTTGAAGAAAGCGGCCAAGCAGGGACATCCCGAGGCAAAGAAGATCCTGGGAGTCATGGGTGAAAAGGACGGCTCCATCTGACAGGTTGTTGAAACACAGCCATCTCGCCGCCGTCCTCGAAAGCCGCCTTGTGCGGCGTGGCGCTGCCACGCCTCCGCGGGCCTTTCTGCGGGTGCGACGATCTGACTATGTTTGAACAACCTGAGTTTTTCAACTACCGGCTGAAGCGGATTCACAACCGGCCGGCTCTCTGCGGGTTCCCGTCCTGAAGATCGGGATGGGAGCCTGCAGGGATGAGGACGGTGAACCTGCTCCCCTCCCCCACCCTGCTTTCGACCTCGATACGGCCGCCATGCGCCTCGACCAGCTCCTTCACGATGGCAAGTCCAAGCCCCATCCCACCGCCGGCTCCGCGGTAGAATCGTTCGAAGATGCGCGGTAGCGCATCGGCAGCAATGCCGCAGCCGGTATCCGTGACACTGATGGCAGTCCCGCCTGTGACCGGCTCGCTCTTCACCGTAACCGTCCCCCCTGCCGGCGTCGCCCTGAGCGCATTCCCCAAAAGGTTCACCACGATGCGGGAAAGCAGCTCCGGATCGGCATCTACCCTGTCGTCATCGGCAGCGGCAGACAGCAGCGCAACCCCTTTTTCGTCGAAGAGTGCCTGGTAGCGTTCCATGATCCCCGCCAGAAAGGGGCCGAGCTGCACTGACTGCCGCTGAAGGTTGAGGGAACTGGCCTCAGCAGATGACAGATCTTCCATGCCGGCTAAGAGCGAGGTCAGGCGGGTGGTCTCGTCGTGCAACGACTGGAGCTGCTCGCGGGACGAGGGGATCAGGCCGTCCATCATCCCCTCAAGCTCGCAACGGATGGCTGTCAGCGGGGTCCGCAGTTCGTGGGCGGCATTGGCAAAGAGGGTGCGCCGCAGCCGCTCCTGCAGTTGAAGCTCCTCAGCCATCCGGTTGAAGGTCTGGCCGAGACGGCCGATCTCGTCCCTGGCATGGGCCGGGACGCGGCTGGTCAGATCCCCCTTGCCGATCCCCTCGGCAGCAGCGGTGAGGAGCACCAGCGGCCTGCTCAACCTCCGGGCGGCCGCAATACCGACGAGGATGGCAATCCCCCCGATCAGCAGTGACGACCAGAAGAGGAAACGGCTCGCCCGCTCTTCGAAGATCGCCGGCCGCCACCGGGGAACGAAGCGGACCCCCAGGGTGCCGATCTCCTTGCCGTCGAGAAAGAGCGGATAAGGGGTATAGCTCCCCTGTGCCGTTGCCGGCAGATAGCCCGAAACAGCCAGGACCCGTTCACGGTCGGCAGCAGGGAGCAGCGACAGTGCCTGTGCCGTATCCATCACCACCCGTCCCGCGTGGTCGGTGAGCCGCACCTCCATCCCCAGGAGCAGGGCCCAGGCGCTGTGATCGGCCAGGGCCGGGGCTGCCCAGCCCCGCTGTTCCCGATACGCCCCTTCCAACCGGGCAGTGACCCAGTAGACCCGGTCCTCCAGCTCCCCTTCCCGGTAGCTGCGGAAATCGTCGATGATGAGCTGGCGGAAGATGAAGGCAGAGGAGAGCGCTACTGAGGTCGTGAAGAGGAGCAGGACCAGGATCTTGACGGCAAGGGGTCTACGCATCTTTCCTGCCGATGAAGCGGTAGCCGACGCCGTACATGGTCTGGATGTAAGTAGGGGAGCGGGGATCGTCCATGAGCTTTTGGCGGATATTCTTCACATGGGCGTCGATGCTCCGCTCATACCCTTCAAACTGATAGCCGAGCGCCTTCTCCACCAGCTCCTCGCGGCTGAAGACTTTCTGCGGGGTCGCAGCAAGGGTCAGGAGCAGCTTGAACTCGGTGGGGGTGAGATTCACCTGCTCCCCCCGGCGGAACGCGGCAAAGCTCTGGCCGTCGAGGCAGAGGTCGCCGCCATTGAAACGGAGCTGTTCCGCCCCGCCCAGCTCCTGACGCTGTGCACGTTTCAGCACGGCCCTGACCCTGGAGACCAGTTCGCGGGGGGAAAAGGGCTTGACCACATAGTCGTCGGCCCCCAGGGCGAAGCCGACCAGGCGCTCCTCCTCGGAGGCCTTGGAGGTGAGCATGATGATGGGAAACTCCCCCAGCTCCTTCAGCTCCTGGCAGACCTCTTCCCCTGCCATGTCCGGAAAGGTCAGGTCCAGGATCACCAGGAGCGGCAGCTCCTCGCCGGCAGCGCGAATGGCGTCCCTGCCGGTCTCGGCCAGGACGACCCGGTACCCTGCCTCCTGCAGGTACGCCCTGACCACGTTGGCAATCTTGCGGTCGTCTTCGGCAACGAGTATGGGAAACATGGGATTCTCTTACTTTCTGACGATGATCTCCCTGGCCATGGCAGTATCGACGGCAAATTCAGAAAACCCGACCCGAAAGATATACGAAGGGAACGTCTGCAAGAGCCGGATGCGATTCCCCGGCAGGACTCCGAGGGCCATCAGTTTCTGCATCTTCTTGTCGTCGCCGCTCTGTAGATAGGCAATATCCCCTTCTTCCCCCGATTTCAGCTCGGTCAGGGGGACCACTCCTAAGTCACCGGTCTGGCGCGCCGCTTCGCAGCAGTCGCCCGGTGGGATCGGCTTGCCATGGGGGCAGGTCGAAGGATGGTTCAGCATGGTGCAGAGCTTGGTATCGACCCCCTGATCCAGGAGGTGTTCGAACTGGCAGGCCTTGTCCTCGCCCGAATCGCCACGGATGTCCAACACGTCCATAATCAGCCGCTCGGCCAGACGGTGGCGGCGGATGGTCTCCCTGCCGGCCTCCCGCCCTTCCGGGCGATAGTAGATCCTTCCCTCCCTGATCTCCACCATCGCCAGGGAGGTCAGTTCCCGGTACGCCGGGTCGTCGGCAGGGACCGACAAGCTGTCGATCTCGACGAATCCCTTCCCTTCCTCTTCGATGGCGATCCACATCGCCTCCAGTATCTCTTCAGCCTTTTCGGTCAGTTTCATCTGCCCATTCTCCTTGTGCATGTGCCGTTTCGCTTTATTTCTGTGAGCCGAAAACCTTCTTGATCTTCTTGATGACCTGCGGTTCCGGCAGATTCTCGTACAGGCAACGGGGGCACCTGACCATCCGGCAGCTTCCCGGTTTCCCGCATCTCCCGCAAGAACGGATTCCTTCCTCTTCGGGGAACTCGTGTCCGCAATACCCGCAACGGATCATACCAGCCTCGTCACCAGCAGGAACTGGTTCAACAGATAACCGCTGCCGAACGCGAGTCCGCTGACAAAGAAGCCTATCCCGAGCGACACCTTCCACCCCCGCTCCCGCTTCATGACCAGGAACTGGGCCACGCAGGGGATGAACAGGGTCAGCGTCACCGCTGCAACCGTCAGCTGCCTGGGGTCAAGTATACCCTTGGTTTGCAGGTCGTAAAGACCGGCAGCGCCATAGTCGCGGCGGAAGAAACCGAAGATGAAGGCAACCGCCACCTCCTTCGGCAACCCCAACAGATGCATGGCAGGGGTCGACCAGTCAACCAGCTTGGCAAAGAAATCGGTGATCTTGCCGAGCCAGAGCAGGAAGGAGGCCAGGATGAACAGCGGCAGGATCTCCAGGAAATACCACTGCATCCGGGTGTAGGTCTTGGTGAGGATATTGGAAAGCTGCGGCATCCTCATAGGGGGCAGCTCCATGTAGAACATGGGGGTCTCACCCGGCATCAGGCGCGCAGCGAGAAAACCGATCACCAGGAAAATCAGCAGGAGACAGGCCCCCCAGACAAGGAGCGTCCCCGGCGTCTTGGAGAGCAGGGCAAGGATCACCCCCAGCTGCGCCGAGCAGGGGATGGCCAGTGCCAAGAGCAGGGTGGCAATGATCCGTTCGCGGACCGTCTCCAGGGTGCGGGTCACCATGGTCGCCATGGTATCGCAGCCGAAACCGAGCACCATGGGGATCACCGCCCGGCCGGTCAGGCCGATCTTCTTGAAGACCCGGTCCACCAGAAGGGCGAGCCGTGGGAAATAGCCACTGTCCTCAAGCAGGGAGAAGAAGAGGAAAAAGGTGGCGACAATCGGGAGGATGATCCCCACCGCATAGCGCAGCCCCAAGGTGATCACCCCGTACTCCCCCACCAGGAGCTCCTGGATCGCCCACCAGGGGATGAAGTCTTTGACGAGGCCGCTGATCCAGGGGTTAAAGATCCCCTCGAACAGGGTCCCCTCCAGGAAATCGACCAGGGTGCCGGCGCCGAAATCGCCAACGAACCGGTAGAGCCCGAAATAGAGGACGATGAGGAGCAACGGCACCCCGGTAAGCGGTCGCACCGCCAAATTGGAGATCCGCTCTCCCATGGTGACCCGCCGTTTGTCGGGCAACTGCAGGACACCCTGCAACAGGGCCGTGACGATCGCCTTGCGTTCCATGGAGAGGTCCAGGTGAAAGGTCTCGCGCCGGGAGAACGTGACCTCCCTGACCAGCTCCTCGATGGCCGGGTAGGTATCCCCTTCGGTCCTTCTCACCAGGGCCGCCACCTCCTCATCACGTTGCAACAAAAGCAGCGCGAGGGAACGGTTCGAGAGAGGATATTCCCCCTGGAGCATGCGGGCTATCTGTTCGATATCCCCTTCCAGGCGGCGGCTGTAGCCGAAAACGGCGTGACTCCCCAACCGGTAGCCGCGAATGGCCCTTCTGATATCGTCGACTCCCCTTTTCTTGGCGGTTGCGGCAGCAATGACCGGCACACCGAGCTTCTCGCTCAACAGCGGGAAATCGAATGTCAATCCCAGCCGCTCCGCCTCATCCATGATGTTGACCACCAGGATCACCGGCAGCGCGGCATCGATGAGCTGCAGGGTCATCGGCAGCATCCGTTCCAGGTTGCGGCCGTCCACCACGTGCAGCACCACGTCGGGACGCTCGGTGAGGAGGATCTCCCGGGCCACCCGTTCTTCCTCGGTGATCGGGAGCAGCGCGTACATGCCCGGTGTATCGATGACTTCGCACGGTTCGCCCTCGATCAGGGCCGAGCCACGCGAAACCTCCACCGAGGTGCCGGGATAATTGGAGACCGTGACATAGGCACCGGTCAGGGCATTGAACAAGGCGCTCTTCCCCACGTTGGGGTTCCCCACCAGGGCAACCTTCTTCTTCCGCAGGCTGGCATCTGCTGCTGCGTGACTGCTTGGCTTCCGTTTAAACAGGGACATCCGAATCACTTCCTCCCGGCGTGTTGCTTTTGAAAATCACTTTCATTTATTGCACATAAAAAAACTACTTCTGACAGAGGGAACAGACACCATAGAGTTCCAGCTTATGGTTCTCGATGAGGAACCCGTGGCTCTTTGCCACCTCCTGCTGAAGCTGTTCGATGGTCTCGTTTTCGAACTCGATGATCTTGCCGCAACGGGTGCAGACCAGATGGTCGTGATGCTCCCCTTCGGTGGCATGTTCGTAGCGGGTCTGCCCGTCGCCGAACTGGATCTCGCGGGCGATCCCCGATTCGGCAAAGAGCTTCAGGGTACGATAGACGGTGGCATAGCCGATATTGGGGTTTTTTGCACGGAGCTTGAGGTAGAGCTCCTCGATACTGATGTGACGGGCAGAAGCAAGGAAACAATCGAGAATGACGTCACGCTGGCGGGTAGACTTAAGCCCCTTCTGGGTGATGAAATCGCGAAATGCCTTCTTTTTGGCCTGTTTCACTCAGCTATCCTTATTGAAAGTGATTTTCATCTTACGTATCGTTTCCGAGATCGTCAAGCAAATTCTTTACCTTTGCGATAGAAAATCGCAGGTGCTGTGTTTGCTGCCTGTGGGCAATGGGGTGAAGCCACGAACATCTTTGCCTAAATCAACTCGTAGACGATGAAGATGCAGATGAGCGCCATGAATGTCAACGCGACAAAGAAGAGTTCCTCTGCCAACCGTTCGATGCGATGTTGGCGTTCCTTCCGCCTCAATCTCAAGGCTGCATAGGAAAGCACGCATGCACCGAGAAACATCAGGGCATCAAACGCGAGCAATTCCTCACCGATACTCCTGACACTGGACAGGCGGCGATTGATGATGAAAAGGCTGATGACCGTCAGGCAAACACCGACCAGTGTGGCAGAGACGGAAAATACATGTATGGTGATGTCTATTTCAATCGATTCCGGGGAATGATCTTTTAACATACGGTGCTCCGTGGATTTATCTCAGGGTCGTGCCTACTGTCATGTAAACAGCATCTTGATCGCCATATTCATTAGGATGGCTCAAACATAGTGTGTTCACGCTCAGTACTCACTCGTCGTCATAGCCACAACTCCTCACCTGATACGAACATCGCGCTGAGGGAAGGGTATCTCAACACCGTTCGCAGTGAACTTGTCATAGATCGCAAAATTGAGTGCGCTGATGAGAAGCCCCTTGCGATGTGCTAGGCTGGTGCTCCAGGCCCGAAGTTCGAAAGCAAGTCCGCTTTCGCCGAATTCCATCAGACGAACTCCTGGGGCGGGCTTCTCCAGAACATCGGGGTTTTCGGCCGCAGCCTCCAGAAGTAGCCGCTCCACCAGCCGCACATCGCTTCCATAAGCTACGGAGACGGGAATCCGGAACCGGACCTTGGGATCGCCATGACTCCAGTTGACCACGTTCTCAGTAACGAACTTCGAATTGGGGACGATGATGGCGATGTTATCGTTGGTCACCACCGTCGTACTCCTACCGCTGATCTGCACCACGTCACCCTCCACGTTCCCGACCACGACCCGGTCCCCTACCTTGATGGGCCTTTCAAAAAGGATGATCAGTCCGCAGAAGAAGTTGTTGATGATGTTCTGCAGGCCGAAGCCGAGTCCAATGCCGACAGCGCCGGCCAGGACATTGAGGGCGGTGAGGTCGATCCCCGCGGTCTGGAGGATGATGACGAAGCCGACGGCGATGATGAAGTAGCGGATGATGGAACCGGTTGCCTGCCGGGCGCCAACCTCCATTCGGGTCTTGACCAGAGCCCGCTCCACGATCCATCTCCGGAGCTTGCCGGAAAGGTAGAAGAGAAGAACCATGAGGATAATGAGGTAGATGACCGTCCAAAGGGTAATCTGGGTAACCCCGATGGTGAAAAGCTGGACCCCGAGGTACTCCTTCATGCGTGCGAGCCAGAATGTGAGTGTTGCCATGTATGCCTCCATTGCCTAAAACGGCCAGAACCAGGGAATCATAATAGTGGCCAGCAGCCAGAATAAGAGATTGAGCGGTGTGCCGACCCGGAGAAAGTCAACATAGCGGTAATGGCCCAGACTGTAAATGAGTGTATTCGTCTGATAACCGACCGGGGTCATGAAAGCGGCCGAAGCTGCATAGGTAACTGCCATGAGAAAGGGACGCGCATCGACGCCATACGATTCGGCAACGGCGATGGCAATGGGGGTGAGAAGAGCGGCGGTGGCGTTGTTCGACATGAGCTCCGTCATGAGAGATGTCATGATGTAGAAGGCGGAGACGAGTGCCCGGGGTCCAAGAGCACCAACCGTATCCACGAGGGTGTTGGCAATGAGCAGCGCCGCGCCGCTCGTTTCCATCGCCTTTCCCAGGGCGAGAACCCCTCCCAGCAGGAAGATGACCTTCCACTGGATAGCCCCATATGCCTCCTCCAGAGTGAGACAGCGGGAAAGCACCATGAGGACACAGCCGAGGGTGGCGCTCGCCAGGATCGGGAGGAGCCCTGTGGCAGCGCTCCCGACGACGAAAGCGATAATGGCGACAGCAATGACCATTCTTCTCTTGCGGAAGGTAGGAAACTCCGCCTCAGAGACGAGGACAAAGGTTTTGTCCTCCCTGAGCTGGTCCAGGTGATGCTTATCCATCTCGAAGAGAAGGACATCGCCGGCACGCAGCTCCATCTCCTCCAAGTGTTCCCGCATTACTAACCCCCGGTGGCGGACAGCCAACGCGGTAAGACCGTAGCGAGATCTGAAGCGGGCTTGTTTGAGGGAGCGACCGTCGAGGGTGGAACCGCCGGCAATGACCGCCTCCACCAGGACCGTCTCCTCCTCTTTTCCCCCTTCTCCCGCTTCCACCTCTTGCCTCAGAACGATCCCTTTGCGTTCCTGAAGCTTGCGGAAGTTTTCCAAGTCGCAGCGCACCTTGAGGTGGTCTCCGGCCTTAAGTACGAGCCGGTCGGAGGGTTCCTCTACCCGCCTGCCGTCGCGATAGACATCAAAGCTCCTGATGGCAAGGTCCCGCAAGAGCGGTGAGTCGGCCAACACAGTGCCGACCGAGAGCGCCTCGGACTCCAGCACGATTTCAACAAGGTAGTCGCCGATGCCGAACTGCTTGCGAAGATCCTCTTCTACTTTCCCTTCGGGAATGAGACGAACGCCGATAAGGAGCATGTAGAGGCTGCCGACGACCAGGATGACGACACCGAACGAAGTGAACTCGAACATGCCGAAGGGAGGCTGGCCGTGTTTGACGGCAATTGAGCTGACGAGGATATTGGTTGAAGTGCCGATGAGGGTGCATACCCCGCCAAAGAGGGCACTGAAGGACAGGGGCATGAGGAGCTTGCCGGGACTGATTTTGAGCTCTTGGGCAAGTCCAAGTACGACCGGGATGAGGATGGCAACCACGGCAGTATCGTTGATGAAGGCAGAGAAGGTGCCTGCGGTGAGCATAAGCAGTATGAGAGCGAGCCAGAAGTTCCTCTTGCCGACTTGCACGAGCTTCGCACCGACGAAGTTTACCGCTCCAGTGCGGTAGAGGCCGGCGGAAAGGATGAACATTGAGCCAACCGTCACCGTCGCCGGGTGGCTGAAGCCGCCGATCCCTTCCTCGGGAGTGATGACCCCGGAAATAAGGAGACCCACCATGACCATGATCGAAACGAGGTCGATAGGCAGTTTCTCCGTGGCGAAGAGAATGACTGCCGCTACGACGAAGGCCAGGACAATCGCGATTTCGACGGTCATGGGTCTCCTTTCAGTGCCATTTCTTTGTTCTCATCATTTTTCCGGCCCCGATGGTGATCAACGATATTCCGCTGGAGAGCAGCGCCTCAATCTTGGCATCCTCCTGTAGAATCGGATCGACGAGCCAGGTCGGCAATGAAGAGTAATCAGGTTCTATCAGATCCAGGGAACTGCATGTGTGTCTTCTCCTCAGAGTCGTTCTTGTCTAATGTCGCGCCATCAACATCTTGATCGCAATGATCAGGAGCACGGTACCGAATACCTTTTCCAGTACTACGCTCGACAGGCTGGTGGCTATCTTGGCCCCGAGCAACCCCCCCAGCAGAAAGCCGGCACAGACAAGGGTAGCTATCTTCAGGTCGACGTAGCCTTGGCGGTAATAAGTCCAGGCGGCGAGTATCCCGATGGGAGGGACCATCAGGGCCGTGGTGGTACCTTGCGCCTTCAACTGCGAGAGGCCAAAGACCAGCACCAGAGCCGGTACGATGATAACTCCCCCGCCAATCCCCACCAGGCCGCTTAGTATGCCGGCTGCCGCCCCCAATACCACGAATGAAATGTTGGTTCCCATATCGCCCCCATTTTCCGGTTATTTACGCTTCGTCTTTACCTTTTTTCTGCGACTTTTCTTGTATTTCTTTTTATAGTGTGCTTTTCCCGCCGAAAGGTCCTCCCGGATGGTATTGAGGAGCATTCTCGGCTCTGCCAGCCTCGGATCTGCCTTTTTTGCCGCCTCCAGGGATACTCTGGCTTCGGCCATCCGACCGGTCTTCAGGAAAAGCCTGCCAAGGGCATTGTGCCCTTTGGCGTGCAAAGGCTGCAATTCGACCGTTTTCCGGTACTCTTCGATTGCAGCGGGAAGGTTCTTCCTGAACTCATATACGATCCCCAACCGATAGTGACTGTTTGCATCATCGGGAAAGAGTCGCGTCCCCTCTTCCAACAATTCTGTCAAACCCTGATAGTCTTTCATTTTCACATACAGCGAGATAAGCGCAAGCCGTGCATCCATTTCATCCTGCTTGAGGCGGAGGACTTCACGATATTGGCCGACTGCCTTGTCGAGCATCCGCTGTTTGCCGTAGAGAACCGCCAGCTCCCGATGCCCTTCGAGGTTATCTGGATCAAGACCGCGGATCAGCCTTTCCCATAAGCCCTTTGGTCAGTTCTATGGCTGCTTCAGCCGCCTTGCCGCTGCCTAGCAACAGAAGTCCGAGATTCCCATGGGCTTCGGGCAGAGAACCGTCTAGGGAAATGGCTTCCCGATACGTGGTCAATGCACCTGCGGAGTCGCCATTGCGCTCCATCTGCAGTCCCCGGACAAAAAACGCAGATCCGCCTTCGGGGCAGAGCGCAATGATCCGTTTCTCCTCTGCTGCCCGCAGGTCATCCTCTTTCGTGCTTGACAACTCATGCACGGCATTTTTTGACTCAGCACAACGATCCACTGCACCAAATCCCCAGGCAAACCCGCAGGAAACAAGCATAAAAAGCGATAACTGCAGCACTTTAAAGACTCTTCTCATCCCTGCGCCCTCATAGTCTGCCAGGCCGCAGGAAGAGATTGCGATCTCCCCCTGCGACCCGGCTCTGCATAGATGGTTGCTCTGCAGTTAGTTGCTGTTGATGCTGAATTCATCGCGCCGGTTCTTGGCCCACGCAGTTTCGTCATGACCGGGATCTGCGGGTTTTTCTTCACCATAACTGATCGTTGCCAGCCGCTTAGCCGGTATGCCCAGGCTTATCAGGTATTTTTGGGCTGCCAGCGCACGTTTTTCTCCGAGCGCAAGATTGTACTCGGCAGAGCCTCGTTCGTCGCAATGCCCTGCAATGGTGATCATCCCCCCCGGCTTTGCAGTAAGGAGTTTCGCATTCTGCGCCAGAACGGCACGCGCAGTAGAGGAAATACTCGGCGAGTCAAACGAGAAATAGATGTTCTCCAGTGCTGATGCGCTCAAGCGATCAATCGGCTGACCGGTTGCAGATTGCACCGTCCCGGCATAAGGGGTTTTCCCGGCTGTCTGCACCGTGGCATCATGTGCCGTGTGCCCCGAAGCAGGGTTGTTCACCTGAGCCGCTTCCCCGGAAGTTGATGCAGGCAATGGGTTATCCTTTTTGATCAACTCCTGCTTGGCGCAGCCAGTCATGAAGAGAACCGCAACAGCAGCACCACACAGAAGATAGCACATAGGCCTGTTTATCATGTCTTTGCCTCCTTATTGCGAAATATTGAAAAGAATGATGAATAACCACGCAAAGGATTCACGTATGGACAGAAGGCCGGAAAAAACAGTTGGCCGGTTCCGGACGCATCCCTTCCTGCGACGCGGTCATTGCGAGAATATGGTGCAAAAGGATTGTCTCAGACAATCAAACGGGGTGGGGCTCGGCTGAAAATACAGGAAACTGCAACGGCTGGAGAAGGTGGGTGGGAGTAATGGACGGATAACGTACTGACTTGGGGAAATACCAGCGTGAGGGCATTGCAGACGAACTCACCGGAAACTAGATCTTTGCAAACCGACTGGTTAACGCTTTTTGCTGAGAATTCCACCACTGCACGGTGGGTAGGTTTTGGTACCTGGGGAGGTGAAAGATTGGGGGGCCTCATCCCTAAAAAGGCAAGACATGTGGCAACCACGGCAATGATCACCAGACCCTGCCAATTATGTGAACTCTTCCGTCGCATAGTTCTCATCGACCAGAAAATACTCCAAATTCGGGATATTGACAAGAGCGAGTATAATGGCTTGCCAAGGCAGCTCCCGCCTCCCCTCTCATATGAGAATATGGTGACATTCATCACCTCCCCATCCCGCTTTCTGAACGATACTTTCACTACAATTCAACTGAGTCTTTCCTCTGATAAACGATAAGACTAAACCGTCAGCAATGGCGGGACGGAGAGCCCAAGGGTCTCACGCAGACAGCCGGGTGCCGAACTATCAGATGTTGATACGTTCGCGCCCGGCTTTTTGTTGTGCTCACACGTTGTGAGAATCGCTTGAGGGCATTTCCCGAATGCAGTTTATTGGAGGCACCCGTGAACTTTCGACTCGACCCATCCCTTTCCCATGTTGCAATCGAAGAGCCCTTTCTCTACGAGGCATACCGCTCGGTAAAGTCTGTCGCACCTCTGGACAAAGAGATCAGCCCCAATGAATGCGAAGCATACATCTGCTCCTCCAAGGAAAATGGGAAACAGATGCTCTACATCGCCTTCTGGGAGGTGCCCAAGAAGACAAGCCATGTCTTCATACCGGGAAAGCAGCCCTGCAGCACAGCCGAATACCAGAAATGCTTCGAGCAGGCACAACTCTTTGTCACAAGCCAGGGATTTGCCCTCGAACAGATAAAACTCGATTACAGCACTGCCATGCGTCAGGTTATCTGGGGAACCATCAAGGTCCTCAAGGCCCCGAAAGAGGGAGCCAAGAGTTCTGTTGCTCCTGCGCCGCATCGCCCGGCACTCGAAGTCGTCAAACCTGCAGTGAAACCTTCTTCACCCTCTTCCGATACACAGACCGTCCAACAGGTTTCTGCCCACACTTCAGCAGCCGTAAGCGTGTCGAAAGTCATCGATCTCCCTGCCCCGGCAAAGGCCTCGTCCGGAAACACCGATTCAGTTTTGGACACTGCCACTGCTCCTGGGGCAGAAAAGCAGGAAGCCGTTTGTGACAAACACCAGCTTCCGAATGAGCAACTCGCCCCCCTGCAACAACGAATCACGTTTCTTGAAACCGAGTTGGCCGACAGCCGTTCTAACGTAACGAGCCTCAACGAACGGATCAAAACCCTGCAAAGTCAATACGAAGCAGATCTGAACGCACGGGACGAAGAGAAGGGCTTGCTGCAATCTCAACTGCTGCTCAGCTCAGAAAAACTCGACTCGATTCACCGTCAACACGAGGAGAAACTCTCCTGCGAATCAACGGAATTGGGGCAGCGGATTGACGCGTTGACCGACGAACTCGCCGAACTGCGAGATCAACTTGCCGCAAAGGCAGCGGAAACCATTTGCGCAGAGAAGATGCGGGAACAGGTCCAGCGGACCCTCGATGCAACACAGGAGGAATATCAGCTTTTCCAGGCGTCACATGCCGAAGAAATTGCCATCATGACGGAAGAACTGGCCCTGTTGCAGGAAAAGGTTGCCGAACTCGAAGGGGCAGCATCCCAGGAGCGAGAAGTTGCCGAACGCTCATCCATGGAATTGGAACAGACCATGGACGCTGTCCGCCAGATGAGGATCGATGCGGAAAAGGAACTAGAACAAGCGAGAATCGATAAAGAACAGGTGGAGCGGGTAGCAGCCGCAGCGCTCAACTCGGCACGTGCCGAGCGAAAAGAGCTCATGACAATGATCGAAGAGCTGGAACAGGAAAACAATCGGCTCAAGGAAGAATTGGAAACGGAAATTTCCGCTGCAGGCATTCGGGAAGAGCAAGCCCTTGCAGAAGTTGCACGGCTTCGGCACGAAATGCTGGTCAGAGAAGAGGTTACCACACTGGAGTTTGCCGGACTGCGGACAGAACTGCGGCGACTCGTCGAAGAGCGCGCTTCAAATGGAACGGGATGCCCGATGGTCGAGACATACTCCGTACCGCGGGAAGAGGAAGCGATTCTCAGGGAGAATTCCGACTCTTCAGAGGAAATCAGTTATTCCGTGGTACTGGATACGTGCGAATCGATAACCATCCTTCCCCCTGAAGAGGAAGATTCGGCAGCGATCTTCGAACCGATTCCGGAAGTTGGCAGCGAACTGTTCCCGGAACTTGACAATGTCATCTTTCCGGAAATGGGCGCCTCTGCCAACTCCGAATTTTACGGCAGCGACGGTCAGTCCGCCACCGAGTTCCGCCCCGACAGATCCCTCTCCGCCGTACCCTGCCCGGCACCGGAAGCCATAATCGCCTTGTACGAATCCGCCAACAAGATCCAGACCGTACCGGACGGGTTCAGCATCCAGAAAAGCGGCGGGTTCATCTACGCCATCATGCGCAACGGCAAGGCCGAGGTCTACCTCGTCTGGCAGATGCTGGAAAGCAATCAGGCACTGATCTATACCCCGCTTCAGCAGCCCATGGATGAAGAAGGATTCCAGAAGGTCCTGCAGGATGCCCTTTTTTACTTTGAGAGTGTCGGGTTCATGATGGCACCCGTGGATCTGAGTGCGCCGAAGTCCCGCACCAGCGCTCTGATAAGATCACCATTCCTCAACCACGCAGTGGGATTCTGAAAGGAGCGACATCCCTGTGCAGGAAAACCGGCCCGACCGCGATCACTTGTGTCGGTTCATCCTGTACCGCAACACCAGTTGTGTCACGATGTCCAGTAGCACGACCCCGGTAATGATCACCAGCAGAATATTGTTCCCGCGGAAAAAGGCCAGGCAGTTGAAAAACATGTAGAGCGTCACCATCAGGGTGAGCAGCCTGCGGATCATCTGCACCGTTCTGGGAGACGGCTCGGTATCCACCGCACCAAAACGGGCGAGGAGCGGCGAAACCAGATAACCGATTGCCGCATCAACGATGATCAACAGCCAGTTCAATATAAAAAGCTGCAGCAGGTACGGCTCAAGCACGACAGCACCCTTCCTTCCCATACGACTCATGGAAGAATAAAAGGGACAGAGTTCCCAGACTCCTGTCCCTTTCCGTTTTGCCACCCCCAGCTATAGCTACTTGAGACGCCTGATCTTCTCCAGGCTTTCCTCCAGCACCTTTTTCTTTGAGGTGACTTCAGCCAGCTTCTCCCGTTCCTTGACAACGATCTCGGCAGGGGCACGATCGACAAAGCTCGGGTTTTCAAGCTTTTTGGAGAAGAGATCAATCTCCTTCTCTATCTTGGCGATCTCCTTGAGCAGGCGCTTTTCCTCCTCCTCCACATCCACCAGACCCTTGAGCGGTACGATGATCTCCACGTCACGGGCCACCTGCAGGGATGCATCGTTCGGACGGTCGACCCCCTGGCCGATGGCCAGATCGGATAAACGGGCGAGGCTCATGATGTAGACCTCGTTCTGCCTGAGCAGGTTCAGGCTCTCCGCAGACCCACAGTCGAGGATCGCGGCGATTTCGCGCGAAGGAGCCACCTCCATCTCGCCGCGAATGTTGCGGATCCCCCGGATCACCTCCATGACCAGCTCCATCTCGTTCGCTCCGGCGCGGAAGGCATCGCGCTCGCTGCTCGGCTGCGGATAGGGGGCCTGCATGATGCTGGGGCACTCCTTTTCGCCCGGCAGAGCCTGCCAGATCTCCTCGGTGATGAACGGCATGAAGGGGTGCAGCATCCGCAGCAGCTCCTCCAGGACCTGCCAGAGGATATAGCGGGCGGTCTGGCGGCGTTCCGGCTCGCCCCGGTAGAGATCGTCCTTGACCAGTTCAATGTACCAGTCACAGAATTCGCTCCAGGTAAAGCGGTAGAGCGTACTGGCCGCATCGTTGTAGCGGTACTCGGCCAGGGAGGCATTCACCTCCCGCGCTGCCTCGTTGAGTCGGTAGCAGATCCAGCGGTCGGCATTGCTGTAAATCAGACTGCCGGCATCGACCGCAGCGGGATCGAACCCTTCCAGGTTCATCAGGGCAAAGCGGGCGGCATTCCAGAGCTTGTTGGCAAAATTCCGGTACCCCGCAATCCGCTCTTCGGCCAGCTTGATGTCGCGCCCCTGGGCGGCAAAAGCGGCCAGGGTGAAACGGAAGGCATCGGTGCCGTAGGCATCGATCACCGTCAGGGGATCGATGACGTTCCCCTTGGACTTGCTCATCTTCTGCCCCTGGGCATCGCGCACCAAGGCATGAATGTAGACCTCGCGGAACGGCACATCCCCCATGAAATGCAGCCCCATCATCATCATCCGTGCCACCCAGAAGAAGAGGATGTCGAAGCCGGTGACCAGGCAGGCCGTGGGGTAGAAGGTCTTGAGCTCGGGGGTCTGATCCGGCCATCCCATGGTGGAAAAGGGCCAGAGCGCCGAAGAGAACCAGGTATCGAGGACATCGGTCTCCTGTCTGATGTTGGTCGAACCGCAGTGCGAACATGCCGCGGCATCGGCCCGACTCACCGTAATCCCTTCGCAGTCGTCGCAATACCAGGCGGGAATCCGGTGACCCCACCAGATCTGGCGTGAGATGCACCAGTCCTTGATGTTCTCCAGCCAGTCGAAATAGGTGTTTTCCCACTGCTGGGGGACGATCCGGGTCCGGCCGTCCTTTACCGCAGCGAGTGCCTGATCAGCCAGCGGGCCGACCTTGACATACCACTGCAGCGACAGATAGGGTTCCACAACGGTTTTGCAGCGGTAGCAACCGCCGAGCGCAAGGTTATGATCGTCGATTTTTGCCAAAAGCCCCTGCGCGTCCAGGTCCTCGACGATCCGCTTTCGGGCGGCAAAGCGTTCCGTGCCGCGGTACGGGCCGCCGTTTTCGTTGATGAAACCGGACTCGTCAAAGACATTCACCAGTTCGAGGCCATGGCGACGGCCGACCTCGAAATCGTTGAAATCGTGGGCAGGGGTGATCTTGACCACCCCGGTACCGAACTCCCGGTCCACGTATTCGTCGGCAATGATGGGGATCTCACGGTTGACCAGCGGCAGCAGGACCATTTTCCCCACCAGGTCGGCATAGCGCTCGTCCTCGGGATGGACCGCGACCGCGGTATCGCCGAGCATGGTCTCGGGGCGGGTAGTGGCCACCACCAGGTGCCGGTCGGTGCCGATGACCGGATAGCGGAGATGCCAGAGATGGCCCGCCTTCTCCTCGTGCTCGACCTCGATGTCCGACAGGGCGGTATGACAGCGGGGACACCAGTTGATCAGCCGGTTGTCGCGATAGATCAGCCCCTGCTCATAGAGAGAGACGAACACCTCGCGGACCGCGCGGGACAGCCCCTCGTCCATGGTGAACCGCTCCCGCTCCCAGTCGCAAGATGCGCCGAGCCGCTTCAACTGGCCGATGATCTGCCCGCCCGACTCGGCCTTCCAATGCCAGACCCGCTCGATGAATGCCTCGCGCCCCAGGTTGTGCCGGTCGGTCCCCTGTGCGGCAAGCTGCCGCTCCACCACGTTCTGGGTGGCAATCCCCGCATGGTCGGTGCCCGGCATCCAGAGGACGTTGCAGCCGCTCATCCTCTTCCAGCGGCAGAGGATATCCTGCAGGGTGTTATTGAGGGCATGCCCCATATGCAGGGCGCCGGTAACATTGGGCGGCGGGATGACAATACTGTACGGCTGCCCGCCTGAAGCCGCCTCGGCGTGAAAATAACCTTTACTTTCCCATTCCCGGTACCACGTCTCTTCTACCGCCTTCGGTTCATAAACCTTGGCCAGTTCCCTCTCCGCCATAATCCAACCTCATTGATCGATATCGAATAAAAAAGGGGATTTACATCCCCTGTGTTACGCGTTGTACAGCGCCGGTTCAGCTCCCTATTGCGCCACCCGCTCCTTCAGTTTGCGGATCTCTTCCTTGATCAGGGTCTCGGCCAGATCGGGCACCACCTCCCAGACAACCTTCTCGATGACTTCACGGGAAAGCTGGGAGAGGATCATCCTGAGTTGGGCTTCGCCAAAAGGTGCAGCCGCTGCTGCAGGTTCGTCGACCGTCGCGGGCTCAATGCAGGAAGCTGTTACCGGTACCGGCTCTTCCGGAACCGGCTCCGCGAAGACGTCAGGCTCGGCAAATCGGGCCGGCTCTTCTGCCAGATTGGCGAGCGGTTCGCCCATTCCAACGGTAAAGGTTTCACCCGCCGGCGTCGGCTCCTCGTCCTGGAACTGATACATCTCCTCTTCAACCGGCTCCCATTTGGCATCGAAACCCTGGCTGGCAAACGAGGGCTCCTCGGCAGGTTGCTCAGGCTCCGGCTCCTCGTCGGCAAAGGCGAAGCCCGCTGGTTCCTCCGGAAGCGCCGGGGCGCTTTCCACTTCTGCGACAGGCAGTGCAGCCGGCTCCTCATCGAGATCGGTCAGGTCGAAAACCCCCCACGGATCGTCTTCAGGTGCAGCTTCCACCACTTCGACGGCAAAATCCTCGGGCGGGGCAGGAGCTGCCTGAAACGCCGGCATGATCTCCGCTTCAGACGCAAGGAGTGTGTCGTCGAACATCTCCGGGATGGGTTCGAACGAAAGAGGCGGCTCAGGAGCCGCAAATTCCCAGGGCTCGGCGACCGGCGGGACAAAAATCGGTGCCGGTTCGGCGATCGGGGCTGCCGGTTCGGCGGGTGGGGGCACCTGGGCCTTTGCCCGTTGCCGGCCGAGTTCAACCAGCTTTGTAACCTTCTCCACCAACTGCTGGGATTCAAAAGGCTTGGAGATGAAATCGTCAGCGCCGCACTGCTGCGCCCTGGTTTCGTCAAATGGTTCGAAGGCCCCGGTCATCAGCAACAGGGGCACATGCTGCAGCCGGCTTTCGGCGCGTATCTCCTGGCAGACCTCATAGCCGTTCCTGCCCGGCATCAGGGCATCGACGAGCATGACATCGGGCACAATCTCCCGGGCTTTTTCCAGGGCAGCCACGCCGTTATCCACCACCGTGAGATCGTAATCCTCATTGGCGAAGATGATTCCGACCACCTTCTGGATGGTGATGCTGTCATCGGCGAGGAGCAGTCTGATGCCCATTTCTTCCTCCACGGGCGGGAACGCCGACGGGGCGGCGGCCCGGAAAGCGCTTTTATGGCTGGATAATCGCGTGAAACGTTACCATGCAAGCGGCCAAGTGTCAAGTTTATTAGCGTTTTTCAACGCCCGGCAGTCACCGACTGGAGCAGCTCTGCAAGCGCTCGCTGGGGGGCGAGCTGTGCCGCGACAATGGTCGACAGATCACTCCGCAAACGGCTCAGTTCACGGGGATGCCGGTAATCGATCCGGGCAGTAAGCAGCACCACGAACACGTCGGCATTGGGATCGAGCCAGAGCGACGAGCCTGAATAACCGGTATGCCCGAAGGAGGTCTCGGAAAATCCGGTGCCCCGCGGCGCCGAGTAGGGAGATGCTATGTCCCAGCCAAGACCCCGAACCACATCGCCGCCACGAGCGAAATAGGGGGCGGTCATCTGCTCCACTGCCCGGGGGGAAAGCACCTGTTTCCCCTCCAGGTCGCCCTGGTTCAAGATCATCATGCAAAACCGTGCGAGATCGCCCGCACTGCTGAACAGTCCGGCATGGCCGGCCACCCCTCCCAGCTGGCGGGACAGATAATCCTGCACCTGCCCCGTCATCATGGTCCGCTCCCCGGTCAAGGTGGAAGAACAGCGAAGTGCCCGCTCCTGATCGGGATTGAACAGGGTATCCCGCATCCCCAGGGGGGCATAGAAATGCTGTGCGGCATACTGGTCGAGAGGAAGCCCGCTTACCCGCCGGACAATCTCCCCCAGGAGGATAAAATTGATGTCGGCATAGCGGAACCGGCTCCCCACCACCCCTTTCGGCTTCTGGCCGGCAGCGCCTGCTATGGCGCTCTGCATCGGCGCTGCGGAGCTCAAGGAAAAATCATCCAGGCCCGAGGTATGGGTCAGCAGGTTCCAGATCAGGAGATCCTTCCGGCCGGAAAACTCGGGGAGCCATTTCCCCACCTGATCGACCAGCGAGAGACGTCCTTCTTCAGCCAGCTTGAGTATTGACGGCGTAGTGGCTACCACCTTGGTCAGCGACGCAATATCGAAGAGACTCTCCACGGCCATCGGGCCGGCGCTCTGCTCCGTCGAAAGCCGCCCATAGGCCTTTTCAAACAGTACGCCCCTGCGAGTCCCTACCAGCACGACGCCACCGGCTATCAACCCCCTGGAAATCCCCTCCTCCATGAGGCGGTCGACCTGTTCGGATCTGAATGCCTGGATATTCAGGGCATTGCCGTTGCAGGCCCCAGGCACGAGCAGGATAAGCAGCACCAGACAGCATATGTGAGTAAGATATTTTTTCATGGTTGCGGTGCAAAAAAGGGGGCTGCCGCCCCCTTGTCAATTCATCCTGAATGTTACCGCCTTCAGCAGCTTGCCTTCGGCATCGAGGGCCTCCACACGCCACTCGCCGGACCACCCTTTTTCTATTGCCTTGCGGCTGTATGTCCGCCAGCGTTTTCCCTTGACCGGCAGCTCATATTCGGCGACCTTCTGGTTGTCGCGGTACCAGACATGCTTGATGGTGGTCTCGCCATCTTCCTCGGCAGTCGTGCGCGTAAAACAGAACAGCTGCTTCACCGAAGCCGATGAGATCCGGTGTACCGAATCGATGGGATTGCCGCGGACGATCTTGGTGGTGACCGCCATCTCGGTAATCCTCACATTTCCGTTTTCCGCATACCCCATTGCCACGCTAAAGGCGATAATAAGAAATATGCTCAAAACAGTTACTACGGAGAAACGCTTCATGCCCCCCCCGTACCATATTGCCGAATTCGTTTTTGTGACGAGCGACACCTAGGTTCTATAATCTGCGTTGATCTTCACATAGTCATAGGAAAAATCGCTGGTGTAGACCATAGCGCACCCTGCTCCCAGACCGAGATCAATAGTAACGCGGAATTCGGGCTTATGCAACACTGCCGAGCCGCGCGCCTCGGCATCGCCGCCGACAAAGAGGCCGCCGCTGACCATCTGGACGTCATCGAACGAGAGTGCAACCCGCGACTGGTCCACTTCCGCGCCGGAATACCCGACAGCCGCCAGAATCCTGCCCCAGTTGGCATCCTGTCCGAAAAACGCCGTTTTGACCAGCGGTGAGTTGGCAACCGCCATGCCTGCCAGGCGTGCATCCTTGTGATTCGCAGCGCCACGCACGTCAATAGTTACCAGTTTCGTTGCCCCTTCGCCATCCTTGACGATCGCCTTGGCCAGTTCCAGTGTGACCTCGCCAAGCAGGCGACGGAACATTGCAGCATCAGCATCCGCTCCGGACAAGGGGGGATTGCCTGCCAGGCCGTTTGCCATGATCAGAGCAGTGTCATTGGTGGAGGTGTCCCCGTCCACGGTGATGCAGTTGAACGAGACATCGACCGCTGCGCGAAATGCCTCCTGCAGCCAAGACTGCTCCACGGCAGCGTCGGTAACCAGGAAGGAGAGCATGGTTGCCATGTCGGGCCGGATCATCCCGGCCCCCTTGGCAACACCGGCGATGGTATAGGGAACGCCACCGGCCATTCCCTTGCGCACGGCAAGCTTGGCAAAGGTGTCGGTGGTCATGATGGCCTTGGCCACGTCTTCCAGCGAGCTGTGGCCAAGCCCTTCCAGCAGTGCGGGAACGGCATTCCTCACCCGTTCCATGGGCATCTGCACCCCGATAACTCCCGTGGACGAAGGGATGACAGCCGCTTCGTCGATGCCGAGCCCTGCAGCGACCAGCCGGGCCGTCTCCAGGGCGCTCTCCATGCCGGGCTGACCGGTGCAGGCGTTGGCATTACCGCTGTTTACCACCACAGCCCGGCAGGTGCCGCCAGCCACCCGTTCCATCCCGAGCAGCACCGGAGCCGCCTTGACCTTGTTATTGGTAAATACTGCCGCACAGGCCGCGGGAACCTGGGAAAAGATCAGCGCGAGATCCTTCCGTCCCGGTTTCTTGACGGCCGCTTCCACGACAGAGAATGTGAATCCTTTAGGCTCCATGGATGCCTCCATTAACACAACCGCAACCTCTTACTGCCCGCAGCAGCGCTTGAATTTCTTGCCGCTGCCGCAGGGACAGGGATCGTTGCGACCGGCGGTCTTCTGGCTCTTGACCGGCTGCTGCTGGACCGGCTCGGTGCTCGCCAGGTTGTAGACCATCTTCTGCCGCTTCTGGTGCTCCTCTTCCAGTCGCTCCACTTCCTCTTCCAGGTCATCCTCGCGGGCGAGCTGAATCCAGAAGATCTTCTCCACCGCCTCGGCCCGGATACGGATGATCATCTCCATGAAGAGATTGAAAGCCTCTCTCTTGTATTCGTTTTTCGGGTCTTTCTGGCCGTAGCCGCGCAGCCCGATCCCTTCCTTCAGATGGTCGATGGAAAGGAGGTGGTCCTTCCAGAGCTGGTCGATGGTCTGGAGCATGACCCACTTGATCAGGTGGTCCATCAACTCGTCGCCGAAGTTGCCCAGCTTCTCGTTGAAGCGGTTCAGCACCTCTTCCTTGAGCAGGGTCCGGAAGTTGTCCGGGGTCAGACGGGCAATGGTCTCTTCCGGCAGGTCGAGCTGCAGGTTGAAGGTCTTGTAAACGGTCTCGGTCAACCCCGGCCAGTCCCACTCGTGAGCCGGCACCTTGTCGATGGCAAATTCGTTCACCACGTCGCCGATGGACTCTTCCAGCATGTCCAGGAAGATGTTGCGGATGTCCTCGCCGGCCAGGATCTCCTTGCGCTGGGTGTAGATCACCTCGCGCTGCTTGTTCATGACATCGTCATAATCGATGAGATGCTTGCGGATCTCGAAGTTGTGCGCCTCCACCTTCTTCTGGGCATTCTCGATGGCCCGGCTGATCATGCCGTGGGTGATCGCCTCCCCCTCTTCGATCTTCAACAGGTCCATGATCTTGGAAACCCGCTCTGAGCCGAAGATCCTGAGCAGATCGTCCTCCAGCGACAGGTAGAACCGGGACGAACCGGGGTCCCCCTGCCGGCCGGAACGGCCGCGGAGCTGATTGTCGATCCGGCGCGACTCGTGCCGCTCGGTCCCGAGGATGTGCAGACCCCCCAGACTGACTACTTCTTCGTGCTCCTTGGCCCACCCTTCGCGGAACTGGGCAAGCATCGCCTGGTACTGTTCGTCGGTAGCGTCCGGGTTTGCCCTGAGCCAGTTCTTGGCCAGCCCTTCCGGGTTGCCACCGAGCACGATGTCGGTACCGCGGCCCGCCATGTTGGTGGCGATGGTCACCATCCCCTTGCGGCCCGCCTGGGCGACGATCTCGGCCTCCCGCTCGTGCTGCTTGGCATTGAGGACGTTGTGGGGGATCCCCTGCCTCTTCAGCAGTTCGGCAAGCACCTCGGACTTCTCGATGGAGATAGTGCCCACCAGCACCGGCTGCCCCTTGGCATGGAGCTCCTTGATTTCTTCGATGACCGCCTCGAACTTCTCCTTTTCGGTCTTGTAGACCACATCCGGAAAGTCGGGACGGAGCAGCGGCCGGTTCGTGGGGATGACCGTCACGTCCAGCTTGTAGATCTTGTGGAACTCCTCGGCCTCGGTATCGGCGGTACCGGTCATGCCGGAAAGCTTCTCGTACATGCGGAAGTAGTTCTGGAAGGTGATGGTGGCCAGGGTCTGGTTCTCGTTCTCGATCTTCACCCCTTCCTTGGCCTCGATGGCCTGGTGGAGGCCGTCGGACCAGCGCCGGCCCGGCATGAGCCGCCCGGTGAACTCGTCGACGATCATCACCTCGCCATCCTTCACCACGTAATCCACGTCCCGCTTGAACATGGCATGGGCACGCAACGCCTGGTTGACGTGGTGGAGGATCTCGATGTTGCGCGGGTCGTAGAGGTTGTCGATCTTCAAAAGCTTTTCGACCTTGAGGACCCCTTCCTCGGTAAGAGTGGCGGACTTGGCCTTCTCGTCGACGGTAAAGTCGCCGGTATAGGCCTTCCGCTTGCCGGAGAGGGTATTGGCCTCGACCTCCTTCACCTCACCCTTCACCAGCTTGGGGATGATCCGGTCGATGATGTAGTATTTGTCCGTGGACTCCTCGGTGGGACCGGAGATGATCAGCGGGGTCCGTGCCTCGTCGATCAGGATGGAGTCAACCTCGTCGACGATGGCAAAATGGAACGGCCGCTGGACGTACTCCTCCAGGGCGAACTTCATGTTGTCCCGCAGGTAGTCGAAACCGAACTCGTTGTTGGTGCCGTAGGTGATGTCCGCGGCATAGGATGCGCGACGCTGGTCGTCGTCCAGGCCATGGACAATGATCCCGACGGAGAGCCCGAGAAAGGTGTAGATCTGCCCCATCCACTCGGCATCGCGCTTGGCCAGGTAGTCGTTGACCGTTACCACGTGGACGCCGCGACCGGTCAGCCCGTTCAGGTAGGCTGGCAGGGTCGCAACCAGGGTCTTGCCTTCACCGGTCTTCATCTCGGCGATCTTCCCCTGGTGCAGCACCATCCCGCCGATGAGCTGGACATCGAAGTGCCGCATCCCCAGCACCCTCTTCCCTGCCTCGCGGCAGACCGCAAAGGCTTCGGGGAGAAGCGCGTCGACATGCTCGCCACGGGCGTACCGCTCCTTGAACTCAACGGTCTTATTGCGCAACTGCTCGTCGGAAAGCTTGGAGATGGCCGGTTCCATGGCATTGATCTTTTCCACCACGGGCCACATCCGCTTCAGTTCACGCTCGTTCTTGCTCCCGACGAACTTCTTTATGAGTGCACCAAACATCGACGGTTCTCCTGTAAAGAGGTAATGAATGTAACAGTGCACGCTACCACAAAGCATATTTTTGCTCAACCGAAAAGGGCGTTACAGCCGATCCCGCCGCCATCTTCCGTCCCGGCATGATCGCAGGCGCACAAAAAAAGGACCCCCGAATTTCGGGGGTCCTTGATTGCTACAGCCCTGCGTCAGTCTACAGACGGCTTGCTACTTCTTCGCTCCTACCGGCAGGTCGTGGACGTTGATATGGCAGGTCAGGCAGTTCGGGTAACGGTCCAGAATACCCTTGGCGTGCGGTGCCGGGTGGCACTCGGTGCACTTGGGCACGTACTTGTGCTTGCCATGGTGGCAGACGGCGCAGTTGACCTTGCCGTGCTTGCTGGGGGTCTTCTTCCAATCGCCGAAGGCCTTCTTGTGGCACGAACCGCAGGTAACGGCAGGGGTATCCTTCTCATAGGTGATCTGCAGCGGCCGGTGCACCGGGTGACACTTGGTGCAGGTATCGAGCTTCTGCCCCTCGTGATGCGGCTTGTGGCAGTTGAAGCAGGAGGGGATATAGCCGTGAGAGGTGTGGCACTTGGTGCAGGCAACCTTGGTATGCTTGCTCTGGAACTTGGTGAGCTGCTCCTGCGGACCGGGGTGGCACTGGACACAGGCACCGGTCAGCTTGGTGGTGATGGCGATCTTCTTCGGTGCGTGGGGGTTACTGTGGCAGCCGGCGCAATCCGTCACCTTCGGGCCGTGCGGGTCGGTGTGGCAGTTGGCGCACTTGGGCATGATCGCGTCGTAGTTCCCCTTCTTGGGGTTGTAGACGTGAAATGCGGTGTGGCATTTCTGGCAGTCGAAACGGTGCTTGCCACCATTGTCCTTGAGATTCGCGTACAGGCTCGGGTGGCACTGGCCGCACTGGCTGGCGGTCAGTGGCTGCGGCGTAGAGGCATACATCTCGGGCGCTACCGGAATCTGCACCTTCAGCTTGCCGGTCCCCTGGGCAGCGAATGCCGATCCGGCAATAACGCAGAGGGCCACCATGATCGCCGCAATGATCTGTCTTTTTGTTCCTCTCATCAAACCCTTCCTCCTCTCAGAAAATAATGTAACGCTCCATGGCTGAGCCCGGTGCGTACCATTCATCCCATTTACGAAACAGGTACTTGGCCCTGGAAGGGCTGACCGTGCACACCGGTCGTCCGATCCCAAAGTGTATACACAGGCTTAATAAATAATGCCTAAGGTGGCATCCTGTCAACCATTGATGCAGTCCTGCCCGGAAAAAAAGTGCATGCCTGCCGAACGCATCCGGGCGTACCCCCCTGCAACGCCCGGATGAACGGACGTTCAGGGAAAAATCATGTGTGATTACTAATCACAAATCAGGAGAATAAGCAACCTCTTTTATCAGTTTCGCCACCCGGCTCTTCATGCCCCTATGCTCGCACAAGACAGCCACAACCGCTGCAGCCGTCCGGGAGATGCCCGGCAGACAAAAGGCCTGCCGCATATGCAGACAGGCCATCTCATCGCAACGATCCCGAGCTGTTTTTGTGCAGGATTGCCCCAAGCCGGTCTCAGGAATACGGCTCAACCTTTACGCCGAACAGACGCAGCTCTTCAGCCACCAGGTCAGCCAGCCTGCCGATGTTGGCGGCTACCTCGTCCGATAGCGTCAGACCGGTATCCAGCGATTTCGGCTCGATGCCGAACAGCACGACCTTTTCCGGCATGGCATCGGTCATCTGGCAGACTGCGAGCAGATCGGAAATCCCCAGTTGGTGGGGCGATATCTTATCCCGGAACAGGGCCGGAACATGCTGCCCCTCGAACCGGGTAAGGGTTCCGCAGGGGTTTCCGCTTCTGATAACATCCACCAGGATCAGGAGGTCCCGCCCCTGGATGTACTGTAACAGCTCGATGCCGCTGGTGCCGCCATCCAGGATCTCAACCCCCGGCGGGACCCGGTACTTGCGCGCGAATTCCTCGACAGCCTTGCCGCCTGCCCCTTCATCCTGCAGCAGCAGGTTGCCGACCCCCATGACCAGAACATTCATGTCGGTGCCCTATAAGGCCCTGACCGAAACGATCTCTGTGTTTTCCTTGTCCACCATGTGGATGGCGCAGGCAAGGCAGGGGTCGAAGGAATGGACTGTTCTGAGCACCTCCAGCGGCTTTTCCGGCACCGCCACAGGGGTACCGACCAAGGATGCCTCGTAGGGGCCCGGAGCATCTTTTGCATTCCTGGGGCTCGAATTCCAGGTCGAGGGAACAACGGCCTGGTAGTTTTTGATCTTTTTGTCGGCAATGACGATCCAGTGGGAAAGCACGCCACGGGGAGCCTCGTGGAAACCGACCCCGCGTACCTCCCCCTTCGGAAACTCCGGCTGATTGAAGGTTCGGGTATCACCCTTGCCGATGTTGTCCATGAGGAGCTGCCACTGCCGTTCCAGGGTCTCGTACAGCACTGCCGCTCGCACCCCCCTGGCAGCATGGCGACCGATGGTCGAATGGAGCGCCTCGATGGAGACCGAAGCGCCGGACAGCCTGCCGATGGTGGCAAGCGCCTTGTCGGTATATTTCCGTGTCGCTTCATGCCCCGCGGCATAGAGGCAGAGCACATTGGCCAACGGCCCCACCTGGGCAGGGGCGTCCCTGAAGGTGGGGGCCTTTACCCAGGAGTATTTCTCGTCTTCGAGGAAATCGGTGTAGCCCGGCTCGGTCTCCTCCTCCCAGGGATGACGGTTCCAGTCCCCCTTGTACCAGGAGTGCTTGACGCTTTCCCTGACCCCCTTGACGAAGCTCTCGTCCTCGAAGTTCCTGATGGGGGAGAACCGGCCCACGTCCCCGGCGGGGATATACCCACCTGGCAGCTCGAAGACCGTCCCCTTGGTGTCGAGCGGGAATTCGGGGACGCATAAGTAGTTGGTCACACCGGCGCCGTACGCGGTCCAGTCCCGGTAACTGGCGCCAATGGCGCAGACATCGGTAAAGTAGACATTGTTCACGAAATCGCCCAGCTCGTCTATCAGGGTCTTGACGTAGTAGAGCCGCTCCAGCGACAGGGTCGACGGGCTGTCGGTATTGATCGGGTTTGCCACCCCCCCCACTGCCAGATTCTGGATGTGCGGCGTCTTGGCCCCCAGGATGGAGATGATGATGTTCGCCTTGCGTTGTATCTCAAGGGCCTGCAGGTAATGGGTACAGGCGAGCAGGTTGACTTCCGGGGAAAGCCTCATGGCAGGATGCCCCCAGTAGCCGTTGGCGAAAATCCCCAACTGGCCGCTCCCGACAAATCCCTTGAGTTTCTCCTGGACCCTGGCGAACTCCTGGGAGCTGTTGAGGCTCCAGCTGGACATTTCCTGGGCAAGGGAGGCGACCTTCCGCGGCTCCGCCTTGAGCGCGGAGGTGACATCGACCCAGTCCAGGGCCGACAGGTGGTAGAAGTGGACGATATGATCCTGGATCGCGTGGGCAGCGATCATGATATTCCTGATGTACTGGGCATTCAGGGGGATCTCCATCTTCAGGGCGCTCTCCACGGAACGGACCGAAGCGATGGCGTGCACCGTGGTGCAGACCCCGCAGATCCTCTGGGTAAAGAGCCATGCATCGCGGGGGTCCCGCCCCTTCAGGATGAGCTCGATGCCGCGCCACATCTGCCCCGAAGCCCATGCCTTGCTGACATGGCCATTGTCCAGCTCGCAATCCACCCGCAGATGACCCTCTATTCTCGTGACCGGATCAATGGTAATTCGCTTTGCCATACATCCCTCCGTTGGAATCCCCTGCTGATGGGGTCTGTCGCCTCGCTTCCGGCTCCGGTCAGTGGTCTGTTTCAGGGAAGAGATTCAGGTATTTCGCACAAACCTTGAAGCCGAGAATGGCGAAGGCGATCATACCGGTGGTGAGCACCAACTCCATCAGGGAGGGAAAATAGTCGCTCCCTGCCCTGTTTGCATATTCGGAAACCGCGAAAACCCCCACGTTCAGGCGATTCATCAGCACCCCGACGATGACGAGGATGTTCGCCGCGAATAGCACCTCAGGGTTCGACCGGTTCTTTTTCCCTGCCAGCAGCAGCAGAGGAAGCAGAACGCCGATGGCCATCTCCAGCAGCCACATGATCCCGAGGAAGCCTTCCGAGACCAGGGCGCCGACACCGGGACCGGTCAGCAGGTGGCCGATCTTCATCGCCGCATAGAGTGAGCCGATGACCAGGACCCCCCTGGCCAGCCCCTGCAGCACATCCAGGGACGGCACATGGTTGAAGACCTTGCCGGTAAGGATCGTCTCGAAGCTGACCATGGAAAGCCCCATCATGATTGCCGATACCAGGAACATGTAGGGGATGAACTTGCTGTACCAGAGGGGCGACAGCTTGCTCGGCGCTATCAGGTAGACCGCGCCGAGAGAGGACTGATGCAGGAGCGACAAGAGCACCCCGAACAGGACGATCCCGACCATGCACCTGTTCACCCATCTCAGAACCCCGGTCCAGCCGAGCTTTTCAAAGACCATGGGGCTCGACTCGGTGGCCAGGGTGGAGGTGTAGAGCACCACGTGGATAGCCACGATGAACATGATGGAGTTGACCTGCCACATCACCATCGGGTGCCAGATGACAAAGGAACGGCCGATATCCAGGCAGATGGACATGGCTGCCAGCAGGTAGCCGAAGAAGGCGTTCAGGATCGACGCACGGACGATACACTTGTACTTTTTCCAATTGAGGATATAGACCATGGCAGCGACGATGAAGCCACCTGCGGCCATTGCGACCCCGCCCAGGACATCGAAGGAGATCCAGAGCCCCCAGGGCCAGTAGTCGTTCAGATTGGTCGAGGCCCCCATCCCCAGCAGCAGCCGGTAAGCCGCGACAGCAGCCGCGGCGATGATCAGGGCAAGGAGAATCCTGGTGAACGGCGTATCCATCTTGATGCCGAGATGGTCGCTGTGCCTGTCGTCCAGGAGCCTGTTCACGACACTCCCCAGTTTCGGGCCGAGGTACCTGGTACAGTCAATCATGCTTCTCCTCCTTGTCCTTGCCATGCTTTGCCATGCGGCTCGTAATCGCATGGATCGTAGTCCCTCCCAGGAAGACCCCGGCAAAGACCCACGGGATTTTGGCAACATAGGCCCATGTCAGATCGGGCAGGGCCGAATGGGGGATATCCGTGTCGAAACCGAGGAGCTCGAAGGAAACCCCTGAAAGCATGATGTTCTGCGTCCCTCCCGCCTCGCTCAATCCATAGACCCGGTCAGCATAGCGGGAAACCTTCCTGAGCGAGGTCTCCTTGGAGTCGAGGGTCTTGATCGGGTATTCATACTCGGTGCCCGGCTTCATGGAAAACCGCTTCTTGGCCTCCTGGCGCAAATCCTCCACCCGCCCGAAGATCGTGGCGCCGGTCGGGCAGAACTCGGCGCACGCCGAATATTTCCCCTCTGCGAAACGGTGCCGGCAGAGCTGGCACTTCCGCACCTCTGGCCAGGCAGAGTCCCATTCGTAACGGGGAACATTGAAGGGGCAGGCAATCTGGCAGTAGCGGCAGCCGATGCACCGGTAGGCCTCGTAGTACACGGCTCCATTGACGGGGTCCTTCTTGAAGGCGCCGGCCGGGCAGACAGAGGCGCAGGCAGGGGTGATACAGTGCAGGCACTGCTGCTTGAAGAAGGCATGACCGTTCACGGGAGAGTCCTTCTGCTCGCCGGTTCCGTTGCGGTAGACCTTGATGATGCTGAGGGTCTTGCCGGTAAGGTCCTGGGAGGCATCCCAGATCCCTTCATTCCCCTTGATCCCACCGGTCTCATAAGGTGGGTCAGTGGCTTTCTCTTCCCCCTCGGGAGACCTGCAGAGCAGGGCATCGCAGACGCCACTCACCATGCCGTCCCTGTGAAGCGCACCGCCGGGGACGCTGTTGTGGATCTTGCAGTTGACCATGCACGACTTGCAGCCGATGCAGAGGGTTGCATCGTAGAGGATGCCCACGGCTTTCGGGGGCAGCTCCTTGGTCATCCTGGCATCAACATCCGGTACAGCCGCAGCCATGACCACTCCGCTCCCTGCGACCCCTTTCAGAAAATCCCGTCTGCTGATCGTCATGTCACTCCTCCTTCTGCCGGTCAGCCCCTTTTGCCGCGGAAGGGTCAGTGCCACCGTCCTTCTTCCTGCCCAGATTGGTCAGTAGTGCCGCGCCCGATGCTCCGACCGCGATGCCGGCGGTGCCGGCGGCAAACGACTTGATGCCCGCAGGCAATGAGTGTTTGTCCGGGAATGCCTCGCTGAAGAAGGTGGGTGGGGTGAAATCCTTGATGGTGGCCAGGGTATGCAGCGGCGCGGAAAAGCCGACCCCTTTCTCGGCACAGCCGAAGCAGGGGTGCCCGGTCCCGACCGGCCAGGCGCCGGCGCCGGCATCGCCGAACAGGATCGACGGGCAGTTGGCGTGGGTCTCCGGACCCTTGCAGCCGAGTTTGTAGAGACAGGCGCCCTTGCGATGCAGATCGTCGCCGAACTGGGTCGCAAAGCGGCCGGCATCGAAGTGCGGCCTTCGTTCGCAGTTTTCGTGAATGAGCCTGCTGTAGGCGAACAATGGCCTCCCCGCGGTATCGAGCTGGGGGAGCTTCTGGTAGGTCAGGAAGTGGAGAATGGTCGAGAGGAGGTTATAGGGGCTGGGAGGACAGCCGGGGATGGTCACCACCGCTTTCCCTGCCAGGAGCTCCGGTATTCCTTTGGCTTCCGTGGGATTCGGCGCAGCAGCGGCGACCCCGCCCCAGGAAGCGCATGAGCCCATGGCGATAATGGCCGCGGCATGGGGCGCTGTCTCCTGGAGGATGCTCAGCGCGGTCTTGCCGGCGATCTTGCAGTAGATGCCGTTGTCCCTGGTGGGGATGGCGCCGTCCACCACGAGGATGAACTTCCCCTTGTTCTCCCGTATCGATTGCTCCTTGGCTGCCTCGACCTGGTGACCGGACGCCGCGCTGAGCGTTTCGGAATAATCCAGAGAGATCATGTCGAGGATCAGGCTCTCGATGGTGGGATGATTGGCCCGCAAGAGCGATTCCACACACCCGGTGCACTCCTGGAAGGAGAGCCAGATCACCGGCGGCCGCCTGGGATTGACAATGGCCTCGGCAATCCGGGTGCCGGCACTGAGGGGAAGCCCCAGCCCCACAGCCACTACCGAGCAGTACTTCAGGAAATCCCTGCGCGATACCCCTCCAAGCTTCTGTTTGACTGCGTCAAACTCATGAGAATCCATGACGCCTCCTGTCGCTCGCAATGGCATGCCATCGGCCGCTCTGCTGCCCGGGAGGCGGCCGGCATCCGGCCTGTCGGACAACGGACCACCACCCTCTTTTAATTATTATTCGCTAATTGTATACAACAACGATGCCAAGCGTATACAAAAGGAAGGAGGCCAAAGGGGATTATTCAAAAGCAGACAAACCTTTTTATTCCAATTGGTTACACAACAAGCAGACACAAGCGGACCGCTCCGGGCCAGTCGCCATTGTATACTTTTGACCCATATCTATCCTTGATTTACGGGCAATGTGGCTACAATCGATCATTTTCTGCAATAATTACAGAATAATAGGATCACAGGCCGCAATTGTATCATTTTGTCCATGAATGTATCATTTTGTCACACCGACCGGATGTACTATCCGATATGCTGATTTCCGGGAAGGGGGCTCTGCTTGAGGAAAGGGGCTGAATTGGGATCTATGGGGAGGGGAGTTCACGCAAAGGGGAAACTCGGGGGATTACCAGTTTCCATTTCCATCGATTTTTTGCTATCGTTTCATTGCCAGCCGGATCATTAACGTACCCGACCCTACCCAAAACCGCGACTGGCAACGACTACCGATGCACCATGGCCGAAGATTCCCCACCGAAAAGGATCGCACATGACCACAGCCACCCTGCTCTATTTCCTGGGCGCATCCATCGCCCTGACCCTGGCGCCGGGCCCCGATAACATCTTCGTCATGACCCAGGGGATCGCCCGCGGCCGCAGGCCGGCCATCATCACGGCCCTGGGGATGTGCAGCGGCATCAGTGTCCACACCACAGCCGCTGCCTTCGGCATCTCGGCCCTGTTCTACTCGTCGGCGCTCGCCTTCAACCTGGTAAAGTACGCCGGCGCCGCCTATCTCCTCTACCTGGCCTTCAGGACCCTGCAGGATCGCTCGGCGGTCAGGCTCGCCACTGCCGACGACAGGCCCGCTGCCGCCCTGTTCAGGCGTGGGTTCATCATGAACGTGCTCAACCCCAAGGTGGCGCTCTTCTTCCTCGCCTTCCTCCCCCAGTTCGTCACCCCGGCCGCTGGCCACGTCCCCCTGCAGATGCTGCTCCTGGGGCTCATCTTCATGGTGCAGGCCATCGTCATCTTCTGCCTGATCGGCTATTTTGCCGGCAGCATCGGCAGCTACATCCTTGCCCGGCCGCGGGTCGCCAAGCACTTCGACTGGCTGACCGCCGGGGTCTTCGCCTCGCTGGGGATCAGGCTCGCCCTGGCGGAGCGGTGACGCCGCTCAGGCAACCCCCTTGAACTGCGCATAGAAGGACTTGTTGAGGAGGATCGCCTTGTTGTCCTGCACCTCGATCAGCCCGTCCCGCTCCAACCGGCTCAAGACCCTGGTCACCGTCTCCCTGGCAACCGCCGCGTAACTGGCCATCTGCTGGTGGGTCAGCTTGATGTTGATGATGATGCCGCGGTCGTCCACCACGCCGTAAAGCGCCTGCAGACGGTCGAGCACCGCCATGACCCGGTGCTCGGCATTGTCGAAGCTCAAGATCTTGATCATGGCCCAGGAATCGCGCAGGCGGAAACAGAGGAGATCGATGATCCTGCGGCGGATCTCTTCGTTGCTCATCAGGTGCTGGTCGAAATCCTCCTTGGAGAGAAAGCCGATCACCACGTCCTCGTGGGCGATAACCGACGCCGGCGAGGTCTTGCCGTCCAGAAGCGCCATCTCGCCGAAGAAGTCCCCTTTCTTGTGGATGCCGATGATCTGCTCCCGCCCCTCCTCGTTCATCTTCACGATCCGCACCTTGCCGGCATAGACCAGGTACATGTAGTTCGCCGTATCCTCCTCGTACAGGACAATCTGATCCTTGTTAAAGCGCTTCTTGACGATCAGCCGCTCGACCTGCTCCAGCTCCTCGTCTCCCAGACCCTTGAAGAACGGGATATTCTTGATGATATTGTCAAACCTTCGTTCATCACTCTTAAAGATCATGATCGCCCCCACGGCTTCTCTTTAGAAGCATACCGTCGTATCAAGACAACAATATCACGGATTGTGCCCGCCACAATCTCTGCGGCAGATCCGGCGAAAGATCGAAGGTTATGGAGAGGGGGGAATTGGCTCAGCCGAGACGGATCAGGGCCGCACCTGCAAGGATCAAGAGGGCTGCCGTCAGCCGGAACCGGCCGCACGGCTCATTGAGGAAGATGACGCCGATCAGCACCCCGACCATGATGCTCACCTGCCGCACCGGCACGGCATAGCTCATCGGGGCGAGTTTCAGCCCATAGCGGAAGGAGAGAAACGACCCCATCATCACCGGGCCGCTGGCCAGGATCAGCAACCGGTTCTCCCGGAACTCGGCCATGATCTGGGAGCGGTAGCAGCTGCGCATGATGTTGACGGTCATCATCGCCAGCATGGCAATCACCAAGATATGGGTGAAATAGAGGGGGGAATAGAAGCCGACACCGGTCTTGTCGACGATGGCACCCAGGGAGTAGACGAACCCGGCCCCCAGGGCGGCCCGCACCGAGGGGCTGCCAAAACTTTTGAACGGCCGCAGCAGCTCCCCCAGCGAGAGCCGCTGCAACTGCACCGAATAAGCCCCGGCAACCACCAGCAGGATGCCGGCGCCACCCACCGGCGTCAGCCGTTCCCCCAGGAGAAAGATCCCCCAGAGCGGCACATAGACCATGGCGGTCTGGGAAAGGGGATAGACCATCGAAAGGTCGCCGCCCCGGTAGGCACGCCCGTTCAGGAGATGGTAGAGGACGAAACAGACCGCACCGGCCAGGCCGAGCACCAGGACACGCAGGTCGGGAACGGGAAACGGGCCGGGCATCAAGGGGAGGGTCAGGGTGAACATGCTGCCGGAGCTGACGAACATCCACCAGATAAAGACCGTCTTGTGGCGGCTCTGCTTGACCAGCAGGTTCCAAAGGGCATGCATCACCGCAGAAACGACGATAAGGAAAAACGCCAGTGAACTCATGACCGGAGAGTATAGCGAAGATATAAATTTTTAGCGAGACTAAAATTTCTTGAGCAAAACCCTGGGCAAGCTGAAACGGCTCCGTCTACCTGCTGCCGACCCCTTTAAAAAAGGTATAGCAGAAGGTGCCGTCATCATCCGCGGCCCGCTGCAGGTCGGCAATCCCCCGTTCCCACGCCTCATCCCGCATCATGGCCGCGGCAATGGCCCGCTCCCGCACCCCCTCCACCATGGCGATGAAGGTCTTCCGGGTGAACCCCTCCACCAGGACCGGTCTGCTGGCATCCGCATAGACCATGCGGGGCGACACCCGGACCTGCCGCAAACCGGCATTTTCCAAAAGCGGATAGAGCCGGCGACCGATCAGCGCATCCCCCCCGGCCAGCTCCTGCAGCTCGACGAGACACTCGATGGTCCGGCGCGCCGCCGCGCTTTCCGGGTGAAAGCAGACCGTCCCGTGATCCCCCTCGATGACGGTAACGGTCCCTCCCGGCTTCACCACCCGCCTGAGCTCCGCCAGCGCCTCGGCCGGCCGGTGCAGGTGCTCCAGGACGAAACAGAGAAAGACATGGTCGAACGTGCCGTCGCCAAAAGGGAGGGCATAGAGGTCTGCCTGGCGGAAATCCACATTGTCGAGCCCGGCCCTGGCCGCTGCCAGGCGCGCCTCCCCCAGGGAATCGACGGAGATATCCACCGAGGTGAAGCGCGCCTCAGGGCTGTTCCTCCCCAGGATCACGGTCTGCGCCCCGACGCCGCACCCCGCCTCCAGGACATGGCAGCCGGCCGGATAGCGGGTATCGTGGTGCAGCAGCTCCTCCAGGGTCCGGGCCTGGTCCTCCAGGCGCTCGGACTCCCGCTCGTGATAGCCGTGGACATAGGATTGCATGGCGTTGACCTCCTTGAAGCAATAAATGGCCGCATCTCCCGACTGCACGCCGGAGAGTCCTGCTTTGGGCGATAATCCGTTCAGAGCGACTTGATCTGGTAGAAGGAATCCATGGCCTTGGGATAGATCTCCATGACCGTGTCGAGGGAGAGATCGATGGAGCCGAGCAGTTCGTGGTCGACCCCCTTTTCCGACCCCGCCTGGACCACCTGGTCGGCCACCTGGATCAGGGCGATCATCCGGTTCACCATGCCGCCGAAATTGCGGTTGTGGTGGTAGCGGATCAGGTTCTGGATCGATTCGGGGTAGTTCCACTTCTTGGCGATCAGTGCGCCGATCTCGGCATGGCGGGTGGCGAGCAGGTCTTCCAGGAACGACGGTTCGATATGGAAATCCTTGGCAACGCTCAGGATGACGGTCTTGCCCAGGTCGAGCAGCAGCCCGCCGAGAAAGGCCTCCTCGGGATCGAGGCGGCAGCGGCGGGCAAGCCCGCTGGCCACGAAGGCGGTCTTCAGGGCATCGTCCAGGATGACCTGCAGCCGCTCCTGGGGGATGTCGCTGCTCTGCAGGGAGTTGATCTGGATGCCGGTGACGATGTTCATGATCTCCCGCATGCCGAGCCGGACAATGGCGAAGTGGATGGAATCGACCTGGCCGCTGCCGCCGTAGAACGGGGAGTTGGCAATCTTCAGGATGCGCGAGATCAGCACCTGGTCGGTCATGATCAGCTTGGCCATGTCTTGGAAGGTGGTCTTCTCGTCCTCCATGAGAGAGATCAGCTGCATCAGCATGCCGGGAAGAACCGGCAGCTGGAACTCTTCCTTGTAGAGCCGCTGGTTGATCGCCTCGATGGCAGCGTCCCGCTCAAGGGAGTCCCGGTTCATCTCGTCGAAGACGCGGACCGCGTCGAACAGGATGCGGCCGGTTTCCAGGTGGATCGGGCCGTTCAGCACCGAATCGGGCAGCGGCGACGTGACCGACACCGAACCGTGCTTGCAGGAAAAGACCTCGATGAGGAGTTTTTCCACCAGCTGGGTAAAGACCTCGGAGAGGGCGCGGCCGGAGATCAGGCCGTTCTCCACCAGGTAGCGGGTAAAAGAGATGCCAGCAGAGCGGCTGGCGGTCAGGGCCTGGATGACCTGCATCTCGCCCAGAGCGCCCTCCTTCACCAGGAATTCCCCCAGGCGGTTCCCCTTCTTCTGGGAGGCAGCAAAGATGATCTTGCCGGTCTCCAGGTAAAAGGTCATCCCCCCCTCCCCCTCCAGCGTAATGGTTGCCACGCAGGAGAGCCGGTTCATGTCGATCCACTGGAGGATGTCATGAAGCGGCATGAAGCTGAGATCAACCTGGAACAGGACACCCATGGTGCTTCCTTCGCTCGAAGTCAGGGGAAAGTATTACACTATTTCTCTTCGGCAGCTCCATAAAATAATTGATCCAACCGGCAGAAGAATCCCCGACAGACAGAGGAATCCATCCCGCCATCACGGACAGTCGAGCCAAGGGGCAGGTCAGTCCCCGCGGTCATCGTCGCTGTGGTCCTCCTCGTCCGGCAGGAGATACCGCGCCACGAAAAAAAGCCCGCCGGACACCACCAGGGAAATGCAGGCCACGGTCCAGGCAAGCGTTCTGCCATGCCACAGGCCGTTGAACCACTGCATCAATTCGCTTGAAACCACACTCAGCTTACCGCCATAGGCCTCCAGTTCATGCCGGAACACCTTGGACTGCCGGAATTCGTCTACCAGGGTCGTGTCCGCCAGATCCCCGGCAGTAAACCAGATCGCAGCGCTGCTCCCCAGACCGAGCAGCAGGGTCAGGGCAGCGATGAGGTAGAGGCGTTTCTGCGAGGTGCTCCCCTGATTCATTGATCTCCCGTCCAACATCGTCTCCAACAGGTTGTTCAACAACCGCCTAGGTGTCCGTCGACCGGCGCAGCACCGATTTTATGTCGACCACCGGCGTGCCGTCGAGCGCTTCTAACGGACCGACCTTCAGCCGCGTGCCGTCGATCTCCCGCACCGTAACCCGGTGCAGGCCAAGCGGGTTCGGCCGGTTGGGCGAACGCGTGGCAAAGACGCCGGTCAGCGGCAGGTTCATATTCCGGCCGGGATGCACCTTCAGCGTGTCGCGCTGCGACTGGTGGAACCAGGTGATCACGACGATCTCATCGCCGACAGCAATGCCGTCGAGCCCGTCGGCAACCGCCGGGTCCAGGTCGAGCCAGGCATCGGGCGCGCCTTCATACCCCTGGCGCGGGGCATCCTCGCGGCTGGTCAACACGGAGCGGACCGTCCCGATCGGTCTGAGTAGATAGCTGGTATCGGTCATAACATGTCCCCTTTCGGCAACGGTCCTTCTATTGGGCAACGACGGCATAGTGCGCTTCTTGCCCCGGCTCTCCATGCCGATCAGCCGGGAAGCAGTTTGCGGACCTCTTGGAGCATGCGGACATGCGCCTTCTCTTCGTCAACGATTTCCGCCATGACAGCTGCATCCAAACCGGTAACGTCATATAGCAGCGTCGAATAGAAGTCTACTGCCCTGGTTTCCATCTCTATCGCCATGTCCAGCACCTTGAGGAGGTCAGGGGCCTGGACAGCCTTGTGGACTGCTTTTGCGCTCGGGATGATTTTCTTGTGCAGCACCTCGGTAGCGGCAAAAAGTTCATTGTCAGCCAGCTTCGGTCCGCGCTGGTCCGGTGGGAGCGCATTCCGCATCCGCACGAAGGTCTCGATATGCTCTTCTTCCGCCTTTGCAAGAGAGGTGGCAAGAGCCGCTATCTCCGCATGTCCGCAGCCAAGGGCCAGGGACTCGTAAAACGTCCGGCCGAGCCGTTCCATCTCGACCGCAATCTGCAAGGTGTTATTCGCCGTAGGTTTCATGAACATCATCCTCCTTCGTTTCCAGTCCCGCCCGATGGCGGCGGGGCGGTTGTCAGACGCCGATATCCTCGTTCCAGAGTTCCGGCTTCGACCGGATGAACTCCTCCATCAGGCGGATGCACCGGTCGTCCTGCAGCACGTCTACCTGTACGCCCCGCGAGCGGAGGAGCTCCTCCTCCCCGAGAAAAGTCCTGTTTTCCCCGATAACGACACGGGGAATGCCGTAGAGAAGGATGGCGCCGCTGCACATGGCGCAGGGCGAAAGGGTGGTATAGAGCACGGACTGGCGATAGACCGCTGCTGGCTGGCGGCCGGCGTTTTCCAGGGCGTCCATCTCCCCGTGCAGGATCGCGCTCCCCTTCTGCACCCGCCGGTTGTGCCCCCGGCCGATGATCCTGCCCGCATGCACAATGACCGAACCGATCGGGATGCCCCCTTCGGCCAGCCCTGCCGCCGCCTCTTCCAGTGCCGCTTTCATGAACTGATCCATGGATCTCCCTCCCTCTCTACAGGTGTGCGCTTCCCCGGTCCACGTGCCACCTGGCTTCAGATCTTCAATGCCCGACCCGGTTGCCTCCAGAGGCAGCCGCGGCAAAAATGCCAAAGGCCTCGGCAGATGATGTGGCCGTATCTCTTATGCCGAAAACATGCGTCTCAGGCAACGAGCAGGCTGTACAGGATGAGGAACGTGAGCTGGCACGCGCCGACCGTCCAGCCGTTTCTGAGCATCGATTTCATGTCCACCGACTCGGCAAATCCAAGCGAACTGGCCATGTTCGCCCCCGGAAAGACGAAATTGTTCACCCTGGTCGCCACCACCAGGGCCAGCGCCCAGGCGAGCATGGAGACGCCATGGCTGCCGAGAAGCTGACCGAACATCTCGTGCAGAAGCTTCATGGTCGTCACCGTGGCGCCGCTGATGCCGAAGGCTCCCAGGAACCCGCCGGCAACGACGATGGCCGGCTTGCCGCCGATCTCCATCATCGGCTTGATCAGCGCGGTGAGCGCCGCAAAACCGCCAGCCTTGTCGACGAAAACGATGAACGGGTCGAGCAGCAGAAAGAGGAGGAAGAGCCCCACGTTCCCCGCCATCCCCCTGGCGACGTGGCTGAGGATCTCGTCGAATCTCAGCCCCCCCACCAGCCCGGTGATGACCGACAGACCCAGCATGATCACGATGACGAACGAGGTGGGCGCCTTGACCGCGATGCCATAGACCACGGCCGCCAGGAAACAGAGGACGAAGACCGCGGTCGCGCGCCGATTTCTGGCGGTCGGCTCGAACCGCCTGGTCTCTTCCGGCGGCTGGTACGGATTGCTCTCCCTGGTGTTCCGCTGGATCCGCTGGATCATCAACCAGGTCACCGCCAGGGTGATCAACGCCACCGGGCCGGAGACATAGAGCAGCATCTCGCCATAGCCAAGCCCGGTCAGCCCCAGCAGCGTGATGACCGGCGGCGTGAACGGGCCAAGGATGAGCGCCTCCTCGCCGACGGCCTGGAAGATGACGCCGACCGTGCTGCGCGACAGCCCGACCGCCGCTGCCACCGGCAACACGATCGGGGCGATGATGGCGTTGCCGCCGGCCATGGTGCCGAGCAGGCCGACGATCACCATGCAGGCCGCCATGATCCCGAGCATCGCCTTCTTCTCGGTATCGACGCCGATGCCGTAGATGATCCGGTGGACAATGGTATGGGAGACCTTCGTGGCGTTCAGCACCTCCCCCAGGCCGCGCCCCAGCATGATGATCAGCCCCACCAGCGCCAGAAAGGAGGACATGCCGTTTGCCAGGGCAGCGCCGAAAGAAACCGGGGTCTGGTGGCTCAACAGGGCGCCGAGCACCACGCAGATGGCAGTGGCTGCCAGGATATCCACGTCCCGGAAGACCAGCACGACGTAGAGGAGCAGCGGTGCCAGCCCCAAGAGGCCCCAGGCGGTGGTGGGGGCGATTTCGATCATTGTTTCCTCAAGACCTTTCCCGGCCTGTTGCCGGTCATCTTTCCGTCCTCGATCACCGGTCTGCCGGCCACCAGCAGGTGGACGATGCCGGCGGCATAGCGGTGCGGCTCGGCATAGGTGGCGCAATCGGCGATCTGGTCAGGATCGAGGAGCACCAGGTCGGCCACCAGCCCCGGCCGCACCATCCCCCGGTCGACAAACCCCAGCCGACCGGCAGGCAGTCCGGTCATCTTCCGGATGGCCGCGGCAAGGGAAAGGAGCCGCTCCTCCCGCACATAGCGGCCCAGCACCCTGGCAAACGTGCCGTAGGAGCGGGGGTGGGTCGGCTCCGACCCGTCCTGCGCCGCATTCAGGGCATGGCCATCAGACCCGATCGCCACGCCGGGATCGGCCAGGATCGCTGCCACATCCTCTTCCGCCATGGAGAAGAAGATCGCTCCCACGTTCCCCTCTTCCTCCAGGATCAGCCTGACAACCGCCTCTTCCGGCGAACAGCCCCAACGCCCGGCGATGCGGGCAACGCTTTCTCCGGAAAGCTCGCGGTTTTGCGCCGAGTGGCAGCCGGTCACCACGATCCCCGCCGCCCCCTCCCGCCGTGCCATCTCGCGGCCGATCTGCATCCTGATTTCCGCCCCCTGCGCCGGATCTGCCAGCCTCGCCAAGAGGGCCTTGACACCGTCGGCGTGCGCCCACTGCGGCACCACGGCCGTCAGCGTCGTTGCCGAGGCATGGTAGGGATACTGGTCCGCAGCGATATCCACCCCGGCGGCGCGGGCCGTGGCCAGCCGCTCCAGCAGCTCCCCGGCCCGGCCGCGGTTGCTCCCCCCCATCGCCTTCAGGTGGGAGACCTGGACCTTGACGCCGCTCCCAGCGCCGATGGCAACCGCTTCGTCCAGCGCCGCGGCTATCTTCTCGCTCTCATTGCGGATGTGGCTGGCATACAGCGCGCCATGGCGGGCCAGGACCCGTGCCAGGGCAATCAGCTCGCCGGTCTCGGCATAGCTTCCCGGCGGGTAGATCAGGCCGGTCGACATCCCCCAGGCTCCCTGCTGCAGCGCCGTTGCCAGCAGCGCCTCCATCCGCGCCAGTTCGGCGGCAGCGGGAGGCCGGTCCTCCATCCCCATGGTGGCGATCCTGAGCGGCGCATGACCGACCAGCGGCGCCACGTTGATCCCCAGGCCGTCCCGGTCCAGCCGCGCGGCATACCCGGCAAGGTCTTCCCACTCGATGCCGTCGTCCGGCAGAGAAAAATCGTGCAGCCGGAGGTAATCGGCCAGCGCACCCCCGCCACCCGCCGCAGCCGGGAAGAGACCCAGCCCGCAGTTGCCGATCACCTCGGTGGTGACCCCCTGCCGGGCCTTGCTTTCCAGCAGCGGGTGCCGGAACAGGGTCATGTCCGAATGGCCGTGGATGTCGATGAAGCCGGGGCAGAGCACCAGGCCAGAGGCATCGACGACCTGCTCTGCGGCCCCGGCCAGATCGTGCCCGACCGCTGCGATCTTCCCTTCTGCAACGGCAACATCCGCCACTATAGGAGGGCTGCCCGAGCCGTCCACCAGCGTTGCACCCCGGAAGAGGTAGTTATACATAATTTCACCCGTGCCATCGCATGGTTGTCAGACAAATGCCTACCTTAACCGTCGCTTTCCTTTTTTATCTGCCATCATCCACGGCAAGCGGCTCCAACCAGCCAGTTACTACTGCCCTGCTCCGCTGACAATATGGAATCTGCATCCACAACGCCATAAGGAAAGACAATGGGCCTTTTGGAATTGTGCACCATCTCATTCTTGGGCACCCCCAGAGCATCGATATATGCAGCCTCCATATCCAGCGGTATCCGGGATGCCACCTGCGAATGGTCATCGGCTGGACTGACATTAAGCATGATTCCCGGTGACTCGAACACAATCCACTCCCTTTACGATTCACCTCAAAATTTTCGATAACCACTGATTTATCAAATCACAAGAAATCATTTCAACATCACGGTAAAAATATCATTACCTCCATCTACCATATCAATCCAGAAATCTTCAAGCAAAGCGTGTATCACAGTAAATAAAGAATTTCCTCGACACCGGCAGCCGGTGGGAAATTTGCCTTCTTTCGTTGGTATGACTTCACAAATTTCTATGACAGTCTCCAACATCCTCCATCAAAACGATTAGTAAAGCATGAAAGCTATTTTGTACCTGACGTAGAATAAAACATCCATTTGCTAGAACTATAGTAAAACCACATCATATTACCGAAATTGCAGTTGCAAATAGCTTTGTCATAAAATATAGCTGTGCCAATAATTATCACAATTTATTATTTGACACATAATGTCTATTTGCAATCGTAAACATTTTCGACAATTATGTCGGACATGTTTACATTCAAAAGTGAATTACAATAGCATTTTACTGTATTTAGTTGATAAAATTAGAATTAAGTAATTGGCTTATCATTTGCAATAAATGACTAAGTCACTCAGCTCAATACCATACCAACTACCAATTTAGCGCTGCTTTTATTTGCATTGAGATAATGTCATTACATTTAATGAGAGCAACAAGCTGTAACATCAATATCGAGTGCAACAAAACCAACATCTAAACTTTATTGTTCAATAGTTAAGGAGACGGTCATGAAAAGTCAACTTCTTGCAAAGTCAGTAACGGCCCTGATCATGTTTTTCGCTGCGACCCCAACATACGCTACTACTTTGACTTTTGATGAAATGAGATCTCCCAACTGTGACTGGAAGATACCCAACCCTTACATGGGCTTCAACTGGAACGGATGGAGAGCTGCAGATGTCACTGAACATGTCGGTCTTCCAACCTCGGGCCCTAATTTGATATTTTCTTTCGACACATCAAGCATCTTTACTACCAGTGGAGCAAATATCAATTTCATCGGGGCCTATCTTTGCGGATCGTACAAGGATGGTTTACATGTCGAAGTTATCGGAAAAAGAGACGGCATAACCATATATGACTCTACTGTTACCACGATTGCCCATACAGCTTCCTGGTTTGAGTTCAACTTTTTCGGCATAGATGAATTGGTATTTACAGGATTCGGAGGCATTCCAGTAGGACCATACGATAGTGATTTGAATGGAGTATCTCTGGACAATTTCACCTATGAAAACTTCGACCCGATTCCCGAACCATCCACTATCCTTCTCCTGGCGTTAGGACTATTGGGACTGGCAATTCGGAAAAGGCAAAGGCAGAATTGATGGTGCTAGACAAACCGACCAACAGAGGCCATGATTTCAGTTTTCATCTAATTCACACCAACTGAAAGAATGTAGTAGTAAATCAGAATTCAACAACTCGCAGAATAGAACAGAAAACCAGCTATTCAACTGAAATTATGTCAAATATGAAGATTTAGCCACTTAGCAATTAACCCCACCCCGACAAAGCTTCCCTGCCCTTACCCCCCCAATTTCCCATTGACAAACTGACCAACCCGTATTAGTTTAACATTAAATCATACAATATTGAACCAGGTGACCAGATCATGAACAAATCGGACAGCCCGACATACCGCTCCCTCAACACCTACACCAAGCTGATGCGTGCTGCTGAGTCCGTCACCAGCAGGGTCAATCGAGTCCTGGCGGAACCAAAACTCACCATCAGCCAGTTTGGCGTACTTGAGGCGCTCTACCACAAGGGCCCGCTCTGCCAGAAAGATATCGCCGCCAAGATCCTCAAGAGCACCGGCAACATCACTCTGGTCATTGACAACCTGGAAAAAAGCGGGCTGGTACGTCGCGAGCGCGACAACGAAGACCGGCGGTTTTTGACCATCCACCTCACCGAATCCGGATCAAAGCTTATTGCAAAGGCCTTTGCCGATGTCGAAGCAGCAATCGTCGTTGAAATGGGCTCCCTGACCGACAGCGAACAGGAAATGATGGGAATCCTCTGTAAAAAACTGGGCCTGAGAGGAGGCGCAAAGCAATCATAGAAGTGTTTTTTTGCGTATTTAGTTTAATATTAAACCATTAATCTTATATCAAGGAGAATTGTCATGAAAAAGATCATCGCCTCAATCAGCACCGTTATCGCTCTGGCGCTTCCGGTCAGCGCCCTTGCCTCAACCTGGACCATCGATCCCGACCACTCGAACATTGGGTTCAAGGTCCGTCACCTCATGGTGTCCAATGTGAAGGGTAATTTTTTGAAATACAGTGGCACCGTGGAAATCAATGACAAGGAGATCACCAAGTCCAAGGTGGAAGTCAGCATCGACACCAATTCCATCAGCACCAATGTCCAGAAGCGCGACGATCACCTGCGCAGCGCCGACTTCTTCGATGTGGCAAAGTACCCGACCATGACCTTTGTCTCGAAAAAAGTGGCAACGGCCGGCAAGGACCGGTTGAAAATGACGGGTGATCTGACCCTGCACGGCATCACCAGAGAGGTAGTGCTCGACGTCGAAGGGCCGACCAGAGAGAGTAAGGACCCCTGGGGCAATATCCGCCGCGGCGCCACCGCCACCACCAAGATCAATCGCAAAGACTTCGGCCTGCTCTGGAATGCGGTTCTCGAAACCGGTGGGGTTGCCGTAGGAGATGAAATCATGATCACACTCGAAATCGAGATGATCAAGAAATAAGGGAAGAGACCGGACAGGGCCGGGACGGACATAGGGCGTCCCGGCCCTCTCTAAAGGCCTGACGACGAACTGCAGGAGAGAACCCATGAACACTAAATTTCCGACATTATTCGTTTCACATGGTGCTCCGACCATAACGATCGATGAGAGTCCGGCGAGAGATTTCCTGAGGCAGCTGGGGAACGACATCGGCCGGCCAAAGGCGATTGTTTGCATCTCAGCCCACTGGACCACTGCGGAACCACGCGTCACCATGCATCCCCAGCCGGGGATGATCTACGACTTCGGCGGCTTTCCTGACGAGTTGTACTCGCTCAACTATCCGGCCCCCGGCGATCCGGTCCTGGCAAAGCGTGTCCTGTCGCTGCTTCGCGACCGGAACATTCTTGCTGAACGGGATCTGTCACGGGGATTCGATCACGGTGCCTGGACCCCGCTCATGCTGATCTACCCCGATGCCGGAATCCCGGTTATCCAACTGTCGGTCCAGCCGTACCAGACGACGGAACACCATCTGGCAATAGGCAAGGCACTGCAACCGCTACGGGACGAAGGCATCCTGATCCTGGCGAGCGGGTCGACGACCCATAATCTGCGGGATTTTTTCGGCAGGAGGGTGGACTCGGCACCGCTACCCTATGCGAAGGAGTTTGCCGACTGGACGAGAGACGCGATTATCGACGGCCGTACCGACGACCTGCTCGACTACCTGCATCGCGCTCCCCAGCCGCTGCGGAACCATCCGACGCCGGAGCACTTTCTGCCGTTGTTCGTTGCGATGGGGGCTGGGGCTACAGGCCGGGTCCTGCATGAGAGTTATACCTACGGTGCGATTTCCATGTCGGCGTTTGCCTGGGATTGATGCAGACGGGGCGAGAGTGCGCTTGAGCTGAGGCATCGTAGTGCCCCTGTTCAGCACGTAGCGTTATCATTTCAGCCGCACCCTTTCATGGTCATCCTTGATCCGCGCTATCTCCAGAGGGTCGACGGCCGCTTCCCCGGCCAGTATCGGCCATTCTGCCACCGCAGTTTCAACCTGCCTGATGACCTTGGCGGCGGTTCCCACACCAAACCTGTTCGCAACTTCCAGGACGTCTGCACGGGTAATATCCCTGAATCTACCGTTGACCGACATGAGGTGCTGGTGCGTCCATTCTCCATCAGGGTTATAGGCGTGGGTGACGTCATAGGCCGGCGCCAACTCCCACTTCCTCCCCTGCTTCAACAGGAATGAGATGTTTTTCGTGTGGTCATCGCAATTTGCCGCAAGGACATTAAAGACCATGCGCCGGAACGCCTCTTCTTTCGCTGCATAATCGAGCCCCAGACGGTCGATTACCATGAACAGTTGACTGTAGTCGTGTGTTGCCTTCTGCTTGTAGTCGAGATGGTCCATGGCGCACAGGGTCTGCATATGGATCTTTGTGTTGCCATGCCGGTCGAAACGCTTGGTCATGAAGTGCGCCCGGCCGCTTTCCTCCAGTAATCGGCAGGGAAACATGGTAATCCCTGCCAGACACGCCATGCGATAATAGGCATATTCGATCCGGCCATAGTCTTTTGAACTGCCAAGGGCAAGGTCAGAACCGATGCCGTCGAATTTGAGCAGCCAATGCTCAAAGCCGTCAGCCACGTTGAATTGGCCGGCCCTGATTTCATTGGTCTGCGGATGCCAGGCAATGGCGGCTTTTGCACGGGCTCCACCGGCAGAGGTGCCTACCTGGATGATCTGCTGCAGTGCCGACACTGCCAGCGAATCGCTGTTCATGTCGCCATGGATGGCCACCCTGGCACTCTCGACCAGTTTTGACAACGTGATCGCCGTGCTGCTTTCCACGTACGGAGACCTGGCCGGCCGGAATTCCAGCGCGCCCATCCCCCGTTTCCCCATGTACGCCAATCGGTCGAGAGGGGTAATGTTTTCTTTTCGGATACCGCGCCGGGCCATCCATGCATCGATCAGGCTGTTGCCGAAATCGTCCGGCAAACTGTCCGCCAGCATGGCGGGCAAACGCTTATAGGTCAGCTCCGGCAGATAGGCAAACAGATAGAGGCTAGACGGCCTCACCGGCATGGTAAGCGGCGCCGGCTCCACTCCGGACTTTATGAATTGGGGATGATAGGCAAAGACATAGTAGCCGCTCCCCGGATCTCTCATGACGGCACCGACAGGGTTCCCCCAAATCTCTACCTCTATCCGCTCAACCGGTCTATATGTCGCCATCTGCTGTGCCTTTCCGCGACTTTCTCTTCTTGAACACCCGCTGCCGTGGGCTTTTCAGATTGGCCATAGTTATCGGATTGATGGTTATGTTCGGGGAAAGGGAGGTCAGCCAGTCCGTACGCCCCAAAACTCTCAGGACGCTTATCAATGAGCGGGTCGTTGATGTCTTGCCCGACTCCAGCCGCTTGACCGCGTTAAGGGCAATCCCCGCCTGTGCGGCCAGCTCTCGCTGATCGAGATTGAGCATCAATCTCAGGGTGCGTATCTGCTCACCCAGGATCTGCTCAAATTCTTCTATTGTTTGGTACCTAGACATAAAAGACTTTCTATGGGCCAATATAATCAAAATTATGCTGTATAGCCCCTTAAAAGTCCACTCAAAAATAAGAGCCATTTACAGTAATGGCCCTTTATTGGTCTATAGCAAATTTATTACACTACTATGTACTATATATGATCTATTACATCAAGCTTACATCCGGAAACGGTTCGGCAAGGCAAAGGTCAGCTCAGGATGTAGGCACCCGCGCCGATTGCAATCAACAGGTCGGCTTCGTTTTTCAGCTCCATTTGCACAGAGGCGATACGCCCGCCCAGGCGCACGACCTTCGCACGGGCATGGAAACTGCGGCCGATACCCTGGCGCAGGTAATCCACCCGCAAATCAATGGTTCCAAAGCGGCCGAACCGCGCAACAATCTGCTCTGCCGTCTCGTTCGCATGTTTTTCGGCAATTGCCGCAGCAAGTGCAAACCCGGCAACCGTATCCAGTGCCGTTGCGATCACACCGCCATGCAGACGGTTATGCAGATAACTGCCGACCAGCTCCGGACGCATATCAAATGTTAAGCCAGACGATTCGGGGTCAAAGGTTTCGGCACGAAAACCGATAACTTCGTTAAATTTGAAGCGATGTTCAAAGATATCGATAAACAGAGCTTCAAGCTTAGCCTGCTCCTCCGGGGAGCGGCGAACGGCTGCAAAAACAGAATCCATGGATATATTCCCCTTCGGTGGGAGTAATGGTAAGAAACGGATTTGCGCCTTCCTCTCCCCGATGGAATGACTATCTTCACTTCGGCACATGGTATAAAGACCTGCAAAGGATATGTCAACAGAAGCCTGCCTCATACCCTGATGGCTCAGACGAGGGACCAGCGGGAATCCCGTGACAATCGCAACCTCACGTTTGACAGACGTTGCCAGTTGACTACAGTATATGCATGGCAGCGACCCGCAAAACCGTACCGTCTGCCGTGTGGATCGACAACCTGCGCCATAGCCGGGCTCAGGTACACATCACTGTCCGGGTGATTCACCGGAAGACAAACATGATGGAGAGGAGACCCGATGATACGTTGGTTGCCACGATGGGTATTTCCGGTTGCGGTTCTGTTCCTGCTATCCATTGGCGGCTGCTCCGCCGGCAGACAGTTCGTCTACCAGCCTAGCGCGCCCGCAGAAGCGGGGCCGAAGCTCCCGGTAAAGATTGCGGTCGTAGCGTTCACGGACGGTACGGAGAATTTCACGCAGCGCGGAAGCATCTTCGACCCGGAGAGCCTGACCTTCAACCTGGCCAAAACCGGCATCTCAGGGTGGTCGACCGCCATGGTCCCGGAGCTCTGGGCAAAGGCCTTTGCCGATGAGATGTCGGCGTCAGGCACCTTCCGGTCCGTCCGCTTCATCTACAGCGCCTCGGAATTGATGGACGAAGACGTCTATATTGAAGGAACCCTGGACAAAGCGTATGCCGTCGGCGGTTGGACCAGGCTGAACGAGTACGCTATCAGTCTCCGGGCGTTGCGGAAAACCGAAATGACACCGTTTTGGACCAAGAAAGTCGAACGTGCCTGGAAATCCCGGAAAGATCTCTTCGAAGGATGCGGGCGGGACATGGAGTGCAGCAAGGAGAAGGCCAACGCCGAGACGAACAGGATCATGCAGGGGATGTTTGCGGAAGCCGGTGCAGAGCTTAGCGGAAATCTGGCAACCCTCCTGGGGATCAAGGTTGGGGCAGACGCCCCGAAAAAACCGGAGGAGGCTTCCCTCCCCCTGTCCACTGAATCGGTGGATGACGCCATCGAGGAAATTCTCCGGGGGAAATGAGGCGGAGCACTGCCGAGCCTTCTGTTCCGCCCGGCAAGCATCACCATCAGGTCTCATCCACCTCGTTACTCCACTCACGGCAACGTGAGTAATCGCTCGCTACGCCAAACTCGAACAATACGCACGTGGGTTTTATCGAGACGATATACAATACGGAATGGTGGGTAGATGATCTCCCTCAGTTGAGCAACACCAAACTCAGGCACAGTCCGGCCGCTCTCCGGGAAATCGGCAAGTCTTTCTATCTGGGAAAACAGCTCACGCAAGAATCGCTCGCCCACGTCAGGAACCTGTTGATCCGCATACCATGCCCGCATTTCCTCAAGATCCCTGACCGACGAGACGGCAAAGGTGATTGTATGCTTGATCGGCATTCGTTCAACTCAACCCGAGATGCTTTTTGACGTCCGCCAGGTCGATTTCCCGGCCCTCTTCCAAATCCATCAACCCCCGGACGACACCACGCAGAAACGAGCACTCTTCCGTCTCCGCTTCGTAATCCTTGAGTGACTGGACTATGGCAACACCCCTCCCTCTGCTGGTTAACAGAACCGGTCGATGCGTTTTGTCAACCTGATTGACGATACGACCCGGATTAACCTTCAAATCGCTCAACGGGACAATATCCTCGGAAAACTTTGTAGATGCCTGCATTACTCCTCCCTAAAGCTCCTTTGTATGGCACCAATAATAGCACCCGTTAAACGACCTGGCAAGAGAGCGGTTTTGCAATGATGGGCCGAATCGAGCAGCCGAACGAGTTTTTTCCCATTCAGCAAGATCTTTCCCTGCCAATTTAGCCATTCTCAAATACCTCCTTCAGGCGCCTAAGCAATTTCGGGTCACCCCGCCACGCCCCTGAACCGGCTCTCCCAGAGGTTGTCCGCCCGGTCCATCATAATCCCCCGGTCCGGGTTGGCTGCCAGGTGGCGCAGGATGCGGAAGGCGGCTTCGGTCTCTTCCCCTTTTCCCAGGGCCGCAGCCAACTGGGCGGCGGTGAAAGGGATGCCGGGGTGGAGGCGCAGGTGGCCTACCAGCTCGGACTGCAACGCCAGCACCTTGCCGGCTGCCTTCTTTCCTGCTTCCACGCCCGGTTGGTGGTAGGCGTTGATGCCGACCAGGCTGGCGTAGAGACCAACAGCCCGCTCGTAGAGGGCGATGAGGATGCCGACGGTGCGGGCGTCCAGCGTCTCGACGGTGATGGTGAGCGACTGGCGGCCGTTCTCGGCCAGGGCCTTGCGGGTGCCGGCGAGGAAGCCGGCCAGGTAGTCGCCCGAGGTGACCCCCGGCTCGATCTCAAGCGAACTGCCGCTGCGGTCCGTGAGCACCTCGATGAAGGTGGCGAAGAAGTTGTTCACGCCTTCGCGCAGCTGCTGCACGTAGGCGTGCTGGTCGGTCGACCCCTTGTTGCCGTAGACCGCGATTCCCTGATTGACCCGGTTGCCGGCCAGGTCGAACTCCTTGCCGATGGACTCCATGATCAGCTGCTGCAGGTAGCGGGAGAAGAGGAGCAGCCGGTCCTTGTAGGGGAGGACCACCATGTCCTTTTCGCCGCGTCCGTTCGTGGCGTGATGCCACATCAGGGCGAGGAGCGCTGCCGGATTGGCGCGGGTCAGGCTCCTGCGGGTCGCCTCGTCGCAGGCGCGGGCTCCGTCCAGCAGCCTGTCGATGTCGATCCCCTGCAGCGCTGCCGGCAAGAGCCCCACGGCCGAGGTGACCGAGGTGCGGCCGCCAACCCAGTCCCACATGGGGAAGCGGGCCAGCCACTTCTCTGCCTCGGCGGTCCGGTCGAGGCCGCTGCCGGCGCCGGTCACTGCCACGGCGTGGCGGGCAAACTCCAGCCCGGCCCGGCAATAGGCCTCTTTTGCCTCCAGCATGCCATTTCTCGTCTCCGGGGTGGAGCCGCTCTTGGATATGACCACGGTGAGGGTCTCGGAGAGCTGCGGGCCGAGTTCCGCCAGCACCCGGTCCATGCCGTCCGGATCGGTGTTGTCGAAGAAAAAGGGGCGCATCGGGTCGCGCGAGGTGCCGAGGGCATCGGCAACGAACTGCGGCCCCAGGGCCGAGCCGCCGATCCCGACCACCAGCAGGCGGCTGAAGCGGCGCCCGCCCGGCGCAAGGATCTCGCCGCTGTGGATGGCGGCGGCAAACTCTTTCACCCCCCGCAGGGCGAACTCGATCTCGGCGGCCATGGCGGCATCCGGGGCAAGCGCAGGGTTGCGCAGCCAGTAGTGCCCCACCATCCGCTGCTCGTCCGGATTGGCGATGCTCCCCCGCTCCAGTTCGCCCATGGCGGCAAAGGCGCGCTGCATGGCCGGCTCCATGGCGGTGAAGAAGCCGTCGGAGAAATCCATGCCGCTGATGTCCAGCGCCAGCCCCAGCTCGGGGCAGTCGCAGAGGTATTCGGTATAACGCTCCCAGCTTCCGTTCATGACACCCTCCTCGATCCAGTGGAATTCAAATAAAGAATCGGCCGACAGCTTGCCGTCAATGAAATATCAGCCTCCATCCGTGTTTCGTGTTCATCAGCCTTTATCTGTGTGTATCTGCGGTTTAAATGGCCTGGTTTGCGGCCCTGCCGCCCTAAAACCCCTTGAACGCCGAGAACGGCAGCACCTTCAGCCCTTCCAGGCTGGGGACGAGCATGGAGTCCTCCACCACGGGGTTCACCTCGGGTTCGCTGAAGGTGAGCCGCACCTGTTCGCCGCCGGCAGCGATGATCTCGATGCTCTCGGCCACGGCAACGCCGTTTACGACCCGGTAGTCGGAGAAGCGGACCTCGTCCCCCTCCTCACTCTCCTTGCGGATCACCAGCCCCTGGTCGTTGTAATAGATCCGCTCCTGTAACCCCTGGCGGGTGACATGGTCGCGGAAGCGCGCCGGTCCCGGTGCGGGGGGCGCCTCCACGATCCAGCGCATCAGCCCCCAGCTCCGCAGGCCGTCCCGGTCGGGAAGCTCGTCGATCCTGCCGCTGTAGGCGACCCCCTGGGAGGGGACGATGCAGGTGAGACGATCGCCGTCGGTGAAGACCTCCAGCACCGTCAGGCCGAAGGGGGAGAGCATCACCAGGTGAAAGCGGTCGGGCTGGCGGAAGACCAGGTAGCCCCGGCCGCCGCTGCTTTTTCCGCCCGCCTGCACGGCCAGGGAAACCGCCGAACTGAGTGTTTCCAGGCTCCGGCCCGGCACTATCCCTTCCAGCGGCCTGGGCGCCGTGGCGCAGGCGGAGAGCGCCAGGAACAGGAGGAGCGCCAGCCACCTGCAGCACCCCTTCAGTCCCGGCTTTACAGATTCAATCATTCCTACCTCCCGTGCGATATTACCGCCCCCCATAACAGAGGACCTCCTGGCTGACGATATCGGCCATGAGCCTGAATTCCCCCGGCAGGTCGACCACCCGGAGCACCCCGGCCAGCCCCGCATCGTCGGGGAGCAGCTCGGCCAGCCGGTTGGGGAGGCCGGACAGAAGCGCCTGGTTGAGGATGCAGGGGGGGCGCTCCGGATAGAGCGCCACGTAGAAGACCCCCGATTCTACCAGGTCCTGGAAGAAATGGGAGCCGAAGGAGAGCTCCGGCATCAGGCTGCCGGCGACAAAGGCGACCTCGACGATGGCGGCCAGCCCGTCGATCTCGGCAAAGCGGACCGGCACCCCCATCTCGGGGGAGGTGGTGCCGATGCGGCCCGGCGCCAGCAGGAGGGTCGGCAGATCGTCACGGCCGGTATTGAGACGGTTGAGGCGGCCGATGACCCTGGCCAGCTCGTAACGGTCCACCAGCTGCAGGGCGAGAAAGGCGTCGTCGACCACCTGGATCACCCGTTGGATCGGCTGGACAATGCTCCCCCCGAGGAAATTCCCCTGCGAGCGGAACAGGAGCGCCTCTTCGACCACCTCTGCCGGCACCTCCACCCGCCGGACCTGGACCCCGCGGGTCTGCAGGGGGCGGCACTGCACCAGGTTGATTTTCAACTCCCTTTCCGGCGTCGAGGTGACGGTGAATTCCACGTCCACCGGGTAGTGGTAGGCCTTTTCCAGGGTCGTCAGCATCAGGCGCATGAGCGGGGCAAAGTCGCTGTCGGCCAGGAAGCGGTCGAAGGTGGGCAGGCGTTCGCTGCCCCGCCCCGTGCGGCCGGCCGGCTGGGGTGCCCGGCTGCCGAAGATCTCCGGGAGCTCTACCCCTTCGGCCAGCAGGCGGCTGATCGGCACGGTAGCAGGGGTGTTCTCCGCGATATCGAGCAGGTCGACCTGGCGCTGGCTGAAGCGGCGGGCGCTCTCCTGGCTGCCAAAGGGGATCACGGTCGGTTGGTCCAGGGAGACGATGCGGGTGTAGTCCCCCTCCACCCTGGCCGTGGCACGGGTGCCGAGGCCGAAGACCAGCCTGAGCATGCCGGCGCTGGGGTCGACGTTTTCGTCCCAGACAAAGGTGTTGTAGGAGAAGCCGACCCCGGCGATGTCGGGGAAGAAGTAACGGCCATGGTAGGCACCGGCCACCCGCTGCACCACCAGGGCCATCTGCTCCTCCTGGCGGTCGAGCCCCCGCTGCAGCCGGTATTCCAGGGCATCCTCGCTCATGGTGCTGGCATAGGCCATCCGCACCGCTTCCTCGAACTGGCAGAAGCGCTCTTCCGGGGTCCCCTGGTTGACGCAGAAATAGCTGCCGTACTTGCCGGCAAAGGCGTTGCCGAAGCCGTCCTCCTGCAGGCTGCTCAGCCGGACGATCAGCGGGTACTGGCCGTAATACTCCAGGAGCTTCTGGAACTCCTCGCGGATCTCAGGGGGGAAGGAGCCGAGCAGGAGGAGCTTGCGCAGCTTGGCCGCACCGCTGAAATAGCCCTTTTGTGCCTTGTGCTCCATGAAGACCCGCCACCAGCCGTTGTGCACCAGGTAGGTATGGAAGAGATCCGAGCCGAAGAAAAAGGAGTCGTGGGGTTCGAGCACCGCCTCCCAGTCGTGCGAGGTGTCGGTGCGGAGGATGGCGCGGGCCAGCAGGAGCCCGGCCGCCTTGCCGCCGACGTAGCCGGTGCCGATGAACCGCTCCTTGAGCAGGAGAAAGTCCTCCAGGGTCATGAAGCGCCGGGCCAGAGCCAGCATCCGCTCGTCGGAACCGAACAGGAGCCGGCAGAACTCGTCCACCATGGCCTGGCGGCTCCGGGCGCTCCCCTTTCCCCGCACCAGCCGGGAGGCGCGCAGAAAGAGCCGCTCCCAGTGATCGAGCGGCACATAGACCTCGGCCTTCCCGCTATGGAGCGCCATGAAGAGTCGGGAGGCCTCGTAGCTCGCCGTGATCGGCATGAAGGCGTCACCGCGGCGGCGGTGGGGAAGGAACATGGTGGGGGATGAACGGCGCCAGACCTTGAGCGGGTGGAGGTAGAGCTCCCCTTCGGTGCTGTAGAGGTCGATCAGGAGCTGGGTGGTGGAGCGGATGCGGCTGACCGTGGCAAAGGGATGGGTGTCGCGCAGCAGGGCGAAGTAGGCGACCGTCTCCAGGTCGAAGAGGAGCGGACAGGTGACGGCAAAGAAGTTGCCGATCATGGCGTCGGTGGCCCAGGCATCCAGGAGGCTCGACAGGCAGTCGAAGACGTAGAATGCCTCTGGGCCAGCCATGGCGATATGCACATGGAGCCGGACCGTGAAGGATTCGAAGCCGCGATGGGCATCCAGATCGACCACGGCAATGCGCGGGTCGTCGTCCAGAAGCGGCGGCTCGGCCGCGAAGCGGACATAGACCACCTGCCGACCCGATTCCAGGGCCGCGGCCACGAACGGGCGGACGAACTCGCGGTAATCGTCCACGCTGTCCACCCGCCAGACCACGTTGTCGCCCGGTTCCAGCCCGTCCAGCACCCTGTCGAGCCCCGGCAGGCCCGTGGTGATACACCCTTCGCGCAGACCGCTCTGTCCGTCCGACGTCACCGTTTGGCCCCTCCCCCCGGCACCGTGCCTTCCGCTGCGCGCACGCATGCCACCTTCTGGCTGACGATATCGGCCATCAGGCGAAACTCGCCGGCAAGATCGACAACCCTGACGATCGGCGCAAAGCGCGCATCGTCGGGCAGGAGATCGGCCAGCCGGTTGGGGAGCGCGGCCAGGAGCGCCCCGTTGAGAAAACAGTCGGCCCGATCCGGGTAGAGGGCGACATAGACGATGCCCGATTCCACCAGGTCCTGGAAGAAATGAGAGCCGAAGGAGAGCTCCGGCATCAGCCCGCCGGCGGAAAAGGCGACCTCGGCAAGGGCTGCCATGGCGTTGAACTCGGCAAACCTGACCGGCACCCCGAGCCCCGGCGTGGTGGTCCCCCAGCGGCCCGGCCCCAGAAGCAGGGTTGGCTGCTCCTCCCGCGACGGGATCAGCCGGTTGAGCCGGCCGACGATCCGGGCGAGCTCGTACTTGTCGGAGAGGGAGAGGGCGGTATAACCCTCCGGATCGACCGCGATGACCCGCCGGATCGGCTGCACCACGCTCCCCCCCATGAAGTTGCCCACGGAACGGAACAGGGTGGCCTCGTCGGGGCGGTCGGCGATCTCCACCCTCTGCACCTGGACGCCTCGGGTCTGCAGGGGGCGGCACTGCACCACGTTGATCTGCAGGGCGCCGTCGGCGAGGAAGTTGCCGGTGAACTCCACGTCCACCGGATAGTCGTAGGCCTGCTGGAGCGTCGCCAGCATCCGGCGCATGGTCTCGGCGAACGGGGTCCGGGTCAGGAGCTTTTCAAAGGTCACCAGCCAGTTGCTGCCGTCCCGCTGGGCAAAGAGCTCCAGGGGGATGCGATGCTCGCGCTGCACGATCTCGCGCAGCGACACGGTCCGCAAGGCGTCGGCATCGATATCCAGCAGGTCCACGTCCCGCTGAGAGAAGCGGCGCAGGTCGTCCTGATCGGCAAAGGGGAGCAGCATCGGCTGGTCCAGGGAGACGATGCGGGGGTAATCCCCCTCCACCCGGTCCACAGCCCTGGTGCCGAGCCCCACCACCAGCCGGAGCATCCCGGCCGTGGGGTCGATGGAGGGGTGCCAGACAAAGGTGTTGTAGGAGATCCCCACCCCGGCAAAGGCGGGCATGAAATAGTCCCCTTCCCTCCTGCCGGAGACCCGCTGTACCAGGACCGCCATCTGCTCCTCGCGGCGGTCGAGCCCCCTCCGCAGGCGGTACTGCAGCGCCTCGTCGCTCATGGCGCTGGCGTAGATGCGGCGCACCGCCGATTCGAACTCGGCAAGCCGCTCGTTAAGCGGCCCCTGGTTGACGCAGAAAAAGCTGTCGTACTTGCCGGCAAAGGCGTTGCCGAAACCGTCTTCCTGCAGGCTCGACGAGCGGACGATGATCGGGTACTGGCCGAAATAGTCGAGCAGACGGCGGAAATCCCGGCGGGCATCGGCGGGGAAGGTTCCCTGGAGGAAGAGTTCGTGCAGGCGGGCCGCGCCGGAGAGAAAGCCTTCCGTGCTCCGCTGTTCGCGGGAGATCTGCTCCCAGCCGTTGTGATCGATGAAGGATTGAAAGAGGTCGGTGCCGATATAGAAGGAGTCGTGCGGTTCCAGGAGGGTGTTCCAGCCGCCATCCCGGTCGGTCTGGAGAATGGCGCGCGCCAGGAGCATCCCCACGGCCTTGCCGCCGATGAAGCCGCTGCCGATACGGCGGGAATCGACGGTCCGCAGGTCGGCAAGGGTGAAGTACTGCCGCGCCAGGGCGAGCACCCGCTTGTCGGTGCCCATCAGCTCACTGCAGAGCCGGTCCAATTCGGCCTGCAGGGAAAGGGAGCCGGTCGAAGCGGTATCGATCCCGCCCGGAGCGCCCGGTTGCCTACGGTTCCCCATGTCCACCGTTTCCAAGACCGGCAAGGAAGCGATCCACCCGGTAACCGGCTGCGGCAGCCCGCGCCGTCAGGGCCTTCTGCACGGTGTCGATGGCCTTTTTCCTGGCTGCGGGCACCTTGCCGCTCTTTGCCGCGCCCGCCTCGGAGACCAGCGCCGTGAGCGCCAGCCAGGAGACCAGCAGTTCCCAGCGCTCCTTGATGAACCAGTCGAAACCGCCGCTTGCGTGCCGGCCGATAAAGGCTGCGGCCTCGCGGTCCGAGAGCAGCTCGTCCAGCCACTCCTCCTGATCCGTTGCGGGAAGTGTCAACAGTTCCTGCCAGTGGAGCAGCACCAGGAAGAGGTTCACCAGGCTCGGCACGTCGAGGGCCGCGAGCGGATCGTCCTTTCCGCCCCCTTCGGCGTAGAGCTCCTCCTGCAGCGGCCGGAACAGACCATAGGTCGTCACCAGCTCAGCCGAGGCAGCAGCCATCTCCTCCGGCCCCTCCAGCTCGCCGCAGCGGTGGAGCGAGAGCCAGGCAAAGGCGAGCAAGCGGGCCGTGTAGCCGGTAAGGGTCTCTGCCTGCGCACCCTTGGCGCTGCAGAGGCCTTCCAGAAACGAAAGCTCCTTGAGGACCGCCTGCGCAAGCGGCAACGGCGCAGCATCGGTCAGTTCGGCCTGCTCTGCCAGCGCTGCCATGAAAGCGGCCAGGTCGTCACCAAAGGCAGTGCGGGCTGCTTTCATCCCGGCAGCGTCCAGTTCGCCGAAGTCCCCGGTCAACAGCCCATGGTGCCGATCGAGCAGCCCCCGCGCCAGGTCGATCAGCGCGGCAAAGCGGACCTGCTTCACCTCTTCGTTCATGCTCGGCACTCCCCCACCCTGGAGCTGGTGGCAGAGTTTCCCCCAGGTGCCGTACTCGTCGTCCCAGATCTCCCGGAAGTCGAGATAGGCATGGTATTCGTAGGCTTCCATCGCCACGAACAGCCCCTGCTCGCAGAGTTCGCGGCCGTTGCGGATGTATTCGAGGCCGCTGGCGTAGTCGCGGAACAGGTAGTAGTGGCGGCCGTCCCCCTTGAAGCCGAGGGCGTGACCCAAGGTGGTCTGGCGCAGCTCCGTCTCTCCGGCCGCGTTCTTTGCGGCAAAGGAGGTGGAACTCCTGATCCAGCCCGAGGTGGAGGCGAACCGGTTGTGGTAGGCGATGATGCCGCGCTGGTCGCCGGAGCGGTTGGAATAGGCGAACACATCCTCGTTCACGTGCCCTTCTGACCAGAAGTCGTAGAAGACGAAGTTCTCGGCGCCGGAAAAGAGCCAGCGCCGCCGCATGAGCGGGAAGACCCGCCATTCGTGCTCCCGTACCAGGTGCTCGTCCACCGCCTCGTTCCAGTAGGCCCGCTTGTACTCCATGCCGTACTTCTCGTGGAACCCCTCCACCTGGCCATGGCCGATCATGGGGAGGCCCGGCATGGTGACCAGGAGGACACAGGCGCCGAAGTATTTGTTCTCCTTGCCGAACTGCTCCACTGCGGTCTTTTCGTCCGGGTTGTTCATGAAGTTGACGAAGCGCTGCAGCACCTGGGGGTTGAACTCCAGGACGTTCTTCACGGTCTGGCGGTACTTGGCGTTCTCCTCCATCTTCAGCATGTTCATGAAGGCGCTGTTGTAGACCCGGTGCATCCCCAGGGTCCGGACAAAGTACCCTTCCATGAGCCAGAACGCCTCGGCCAGGAGCAGGGTGTCCGACGCCTCGGCCGCCACCCGGTCCACCACCTGGCGCCAGAACTCCTCTGGCATGGCGGCGTCGAACTCTTCGCGGGTCATGCCGTGCTCGGCCCGGGACGGGATGCCGCCGTGTCCCGGCTGTGGGAACCAGAGCCGCTGGAAGTGCCGCTTGGCCAGGGTCATGGCCGCATCGAAGCGGATGATCGGGAACATCCTCGCCACGTGGAGGATGGTGTTGATCACCGCCTCCCGCACCTCGGGGTTCAGGTAGTTGAGCTGGGCCGTGTCGTTCCAGGGGGTGCTGGTGCCGTCGTTGCCGTGGTAGATGTAGCGGGTCCGGCCGTCCCGGTGGTCGTAGTGCTTGAAGACCACCGCCGCCTCGGTCCGGTCCCAGTAGCCGTCCTCGATGTGCAGGCTTACCTCGGGCGCGAAGGAGAGGTCCGGGCCGCCGAAGGAGTAGGTCGGATAGGGGGGATAGTCGAGCTGGACGAACCAGTCCGGGTGCTCCACGGTCCACTTGGAATAGATGCCGGTATGGTTGGGGACCATGTCGCTGGCAAGGCGAATCCCCCGCTTGAGCGCCCGGTCCCGCAGGTTCCAGAGGGCCGCTTCGCCCCCCAGGTCGGCAGCGATGGCGTAGTCGAAGAGCGAATAGGCCGAGGAGATCGCCTCGGGGTTGCCGGTGATCTGCTTGATCTTCTGTGAAGCGGGAGAGCGCTCCCAGAGCCCGATCAGCCAGAGGCCGGTCACCCCCCAGCGGGCCAGGCGGTCCAGCTCGGCATCGGGGATCTGGTCGAGCCGGGTGATCTCGCGGCCATACTGGAGGGAGAGCTGGCCGAGCCAGACGTAGACCATCTTGGCGATCAGGACCACGTTGGGCATCCAGTCAACATCGGCGGAAAAGAGCTCCGGTTCCGGGTAATAGTCGTTCACCCCGCCCCGGCCGGGGCCGAATTCCAGCACCGGCGCGCCCCCCGGCTCGCCGCGGGGGGCGAAGATCCTGCTCTCCTCCTGCACCACGGCAAAGGCGGACTGGATCTCCACCAGAAGCTCCTCGGGGAGGACAGCCCGCCACCGGGTCCGGATGAACTCAAGCTGATCGTAGAGGGAATCGGGTGCGGCGAGAAGCGGAAGTCGGAGCAGTTCCGGCAGGGTGAATTCGAAGGGCTCGACCGCGGGCGCCGCGGCGAGCTGCCGTTCCACCCCTCCCACCACCTGCGGATAGCTGCTGGTGGCTGCCAGCTCCCGGTCGTCCAGGATCGGGCGGAACGGATCGAGGGCGCGGTTCTCGGCAGCGAGCCGGAGCAGCAAAAGCTCCGTGGCGACCTGCCGCTTCCGGCCGTGGGCTGCATCGTCGGCAAGAAGCCAGTCAACAGGGGACTGGACGGCGCCGAAGAGGAGCTCGTTGCCGGGGAAGAAGGCGCAGAAGCGCTCCGCCACGGAGAAGAGCGCGGGCGAGCCGCAGGGAAAGCCGGCGTCGGCAAGGGCGCTCTCCAGGATGCCGGGGCACTGCTCCTCGGTGTAGCGCCTGATGATGTAGCGGAATATCCGCCCCTGCAGGGCATAGAGGTTCAGCATGCCCGCCTGTACCGGCACGCTGCCGGCGGGAAGCTGCCGGGTGAGCCGGACGGCCAGTTCGCGGAAAAACATGATGGCGGGAAGCCGCCGCTCCCGGATGGTTGCGGTGGCGGAGCCCAGCTCCAGCTCGTTCCAGAGCCTCTGTGCAACCGGAATGACGAAGGGGAAATACTCTGCCTGACTGGACCGTTTCATGCACCCCCCTGGGTGTGGATCAAATGAAAAATGCAACGTCCAGGCCGGAGTTTCCGGAAAGGACGACATATGGGAAAAGTCCCGAGCATCCTGTCTCGACGGGGAGACGGGACACTCGTGATTATGACACAGCAGGGGCGAGATACAAGCCTAAAGTGAATCCCGCGCCGCTGCCCACCCCTGGCAGAGGCAGGACAGGACTGACGTTTCCGTTTGCTTTCTCCCGGCAAACCGACTAGCATGGTCTCCCGATACGACACCCGCGAGGGAGCCCTCATGAACGTCCTGTTCGTCCATCCCTACGGCAGCAACTGGATGGGCACCGGAAAAGACATCACCACCATCTTCAACCTGATGCCCCCCCTGGGTATGATGAGCATTGCCGCCTACCTGGAGGCACGCGGCATCGCCACGGAGATCATCGACTGCTACGCCTCCCCCATGACGGCAGAGGCGCTGGTGGCCGAGATCCTGCGCCGTCGGCCGGACGTGGTCGGCTTCTCCTGCACCACCTCCTCCTTCCTGGAGGGGTACGGAGTGGCGAGCCTCCTCAAGGAGCGCGCCCCGGAGATCGTCACGGTCTTCGGCGGAGCCCATGCCTGTTCCGTGGGGGTCGGGCTGCTGGATTCGTTCCCGGCCGTGGACTACCTGGTGATCGGCGAGGGTGAGCAGAGCTTTTACGAGCTAGTGGCAGCCGGCTGCCGCAACGTGGAGACCATCCCCGGCATCGGCTTCCGCAAGGAGGGCATCGGCACCCTGTCGGCCGTCCGCGAGCATATCGCCGACCTGGACACCCTCCCCTTCCCGGCCTATCACCGGCTCCCCCGCTTCCCCGAGCGCTACACCCTGCCGCTCTTCAGCTACCCCACCTCCCCCAACACCAGCATCATCTCCAGCCGGGGCTGCCCGTACCAGTGCTCCTACTGCGACCGCTCGGTCTTCTCCCGCGGCTTCCGCTTCAACTCGCCCGAATATATCGTCGAACACCTGAAGATGCTCAACCGCGATTACGGCATCCGCCACGTCTTTTTCTACGACGATCTCTTCACCACCGACCGGAGCCGAGTGGCCCGGTTCTGCGAGTTGAAGGAAAAGGAGCGGCTGGCGGTGACCTACAACTGCATCGCCCGGCTGGAGCACGTGGATGCGGAGCTGCTCGCCCTCCTCAAGCGCTCCGGCTGCTGGCAGGTCAACTTCGGCATCGAATCGGGCGACCCGGAAGTGATCAAAAAGCACCGTACCTTCTACGGCCTGGACGACGTCCAACAGAAGCTGCAGATGGTCAGGCAAACCGGCATGCGGGTGAAGGGGCTCTTCATGGTGGGGCTGCCGGGGGAAAACGAGGTGTCGATCCGGCGGACCATCGACTACGCCCTCCAGCTCCCCCTGGACGAGATCAACGTCACCAAGTTCACCCCCTTTCCCGGCGCTCCGCTCTACGCCACCATCCGCGAGCAGGGGAGCTTCGACGAGGAGTGGCCGCTGATGAACTGCATGAACTTCGTCTTCGTCCCCCACGGCATGACCAAAGAGCAGCTGGAAGGGCTCTACGACGAATTCATCCGCCGCTTCTACCACCGGAGCCGCATCCACTGGGGCTATACCACCATGATCTGGAAATCTCCCCACAGCATCCTGACCTTCCTGCGGCATCTGCCGGAGATCCTCGCCTTCGAGATGAAGCAGAAATGGTGACCCCATGAACCTGCCACGGATCATCCTGCTCCTGGTGCTCCTCTGCACCGGGGGGACAGCGGCCAGTGCCGCCGACATCGCCTCTGCCGACGGCGAGCTGGCATTCCTGGCCGGCTACGGCATCACCCACCCGGGGTTCGGCGCCACCCGGACCGAGGTGCAGACCCTGGACGCCATCCTCCGCTACGGTCATTTCCTTTCCCCGGAAGTCGGCCGGGGGGCGTGGTGGCAGGGACGGCACGAACTGCTGCTGGAGCTGCCGCTCCACCTGGCCGTGAACCGGGACAACCGGGTGATGACCGGCGGCTACCTGCTGGGGAGCTGGAAGTTCACCGGCCTGGCCGATGAAAAGCTGCTGCCATACCTGTTTGCCGGCGGGGGTGTCCTCTTTGTCGACCTGGGGCTGCCGACCATGGGGAGCCGTCTCGACTTCTCCTACCAGGGGGGCGTCGGCGTCCAGTACCTGCTGAAAAAGGGACTGGCGGTCATGGGAGAATACCGTTACCACCACGTCTCCAATGCCGGCACAGCAGAACCGAACGAGCCGCTGAACGGGAGCAAGTTCCTGTTTGGATTGACGAAATTCTACTGATTCATTTTTCCGTGCGATCCGAGTCAACCGAATGCAACCGACTGCGTTACACCCGGTACAGAGCCGATTCCCATGAACGAGCCCCGCTGCGGGGCTCTCTGCACCGGCACGGCAGAAGCCGCGCCCAATTGAAACCAGGAGGAATACCATGAAAAGCAAACTCATCATTGCCGCGGTCGTCGCGGCCCTTTCGATCCCGGCAGTCAGCATGGCAGCCCCGTCCCGGCCGGGCGGATACGTCTCCGGCTTTCTCGGCGCCAGCATGGCCAGGGATGCCGACGCAACGACAATAGACTATGGCACCCTTACCACCTACAACGACCGGATCGAATACGACCCCGGCATCTTCGTGGGAGGCACCGGCGGTTATGACTTCGGTTATGTCCGTGTCGAGGGAGAGCTCTCCTACCGGCATGCCGAGTTGAAATCCGTCGTCGACAGGGACACTGGCGACTCTTACCACAATATGGACGGCAACCTGGGGGCGCTGGCCATGATGGGTAATGCCTTTTTCGACCTGCACAACGACACCCCGGTCACCCCCTATTTCGGTGGAGGGCTCGGCCTGGCCGTCCTGAATCTCAGCGACACCTACGGCATCAGCGCCAGTACCGGATCGCGGGATTTCCTCTACTCCGAAGGCGACGACACCGTCCTGGCCTACCAGGCAGGCGCCGGCGTGGAGATCGCCCTCAACCGGAAGCTCTCCCTGGATGTGGGTTACCGCTACTTCGGCACCTCCAAGGCCACCTTCGACAAGGATATCTCCCGCACCACCGACCTGAAGCTGGAAAGCCACAACGTGGCAGTCGGGCTCAGGGTGAAGTTCTAGCCTCGCTCTATTACCCATCGACGTAAAGAAGCCCGTCCGGAACGCCTCCGGGCGGGCTTTTTCGTAGCAGCAACTGACCAGACGTGCACAAGGCACGGAGCTACGGCTTCCGCGCCTTTTTTGCGTCCGGGCATCTTCACGCCGAGAGCGGGTGGACCGGACCGCCCGGTCCAGGCCGCGTTTTTTGGGAAGAGAACGCCATGCTGCTCATGAAAAAATGTCAGTTTGCGTGATGCAAACAATGCCATATTTGGAATCTGGGCTGATGTGCAGTCATAAGTCGCTGATATGACAGATACCGGCACGGAGCTTACCAGCATCTGACTGTATATATGATGCTTTTGCCAGAAAAACCCGTTGCCAAACAGTAGGAGGTGGTGTAGTACTTCTCAGTAAGCTGCGGGAAGCCTGTGGGGCTGGGCTTTGAAGTTGATAGTTCGAGAGTCACGTTGCCATTTTGGATGCCAGACCCCGGAGATTTGACCCAGTTCTTTGAATTGAGAAAATTCCTTTCCGTTGTCGACGGTCAGCGCCTGCCGGAGAACTTTCAAAAGGTATCACCCGACTTCTCGTTGGGATGAGTAAAACAGGAGATAGTTGATGTCTCTAGAGTTACAGGATGGAAGATGGTCTATGTTGTGGCGTTACCACGACCGGAGTATGGAGATAGCCACTCAGCTTTTGGCTTTCAGCCGTATGGCAGTAAGAGATAGGGGTGTTTTCTGGCACCTTAAGATTCGGTGGAATATCCAAATCGAAAACTTGATGCATGACTTCTGCTACGCAGTTCGAAAAGGAATCGAATTGACAGCGAAAGTTCATCCTGAAATTTCAGACGTAGCTAAAACCTGTTTTCCCCACGAAGAAGGAGGTTTTGTGAAAATACTCGGGGAAGGTAGAATTCAGCTCTGCGATAGGTCGTTTTGGTGGATCGTCAACAGAATTATTCATTCGAGAGACACATTCGTAAAAGATCAAACAATAGACGAGTACGTAAGTCCTGAACCACCTCACTACATAACAAATACATTTTCACCAAAATTTTTTGGATTTTTCTCTGATCTAGACCAAGATAAAGAATTTCGTTACGTTGAAACAGAGGAGCTATTACAGTGCTATCTTGGTGTTATTGAACCGGTGATTGCTGCAGAATTAGAAAAGTGGCGGGAGGACCCTCTTTATCTTTAGGCATTGCTGACTCCCCCCCCTCCCTAGGAAGAGCAGAGGAGTCTGCTGCCCTTGGCATGCGACAATATTATTAGTGAAGTTGCGCCGTCCCAGCCGTTAGACGCCAAGGAGATATCTTGACGGTGAATTCAGATTGCAAGTGCACCACGAAGTAGCTGAACTCATGCCGACAAGGTATCCGTCAGGCCTTCGTTCCAGACGACCTTCATCCGGTTCCCCACCTCCCGGAACTCCGGGTGCTCCTCCATATACATAGCCAGTATGCCCAGGGTATTGTTCACTCCCTCCGCCATCTCTTCGAAGATCTGGCCGATCTTTCCTACCGGCAGAGCCAGGTGTGACACCGCAAATTTCTCCAGAACCTTCCGCGGCCACCACTTCTTGGTTCCCGCCAGGGAAAGCGCGGGGACGTCCTTGGGGATGTACGCCACCGTCGTTACCATGTCATATACCGGCGCCAAGCGGACCGGTTGCCCAGGCCGCTCATACAGCACACCGAAATTTTTCAGATGGGCATCGCCATTCCGTATCATGCAGGAAAGTACGAGCGAGGCGAAAAATTGCTCGCGGGCAGCTTGCAGGAACTCTCCTGACACGTAATCCTTGATGGTCCGCGCCACCCGCTCATAGGTGCTGCCGTATTTCTGGGCTGTACCCAGGGCCTGCAAGGAACACATATCCTCAAAACCCAGGGAATATCCTTCGGCGGCCAGATCGAACCGCTTCATCACGAAAAGTCCGCCATTTTCGGAAAGATGGAATTCCGGTACCGGCAGACCGGCTCGCTTGGCAGCGGTCATACAAAAGAACTCATTTGCCGCCAGTTGCGGATAATCGGCTCCCCAGGATTTCACGATATACCGGCCAACGGCGGCGGTTCCTCGTTCAGTCGCATCCAGCATGACTTTTGGCTGCACACCGGAAACGCCGGAGCGGAGTGCATACCTCGCTACCAGATCGTGAAACAGTTCCTCGGTGTCAGGGTATGACAATAGGTCATCCAGCGATTCAGCAGTTTCCACGACGCCGGGAGCAGTATCCCCTTGCAGGGAAAAGCGATTGCGACCGATCTGGTTGCCGCCGGTAACGCGAAGAATGGTCAAATCGTCTTCACCGGCGAGCTTGGCAATGGCACGCCGGATAGCCTCAAGCAGCGCCCCTTCCGGCAGGTTCATCTGGAATATCGGGTGTAAATCCCGACTCAGCCAACTCTCCAGGCGCACCGGCATGGTAAGCGATACCTGGGCATCCGGTGTCGCTACGGACTGATCATAGACAAAGACATACTGACGCTGGTCCGGAGTCCGATCCAGAAGACCGGCCCGACAACCAGCGGCCCATACTGCCAGGAGATTAGCACTCATCTCTCGCCCCTCAACTCATCCAAGGTCGGCGGTGCTCCTGCCGACCGCACCCGGAGTTCGAGATTGAGGTACTCCATCATCCTGATCAGCTTGCGGACGCCGATTTCCTGGACGGTTCCCGATTCGATCTGGCTGATCGTAGTACGGCTCATCTCCAGGTCCTTCGCCATCTTTTCCTGGGATATCTTCCGACGCTTGCGCTCTTTTCGTATTTCTTCCCCGATCTCGAATAGCATGATTGCATTATATATGAAACAATTAGCCCTTACAACCCATTATTGTTTTATATGCAAAACAATTTAACCGGCCCAGCAACAATCATTTTTGTCCACGGGGTTGCTTGCCATTGAAAAACGGTATGGTATCCCTTACCCATAAACGATCCCGGCAATCATGCCAGCCTATTCCCGGAGGTATCCATGTTGAAAAAATCCGTCTCCAGTCTGCTTGTCCTCCTGCTCACCATGACCTGCTCCATCCTACCGGCATTGGCCGCAGACGAAAAACCGCTGCCAAAACCCGATGTGCTGACGGAAGAGACCATCTCCACCGGGACCAGGCTCTCAGCCTATGACACCCTCATCATCCGCGACTTCAAGACCGACGGGGCCGAATACACCAACATCGACGAAGAGGAAAAACCCAAGGTAGAAGCAATGAAGCCGATGCTCGTAAAAGGGCTATCTGACAGCCTGGAGATGGAGCTCAAGAAGCGTAAGCTCTTCAAGACGATCCGGAAGAACGGCGATGCCAAGGGGAAGGCCCTGATCCTGGAAGGGGAATTCGTGGAATTCAACGCCGGCAACCGGGCCGTGCGCTTCTGGGTCGGTTTCGGCGCCGGCAAGACCTACCTGAAGGTGAAAGGCCGTATCCTGGACGCCGAAACAGGGAAAGAACTCGTTGCCTTTGTCGATCGCGAAACAGGCTACAAAGGCTCCATGACCATGGAAAACTTCGAAGGCCTTTTCCCCAGCCAGGCGTTGAGTATCGGCGAAAACCTGGCCCAGTTCATCGAAAAACTCTACTGACGACAGCCAAGGTGCAGCATTTGCATCTCACGAGCAAATGCTGCACCGTTTTTTTCTTCCCCCCTTCTTTCAATACGACAAACATCAGATATTATCAATATGTTACAGTCAATAGATGCATTGGCACATGCATTGAAATTGCACTGAATGGGGGAGTATTTTCTCAAAAAGGAGGTGAGAGAGGAGGAATGTTCTTTCCGTTACTGGGAAACGGATTTAATGAAACAGGATTTCAACGCTAAGAGCGTGGAAAAAGGAGGAGTACTATGGGAAAAAATATCTGCAGGACAGCTATTGCGGCATTTTCATTGCTGGTCGCAACCGCGGGCTTCACGACTGCCAACGCAGCCGCTCCCTCAACTGAGCAACAATTGGGCCGTTTCCTCTATTTCGACAAAGGCCTCTCCAACCCCGTCGGTCAGGCCTGCGCCTCCTGCCACCTGCCGAAAGCGGGCTTTGCCGACCCTGACCAGAATCTGCCGGTTTCGGAAGGGGCGGTGACGGGGCTCTTTGGCGGCAGGAACGCACCGAGCGCAGCCTATGCCGCCTTCAGCCCGGTCTTCGGCCAGGACCCAACCACCGGCCTCTATATCGGCGGCCAGTTCTGGGACGGCCGGGCAGCGACCCTGGAAGATCAGGCCAAGGGGCCGTTCCTCAATCCGGTGGAGATGAACAACACCATGGAAGGAGTGGTCCAGGCGGTGCGTGAATCGAACTACGCCTGGCTCTTCACGAAGGTCTACGGCCCGGATTCGCTGAATGACACGGCTTCCGCCTATGACCTGATCGCCAAGGCCATCGCGACCTACGAGCGGTCGACCCAGGTCAACCATTTCACCTCGAAATACGACTATTACCTGAAAGGAAAGGTTGCCCTCTCCGCTCAGGAACTGAACGGCCTGGCACTCTTCAACAAGAACTGCTCCGCCTGCCACCCGAGCACTTCGGTCGACGGGAAAACGCCGCCGCTGTTCACGGATTTTTCCTACGATAACCTGGGAGTTCCACAAAACACGGAATACCCCTTCGACCTGACGAACCCCGACAAACTCCCCGACCTCGGCCTGGGGCCAATCGTCAGCGACCCGACGCAGAACGGCAAATTCAAGGTGATGTCGCTCAGGAACATCGCCCTGACCGCCCCCTATTCCCATAACGGCTACTTCAAGTCCCTGCAGGATATCGTCCACTTCTACAACACCCGTGATCTCCCCGGCATGTGGCCCGCGGCCGATTACCCGGATACCGTCAACATGACCGAACTGGGCAATCTCGGCCTGACCGAGCAGGAGGAGGCGGACATCGTGGCGTTCCTCCTGACCCTCACCGACGGGTATCAGTGCAAGTAGGCGGGCCTTCCGGCCTGCACCTCGCCTGCCCATTGCACAAAGGGGGGAGCGTTCCCGCTCCCCCCCAAGCTACTGAAATCTCAAGGCTGTTCAAAAGCAGTCAGATCGTCGCACCCGCAGAAAGCCCCGCGGAGGCGTAGCATCGCTACGCCGCACAAGGCGGCTTTTCGAGGACGGCGGCGAGGTGGCTGCTTTTCAACAGCCTCAGGGAGCGTTTCCGCTCCCCCCTGTCACTTGCCGGTAAAGGCCTTCTTGAAATCCTTTCCCACCTGCTTGAACCCCTCTTTGCTCTTCTTCCCCTCTTCCCTGAAACTCTTTTTCGTCTTTTTGCCCGATTCCTTTGCGTCGCGTCTGAAGTTCTTCTTCGACTCCTTTGCCGCCGCACCGATCTCCCTGACCACCTCTTTGGGGTCATCGGCCCGGACAGCCGGAGGGGCCGCGACCGCCAGCAGCAGTGCAGCCACCAGCAATGGTTTTACCTTCATCATGACTCTCCTTTCCCGGTCAGTGCCCTGTTGCTACGGGATGGGTGGCATGGTGCTCCCGCACGTAGGCTGACGGCTTCATCATCCGCTGGGTCCGCCAGAGAACCCTGGCGATATAGGGAATCTGAGCGGGCTTTACCTGCCGGACCCAGTCCATGAGGCTCTTCTCGCCGGAGGTATTGAGGATGGAGCGCCGCCAGGTCTCGGCGTAAAGCTCGAAGAACCGCTCCACCCCGATGCGCGGCTCCCAGAGCAGGTGATGCATGTCGAAGTTGGACCAGGGTTGGCGCGGAATCCTGTCTGCCACCTCGTCGTAGTAGTCGGTTCCCGGCAAGGGGGTGTGGATGGTAAAGCCGGCCCGCTGCAGCCCGTACTGCGCCACGAATTCCCAGAGCTCGTGGAACTCCTCCTCCCCCCAGTCGTGGCCGACGAGGAAGTTGCCGTTGATGCCGTAGCGGAGTTCACGGGCGATCCTGACCCCCTCGATGCTCTCTGCCAGCCCCGCATCCTTGTCCAGCCCGGAAAGACCCGCGTCGCTGGCCGCCTCCAGGCCGAGGAAGATGTCGAAGTCTTTCGCCAGGGGGCGCCAGGCCGCCATGATCTCGGCACTGCGGCAGATCAGGTCGGTGCGGGTCTGCACCAGTATCCAGCGCTTGTAGACCCCCCGCTGCTTCAGGGCCGCGGCCAGCTCCAGGCTTCGTGCCGGGTTGTACCAGAAGAGGTCGTCGGCCACGAAGACCGAATCGCCGCTCTGGGCGAAATCCTCCACCACGGTGGCGATGCTCCGCTCCCGCACCGAGCGGCCGTAGAGCTGCCAGACCGAGCAGAAAGAGCAGCGGTGGGGGCAGCCGCGCGCCGTCTCGATCAGCCAGACCGGCTTGAAGAGGAGGCAGTGGTAACCGCTGCGGTGTCGCGCCACCAGATGGCGGGCCGGCAGGGGGACCAGGTCGAGACAGGGGCGCTCGTCGAGGATGCGGGTGTCGGTCCAAGCGCCGCCGGCGCGCAGCTTTAGCCCAGGCACCTCTGCCGGGTCTCCACCCCGCTCCAGTTGCTCGACCAGCTGCGGCACGATCTCCTCGCCGTCGTCCAGGCAGATGGCGTCGATGGCGTCATCCAAGAGCGGTCCGGGGAACGCGGCTGCGGCATGCCCCCCCACCAGGATGAAGGCGTCGGGCGAGGCCCGGCGAACCTCACGGGCCGTTGCGATCACCTGGTCGTACTCCAGGGCATGGATGCAGGTAATCCCGACCAGCCCCGGCCGGCTGCGGCGGACCCAGGTCGCGGCGCCGGGCCTGAAGCGAAGGTCGGCGATGGTGACGTCGTGGCCGCGGGCCAAGAGCGCTGCCCCCAGGTATTCGAGCCCCAGCGGCTCCACCCGGAAGAAGGGGCCAAGGCCGAAGTGATCGCTCCCCGGATGGGGGCGGACCAGGAGTACGTTCATACGGACCTTTCAATCACAAAATCATTCAAACCGCAGATGAACGCAGATGAACGCAGATAAAACCTTGATAAGCCCATTCCTGATAACCCCAAGAAAATGTTTTTCGCAGTTATCTGCAGTAACCGGTTAGCATGTTATTGAAAAACTCAGGTTGTTCAAAAATGGTCAGATCGTCGCACCCGCAGAAAGCCCCGCGGAGGCGTGGCAGCGCTACGCCGCACAAGGCGGCTTTCGAGGACGGCGGCGAGATGGCCGTTTTTCAACAACCGTCACGCGGCCGGTCGATGCCGCCGCGGCGGAGCAGGTTATAGAGCAGATGCACCGGCTTGCCCGGCCCCAGCATCACCCGGCGGGCAATGGCCGGGAGCCGGTAGGACTCCCAGCGTGCCTCCTGCCAGCCGCGCAACAACCGCTCCGGCGTCATCAGCCGGGGCCTGTAGACCACCTGGCCATGGTCGTACCGGCTCCAGTCCTTGTGCAACAGCCGCCCCTCCCGGTCGAACTGGTCGAAGAGCGCCGTGCCGGGATAGGGTGTGAGGATATGGAAGGTGGGGAGGCTCACCCGGCTCTCCTCCAGGAAGCGGACCGTCCGCTCGAAGACCGATTCGTCGTGGTCGTCGAAGCCGAAGATCACCGAGGCCTCCACCACCACGCCGGTGTCGCGGATCCGCTTGATCAGGTCTGCCTGGGAGAAACGGCTGCCGGTCTTGGGATGGTTGGCGTGGCTTCCCGCCACCGACTCGATGCCGACGAAGATGCCGATACAGCCCGATGCGGCCAGAAGTTGCACCAGCTCCGGGTCTTCGGCAAAGCGGAGGTTGGCCTGCCCCCCCCATTTCAGCCCCATGCCGGCCATCCCCTTGAGGATCGGCCGGGCCCGGAGCGGATCGCCCAGGATGTTGTCGTCGAGAAAGACCGTGAGTCCCTTCCCGAAGCTGCGCAGCTCTGCCAGCACCTCCTCGGGATCGCGGTAGCGGAAACTCTTGCCGAAGAAGTTGGTGGTGATGCAGAAGGGGCAGTCGTAGGGGCAGCCGCGGCTCGCCTGCAGGGTCCGGGTGGTCAGGTACTGCTTGCCGGCAAAGACGTCGCGGCGCCCCCAGGGGATGCGCAGCAGGTCCCCCTCGGGCACTGGCGCGCGGTAGAGCCGCTTGAGCCGACCGGCCAGGAAATCGTCCAGAAGTAGCGGCCAGACCGGCTCCGCCTCCCCCACCACCACGGCATCGGCATGCTGCAGCGCCTCTTCCGGCAGCACCGACGGATGGATGCCACCGAGCACCACCGCTACCCCGCGGCTGCGGAAGCGGTCGGCAATCTCGTAGGCGCGATGGGCCTGGTGGGTCATGGCGGTGATGCCGACCAGGTCGAAGGCGCCGTCGAACGGCACATCCTCGTGCACCTCGTCGGCCAGCACCACCTCCCACTCCTCCGGGGTCGCGGCGGCAACCTGCTTGAGCGACAGCGAGGGGAGTTGAAACCGCTTGACCCACCCCAGCTTGTGGGTGGCGGGATAGACGAGGAGCAGCCGGGGTTTTTTCGGGTCGGTATCTGGCATGGCGATACCTAACACTTTCCTTCTCCTGCTGTCAACGTCGAACACCCGGCAGAAACGCCGGCAGGGAGGCAAGCGCAAAGAGCGCGGTAGCGCCCACCCCGAAATTGGTGGCCCAGCCGATGGAGGCGAGCGCCCCGTAGTCGGCAAAGGCGAGCGAGCCGAACCCGGCTATGGTGGTCAGGGCCGAAAGGAGCACCGGCCGGCCCGCCGCGGCAAAGGCGCTCTCCGGGTCGCTCCCCCCCTCCAGCCGGTGGGCGATGTGCATGCCGTAGTCGCTCCCCATGCCGAGGATGGTGACCAGGACCATGGCGTTCATGAAATTGATCCGCATGCCAGTGGCGGCCATGATCCCGAGCATCGCCACAACCCCGGCCAGGACCGGGTAAAGGGTAGCGAAGATCCCGCTTACGGAGCTGAAATGGGACACCAGCAGGAAGAACACCAGCAGCCCGCCGATGATGCCGGCCCAGGTAAAGCTCTGCCGCACCTCGTCGGCCAGCTGGCGGCTCACCAGGTCGACACTGGTGGTCCGCGCCGCCGGGTCGAGGGCTGCCAGATCACGCAGGAAGGCATCCTGCCCGAACTCGGCACCGCGGTAATAGAGATAGGTGAGCAGGTGAAAGCCCTGGGCATCCTGCACCAGGTGGCGGTCGAGCGCCCCCTTGAGCGGCGACGCGGCCAGCCGCGCGATGGCGTCGGCTGCGGTCGCCGGTTTTCCCCTCCCCAGGAGCGACAGCCCGGCTATGGAACCGGCAAAGGGCTCCCGGCTGAACCCCTGGCGGTCGAGTGCCTGCCCGAGCACAGCTCCAACGTCCCTCCCTGCCAAAAGGCCGCCAAGCTCCCGCTCCACCGCCTCCTGTGCCGCAGTGCCGTTCACCAGCTGGCCGAGGCTCGACAGGGCCGCCAGTTCCCCCCGCTGCTGGTACGCCCCGGCAAGGCGGGCCACCGCCTCTCCCCGCTCCATGACCCGGCCCAGATCCCTCCCCTCCACCGCCACCAGCATCTGCCGCGGCGCCAGGCTCAGGTGGCGCTCGATCTTCTCCTGGGTCAGGAATGCCTCGGAATGGCGCGGCTGGAGGTTCTTCAGTTCCCCCTCGAAGGAGACGGAAAAGGCCAGGCTCCCCAGGATGCCGAGCAGCGCGACCGAGACGATCCGCGTGATCCGGGGAAAGCGGCGGCCTCCCCGCCAGAGCGCTGCCAGGCCGAAACCGGGGAGCTGCCGGTAGACGAACCCGCTGTTGCGGCGCTCCATGGAGAGGAGGAGCGGCGGCAGGAAGAAGAAGGTGGCGTACATGGTGAAGAGGACGCCGAGCCCGACCAGCAGGCCGAGCTCGAAGAGCGCCCGCACGTCGGCGATCGTCAGGGCGAGAAACGGCAGCGCTGTGGTGGTGGCCGCCGTGAAGATGCCGTAGCCGGTATCGGTGATGGCCAGTTCCAGGGCATCCTCGGGGGAGAGCCCGGCGCACCGCTCCAGGTGGTAGCGGTCGTAGAGGTGGATGGAGTAGTCGGTGCCGAGCCCGATGATCAGCGCCATGAAGGCAAAGGAGATGATGTGGATGGAGGGGAGGAGCACTCCGGCAAGCCCGAGGGCCAGCGCCACCCCGACGACGATGATGACCGGCAGGAGCAGGGTGGGGAGCAGGCGGCGGTAGGTGATGTAGAAGAGGAGGAGCACCACCACCAGGGACGAGAGGATGCAGGAGAGGATGTTCCCCTTCATGGACGCCTCGTCGATGACCGCCGACAGGTGGGCCCCGGCGCAGGAGATCTTTACCGTGGCGCCGCTGCGCGCCGCGTCGATGCCGGCGGCGAGCCGGCGGGCAAAGGCCATGTCCTGCACTGGCCTGGCCGGTTCGGCAATGATGATCAGCGCCTTGCCGTCCCGGGAGAGGAAATAGGGAGAGGTCTGGTCCAGGTCGAGGGCCTGGGTCCCCTGTTTCAGGCGGGGGACGACGAAATCACGCAACGCCAGGGGATCGGCGACGATCAGGTCGCGCAGCCCGCTCCCCGCCTGGCTGGCAAGCTCGGCCCCTGCCCGCTGCAGCGCGGCGTCCATGGCCGAAGGGGCGAGCCGGGCGGCATAGGCGGGGACTGCGACGGGGTCGAGGAACAGGCTGGGCTGCAGCACCGCATAGCCGACGAACGCAGCAAACGCCGCTGCCTCGGTCTGGTCGTAGACCCGGTAGGTGACCCGGCGAAACGCTGGCGCACCGTCGATCCGCATCGCCTTGAGCCTGCCGGCAAAGGCCTCGGCCTCAGGGACGATGCGGCCCGGCTCCCCTTCCAGGACGAAATAGGCCTCGTTGGCGCTGCCGGTCCAGCGAAGGGTGTCGAGCAGCAGCCTGAGCGGGCCCTGCCGGGTCGGGAAGAGCTTGAAGATATCCGCCTCGAAGCGGGTGGTGGCGATGGAGAGGGCGGAGAGGAGAATCAGCGCCCCGACAACGAGCATGACCGGGCCGGGGCGGGTGGAGGTGATCCGGAAGATCCAGGCCAGATGGCTTCTGATGAGGCGCTGGGTTGCACCGGTTATTCCGAGCGGCATTATCTAACGGACTCCTGGGATCTGGCGTTGCGGTCATCCGTGAAAAAGCAATGTAACCGCAGATAAACGCAGATACTTCAAAGAAATATGCTAAAACCCTTCCGGTGAATGTCTTTCGGATGAAAGGTTTGTTTTTATCCGTAGTTATCTGCGGTTGACTGCCGTTAGCGGGGTCATGCGGAGAGACACCCCCGTACGGCAGTGGGACGGTTCACGGGAGCTTGAAGTCCCTGTCGGTGAGGCCGGTGTTTCTCCGCATCCGGGAGAAGGTGATCACGGTCCGGTCGCCGCCCCGCTCCACGATGACCAGCTTCCTGAGAATGCCGTCCTCCTGCAGGGTAACGCTGAACTCGCGCACCTGTCCGCTCCCCTTCGGCGTCACTGCCACGGTCAGGAGCCCCCCCTGGCGGTCGGCCCGCACATCGACCCCCTCGGGCAGGGCGGTCAGCGGCCTGGCCAGGAGACCGAACCAGCGCGAAAGGCCCTGATCCGGCGGCAGCGCTACCTGGCTGGAGCTTTTCTCCCTGGGGAGATAGAGGGTCAGCTGGGCATCGTTCAGGAGCAGCCGGCTGGCATGGGGCGGGTTCAGTTCCATGAAAAAGAGGGAGGGCTTGCGGAAGCGGACAATGCCGGTACTGACCAGTTTGCGCTTCATGAGGGAGAGCTGCTTCTCCTGGACGATGTCGGCGGAAAAATCGCTGACGCCGGCAAAGCTTGTGCGCAGCGCCTCCAGCCCCTCCAGGGGGGGGATCTGCCGCGCTTCGGCCTTGCCTGCCAGAAGCCAGACGATCAACAGGGATGCAACCGTAACCTGCTGAAAAAATCCCACGTTCAGAGCCTCCCCATCCCGAGGGTCAGACCGGCCCTGGCCAGCACCCGGTCCGTGGCAGTGACCTCCCCTTCCAGCATGTGCAGCCGGCCGAAGGACTTGACCACCCGGACCGACACGAGCAGGCGATCGCCGGCAGCGGCCGGGGCAACGAATTCGGCATGGTCGATGGCGGCCAGGAATCCACCCTCACCCTCTTCGTGCCCGGCAGCAATCCCCCCCAGCTGGGCCATGGCCTCGACGAGCAGGACGTTCGGGAAATGGCGGGTGCCGGCGGTCACCTCGATGATGGCCGCTGCCCGCTGGCCGGCATGCAGCTCGACCAGCCGGTCCAGGAGCAGGAAGGGGCGCCGGTGGGGAAGGTATGCGGCGGGATCGGGGTTAAACAGGAGAGCCTCCGCGAACCTGGATGGCGACATAGGGGCCTTCCGGCGATGCGGCCAGGTGGAGCCCCTGCTCTCCCTCCCGGAGGGTGAGGAACAGGGCGACCAGGGCAAGCCCCCCCATGGCCAGCGAACGGCCGGTGATGCGGTGCAGCTCGATACGCCCGGACTCGGGCAGCCGCTGCACAAGGGGGGGACAGAGGTCTGCGGTCCCGGAGAGGGAGATCGGACAAGGGGTGATCTCCTGCGGGAGCAACCGGCCAAGCCCCTCTTCCTCCTCGCCCGGCAGGAGCAGCCCCAGAGACCTGACGTCGTCGATGCTCCCCTTCGTGCTTGCCCCCCGCAGGGCCGCTGCATCGCGCCGCTCCAGGACCAGCAGGCCACACCCTTCGCCGAAGCCCGAGGCAAAACGCTTTAGCTGCCCTGCGGCCCGGAAACCCTCGATCATCAAGGGGGTCAGCTCGTCCACGCCGCCGGTGATCATCACGTCGGCCCGCCCCTCTTGGAGGAAACGGCAGGCGATCTCCAGGGCTGTCTCGGCAGAGGAGAAGCGCTGGACAATGGTGATGTTGGGGCCTTTAAACCCCTGCTCGATGGAGGCGTTGCTGGCAGCGGCATTGGCCACCGTGTTGGGGAAGAGCATCGGTGCCAGCCCCTCGACGCCAGCAGAGAAATAGCCGGCCAGGAATTCCGCCGAATTGGCGATCCCGCCGAAACCGCAGCCGAGCACGATGCCGATCCGCTCCGCATTGTGGGTTTTGGGGTCGATACCGGCGTCGCGCAGCGCCATCCCTGCTGCGGCAACGGCCATCAGGCTGCAGCGGTCGAACTTGCGTGCCTTGAGGGGAGGCATGAAGTCGTTGGCCCGGAAACCGTCGGCAATGCCCCAGAGCAGGGAGGGATCGTCGACTGCCGGCAGCGGGCGGAGACAGCTTCTCCCCTCCTGCACCGCCAGGGCGAGCGGTTCGAGCCCGACCCCGGCCGCCGAGACGGCAGCGAGTCCGGTGACGACAATATCGAGGGAAGCTGTTCTCATCGGGAAAAGACCACCGAGGTGATGTTGCCGCCAAAGGCAAAGGAGTTGGACATGGCAATGGCCGACGACCCGGGGCGGGGGCCGTCGTGGCAGTAGTCGAGATCGCATTCCGGGTCGCGCCCCCGGAAATGGAGGGTCCGGGGGATGATCCCGCGGCCGAGGGCGATGACGGTTGACACCGCTTCGATGGCGCCGGCAGCCCCGAGGCAGTGGCCAGTGACCGCCTTGGTGGAGACCAGCGGCACCTCCCCCACCCGGTCGCCGAAGACCAGCTTCATCGCCTTGGATTCCACCACGTCGTTCAGCGGGGTGCCGGTGCCGTGGGCATTGACCCAGCCGATCTCCGCCGGGTCGACCCCGGCGGTCCGGAGGGCGCTGTTCATCACCCGTGCCGCTGCCATGCCGGAGGGTTCGGGAGCGGTCATGTGGTAGGCCTCACCCTCGGCGGCATACCCGAGCACATAACCATGAATTTGCGCCCCGCGCCGGCTGGCCGCCTCGGCATCCTCAAGGACCATGAATGCGGCCCCTTCGCCCAGCGATATCCCCTGGCGGCCCAGGCTGAACGGGGCACAGGGCTCGGGATCTACCACCTTGAGCGAATTGAAGCCGGCAAAGGTGAGGAGCGAAAGGGTGTCGGCACCCCCGCAGACCACCCCCTGCAGGCGGCCGGTGGCCACCAGGTCGGCGCCCCAGCCGATGGCGGTTGCCGACGACGAGCAGGCCGTGGTGATGGTCCCCTGGTAACCGCCCAGGCGATAGGTCTCGGCAATCACCGTGGTGGTTTTGTCGGGCAGGATGCCCCGCAGCAGGTTCGGATGCCCTTTTCTCCCCGCCAGATGCTCTTTCAGCCATTGCTCGCTCTGGAACATGCCGGCGGCACCGGCTCCCACCACCACCCCCAGGTCGTAGGGGCCGGCCTGGCCGAGGATGCCGCTCGACCGGAGCGCCTCTCCGGCGGCGATGACGCCGAACTGGTCGGCACGGGAGAGCCTGGCAGCGGTTTTGCGGGCGAAATGGTCGAGAGGGTCGAAGTCCTTCACCTGGGCGCCGATCTGCGCGGGAAACGGCGAGACGTCGAACAGGTCAAGCGGGGCAATGCCGCTCTTCCCGCCCAGCAGGGCATCGGCAAAGGCCGGGATATCCTTGCCGGCGCCACAGAAGATGCCGAGCCCGGTTATGGCGATCCGTTTTCCGGTCATAGGTCTCGCAGCCCGCAATCTCTCATGTTCAGAGGATCCCGCCATCCACGACCAGGCATTGCCCGGTGATGTAGGAGGCGCGGTCGGAGGCGAGGAACATGACGGCCCCGGCGACTTCCTCCACCGTGCCGAGCCTGCCCAGCGACGCGCCGGCCACGATCCGGTCGACCATCTCCTGCCTCATGCCGGCAATCATCTCGGTCCGGATGAGCCCCGGGACCACGGCATTGACGCGGATACCCATCGGTCCCACCTCGCGGGAAAGGGCCTTGGTGAAGCTGATGATCCCCCCCTTGCTGGCGGCGTAGTTGGCCTGTCCTGCCGTGCCGCTGATCCCGGAGATGGAGGAGATGTTGACGATGGCGCCGCTGCGGTTGGCCAGCATCTTGCGCACCCCCCACTTGCAGCAGTGGAACAGGGGGTAGAGGTTGCCGCGGATGACCGCGTCCCAGTCGTCGTCGGCCATCATGGCAAGGAAACCGTCGCGGATGATGCCGGCATTGTTGACCAGAATATGCAGCCCGCCTGCCGCTGCCGCGCTGTCGATCAGCCGGGTCGCCCCCTCCTGGGTGCTGACGTCGGCCTGCAGGGTGACGATGCTGCCTGCCATGCCGGCTGCCTCGGTCATCAGCTCCTGCGCAGCGGATTCGTCCTGGCGGTAGGCAGCGAAGACCGTTGCCCCGGCACGGGCGAACCCGAGGGAAACGGCACGGCCGATCCCCCTGGTTCCTCCGGTAACGGCAACGGTTTTACCCGCGAATTCCATGGTAGCTCCAGGTGATGGGGATGTGGAAGGCGCCCATTTTACCGTCGCAGGGGGGAAATGTCCAGCATGAAGCGGTAGACAACGGCGGGATCAGGAGGGGGAGGGCCTGCAGGGGTTAAAAGGCGCCGTGCGCCGACGGTTGAACCGTTTCAGCATCTTCCAGAGCGGTCCGGTAACGGCAAAGTGGCGCAGCGCTTCGAGCATGGCCTCGTTGGCCGTGATCTCCAGGCCGGGAACCACCCAGTTGGTCCGTTTCACCGCCTCGCTTCTCACCAGGTCGCACAGGATCGGGGCGACCTCCGGAGACAGGTAGAAGACCGGCTCCAGGAGGTTGGTCTCCGGGGTGATGATCCCCTCGGCCAGGGCCTGGCCATGGATGGCGGTGCCGGGAAAGATCCGGATGCCGGTCATGGCGATGACCGCGGTGGGGGCAAGCTCGTCCATCAGGATAAAGCTCTCCGTCACGGTCGCTGCCGTCTCTCCCGGCCCGCCGAAGAGGATGTAGTGGGCAAAATCGACCTCGCTCTCCCGGCAGAGCCGTGACGCCTCCCGCACCTGGTCGACATCGAACGATTTCGAGAGGTTCTTCAACATGGCCGGGGAGCCGGAATCGGTGCCGAACTCCAGGGCATCACAACCGGCCGCCAGCATGGCATCCAGGAGCCTGGGCGTGAAGAAGTCGGGATTGATGAAGGCTGACCAGGATACCGGCAGTTTTGCCCCGGCCATGGCCAGGCAAAGTTCATGGGCAAACTCCGGGGGGTAGTTGAAGATATCGTCCACGAAATAGAGGTAGCTCACCCCGCCATCGACCAGGCTCCTGATCTCGGCCACGATCTCCCCCACCGGCCGAAGCCGCATCCCTCTCCCCTCCAGCAGGGGATAGGTGCAGTAGATGCACGAGAACGGGCAGCCCCGCTTGGTCTGGAGATTGGCCATGCCGCCGTCCCGGTGGTAGCGGGCCACATCGAACAGGGACCGGTCGGGGGTGCCGATGCCAAGGACCGGCTGCGGCGGCAGGAAATCGCCGGCACCGCGCCGGACCACGCCGGGGAGGAGTGACGGGTCGCCATCCCCTGCAAGGGCTGCCAGCAGCAGGGGAAGGACCTCCTCACCCTCGCCGACCACGCCGTAGTCCACATCCAGAAAGTCGAGAATCTCCCGCGGCATGAGGGAAAAGCCGGACCCGCCGACAATGGTGACGCCGTGGCCGCTGGTTGCGCCGACCACGTCGCGGACCCCGTCCAGATAGGAGCGGGAGCCGGGATAGGTCACGTTGTCGATATTCCTGAGGGAGACGACCGTGGCATCGGGGGCGAATGCCGCCACCGCATGGCGGGTGGCTGCCACCGGGTCGGGGGTAAAGCAGAGATCGAGGACGGAAAGCTCGTGGCCGGCTTCCTTGAGCGACCCGGCCAGGTAGGCGAGCCCCAGGGGAAAGACCGGATAGGGCGCGTGCTCGCGGTTTGCCGACAGGAGCAGGACCTTCATTTCCCCTCCTGCCACGCCAGCATCCGCTCCATCCGCTGGGCAATGGCCGGCGGGAGCTGGTATTGCAGTACCCCGTCCAGGTCGGTCAGGACATGGAGCGTGCTCCCCTTTGCCCGGACCTTTCCGTCCGTGCCGACGATGGTGCAGCGGAATTCCAGGGTGGCGGCCTCCCCCCTGCGCAGGGTGGTCCGCACTGTCAGGACCTCGCCGAACCGCGCCGGCTGCAGATATTTGAGTTCCAGGCTCACCACCGGGCCGAGGTAGCCGGCAGCGGCCAGGCTCTCCACGTCCAGGCCGAAGCGGGCGGCCAGTTCGTTGCGACCGACCTCCATCCAGGCAACGTAGTGGCCGTGCCAGGCCACGCGGTAGGCGTCGATCTCGTTGAAACGTACCGTTATCTCTGTTTCGTGACAGCGCATGCCACCCCGCCCCGTTTGTCGATGAATGTCGAACCCGCAGCCATCCGGCTCACCGCAGTTCGCTGGAGATCCAGCGGTTGTATTTTTTCAGCGAATCCCCGACCCCGGCCTCGACGAAACGGGTCACGCCGGCTGCGCAGAGGGCCTGGTAGGTCCGTTCCCAGTAAACCGGCAGGGCCAGCTCCCGGACGAGGAAATCGGGAAGGTCGGCGGCCGCGAGAAAATCCTGGTCGATGTGGTTCATGAGCGGCAGGAGCGGCTCGGCCAGCCGGTAATCTCCGACGATCCGCCGCAATTCGGGGGCAACCTCCTCCATTAGCGGCGTATGGAGCGGCGCATCGCACGGAAAGCTGCGGGCCGTGAAGGCGCCGCACTGGAGCGCCTCGGCCACCGCCTCCTCCACCTCCCGGCGCGTGCCGGAGATGAGGAAATGGCGCGAGGTGTTGAAATTGGCGGGATAGACGTTGTTGTTCTCGGCCAGGGCCATCAGTGGCGCAGCGGGCAGGCCGGTGATGCAGCCGAGGGCATACTCTGCGCGCTTCCCCATAGCGGCAAGACAAGCACCGATCCGCAGGGTCATCTCCAGTGCGTCGCCGGCATCGATGGCACCCGCAACGGCCATGGCCGGATAGATCCCCATGCTGTGCTCGGCGACCATGGCGGGATTGATGCCGGCGGCGCGGCTCATACGGGCACGGTAAAGACTCATGGCCACGCCATAGACCTGCAACCGCACCTGGTCCGACTCAGCGGCACCCTGCCAGGCCAGGGTTGCCAGATCGAGGCCGGTCCGCTGCAGGGTCAGGGCGGCCACCTCCAGGAAATCCCGGTCCGCTGGGGGTGCAGTATCGAAACCCAGCGGCTGGCCGGGGAACATAAAACAGATCAAGAGTCCCTCCTCTTGCGACGAATGGCGCTGCGGAAGCCGAAGTTCATCGGGGCGAAGACCTGGACCGAGCGGTGCGCCTTGAAGATCCTCCGGTACATGGAGGGAAAGGAGTAGAAGGAACGGTTCAGCCAGTCATACCCCTGTTGCAGCTCCTCCACCGTCATGCCGGCGGGGCGGAAGGTGACATGCTCCATGTCGTAGTCGGCCCAGGCGTTGGAGATGATCCGCCCCTCCGCTTCCAGGCGGCGACGGACCTGGGTGCCGGGATAGGGGGTGAGGATCGGGAAGATGGCCGCCTCCAGGCGCGCCTCCTCGCAGAAGCGGAGCAGGGCGGGGAAGACGTCGGGGGTATCGCCATCGCAGCCGAGGACAAAGGAGCCGAGGATGCCGATCCCGTTGTCGCGAAACGCCTGGGCATCCCGGAGATAGGAACGGGCGGTATTGGTGACCTTGCCCATGGCGGCCAGGGCATCCTGGTTGAGCGACTCGAAACCGACGAACATGCCGACGCACCCTGCCTCGCCGGCCCGGCGCAGAAACTCGGTATCGTGGGCAAAGTCGATGGGGGCATGGGAGAGCCACTTGAACCCCATCCCCTTCATGCCGTCGAACAGGGAGAGGGCATACTCCCGGTCGGCCACCAGGTTGTCGTCGACGAAAAAGGCGAAGGAATTCCGCTTCCTGAGCGTCTCCAGCTCGGCCAGCACCCGGTCCACCGGGCGTTTCCGGTAGCGCCTGCCGTAGAAGGCGGTGACCGAACAGAATTCGCAGTCAAAGGGGCAGCCGCGGGTGGTCTGGAGGGTATTGGTGAAGAGATAGCGCTTGCCGCCGAAAATGTCGCGACGGGCCTGCGGGATGGCGGTCATGTCGAGGAGGGCGGACGAACGGTAGAGCCGCTGCAGGGTTCCGGCTGCAAGATCGGCCAGAAGCTGCGGCCAGACGACCTCCCCCTCCCCCACCACCACGCTGTCCACGTGGGCGAGTGCCTCGTCGGGGAGGTTGCTGGCATGGAAGCCCCCCATGACCACGCGCTGCCCCTGCTCCCTGAAGCGGGCGGCAATCTCGTAGGCCCGTGGAGCCTGGGGGGTCATGGCGGTGATGGCAACCACGTCGGCATCGGTGTCCGTGGCGAGCGGCTCGATGTTCTCGTCGCACAGCGCCACCTCCCATTCGGGAGGGGTGACCGCTGCCAGGGATGCCAGCGACAGGGACGGGAACTTGAAACCGAGTTCACCCCAGAGCCTCCCCCGCGGCCAGCCGGGAGAGACGAACAGAACCTTCATGCGCGGTGTTCCGCGATATAGGCAGCCATGGTGCGGACCGACTGGAAGACCTTGGTGCCGGTGGCGGCGTCGGGGACCACCACGCCATACTGTTTCTCCATGGCCACCACCAGCTGCAGCGCGTCGATGGAGTCGAGGCCGAGGCCGTCGCCGAAGAGGGGGGCGTCGGTCTCGATCTCGGCAGGGGCCATCCCTTCGATCCTGAGGGCGTCGATGATCAGCTGCTTGACCTGTTCAATCAGTTCTTCTGCCATGCGCTGTCCTTTTCTGTGTGCGAGGTGTCATCCCAGTACGGGAAAAAATTATACCATTGGTCAGGGTATTTCCTGATGTATTTTTCGAATACTGCCACCAGCTGTTCGATGCCAGCGCGGATGACGGCGGCATGGTCATGGTGGCCCCCCCGGAACCGGATCGGCTCCTCCATGATGGTGGCATACCGCCCCCCTTCCAGGGGGACGAAGACCGGGATCACCGGGGCGCCGCTGGCCAGGGAGAGATAGGCAGCCCCCAGGGGGATGCGCGCCGGACGGCCGAAAAACTCCACCTCCAGGGTATGGGACGACCCGTCCCGCTCCCCCAAAAGCGCCACCACCTCGTTGCGGCGCAGGGCGTTGACCGCTTCGATAATCGCCAGGGGGGAGGTGTCGTGGCGATCCACGTAGATGAAGCCGATCCCCCGCTCGGAGCGGACCTTTTCCCGCAGTTCGTTGACCTTTTCGTCCGGCTCCCGGAAGGTGAGGACATTGACCTTGTAGCCCAAGTCCGCAAGTCCGAGCCCTCCCAGCTCCCAGTTCCCCAGGTGGGGCGAGATGAGGATGGCGCCGGTGCCGGCGGCCAGCGCCTCGTCCAGGGGAGCGCTGCTGCTCTTCCGGCCGATGAGGGAAAAGAGCTTTTCCCCCTTGAGGCGCATCATCAGCATGACATCGGTCCAGTTGCGGCCGTACTTGTAGAAGGTGCTTAAGAGCAGCCCCTCCACCCCCCTCCGCCCGGTCACTACGCGCAGGTTGGCCCTGACGCCGCGCCGCTGCGCCCCTGCCAGAAGATAGATGATCGCTGCCGTCACCAGGGCGAAGGGGGGGAACAGCCACCGCGGCACCAGGCGGGTCAGCAGGTTGATCAGAAAGATATTGAGACTGCTGTAGTACGTCACCGCTTGCGGGAATTCACTTTCCCGGCGGCGCGGCCGGTATCAACGAACTCCCGCTCCCAGGAGGGATCGGCGAGCTCGGCATACTCGACGGCATAGTCGTCCACCTGGGGCGCAAGGCCGGTGAAGATGTCTGCCGCCCCCTCATGGGTCGGATAGGCCCCTTCCGAGCCGAACATCTCGCGGCCGACCTCCGGGTGATCGATGAGCATGCAGGGCCGGAGCAGGTTCTCGTGCTCCCCCTGCCGCTCCCTGATCCGCTGGAAGAGTGGCGACCTGAGCGCCTCCCGGATGGTGGTGTGGCGGATATTGTCCACAGCGAAGTGGCAGAAGACGCACGGTTCGATGTCGCCGTTGGCATTGACGTGGAAGTATTTCCGGCCGCCGGCGATGCAGCCGCTGATGATCGGGCCGTCGTTCCAGAAGTCGACGAAGAGCATCGGCTTGGTTTCGCGGAACTCGGCCACTTTCAGGCGGAGCTGTTCCCGCTGTTCGGGAGAGGCCATCAGCTCCAGGTTCGGCTCACGCCCCACCGGCACGTAGGTGAAGAGCCAGAGGGCGTAGACCCCCTTTGCCAGCAGCATGTCCATGTATCTGCCGTCGGTGATGATCTCGGTGTTTCGACTGGTCTGGGTGAAGGAGCCACAGAAGGTGAGGCCAGCTTCGCGCAACAGATCCATGGCCCGCATCACCCGCTGGTAGTGCCCGGCCCCGCGGCGTTCGTCAGTCTCCTGCTCGTACCCTTCCAGGGAGAAGGCGGGCATGACGTTGCCGACCTCGATCAGCCGCTCCACCATCGCCTCGTCGATCAGCCCGCCATGGGTAAAGACCAGGAAGGCCATATCCGAATGCTTGCGGAAGATCTCGAAGATATCCTGCTTGAAAAAGGGCTCTCCCCCGGAGATGACGGCAAAGTAGACCCCCATCTCCTTCATCTGCATGAGAACCGAGTCGATCTCCTCCAGGGAGAGTTCCAGGCTCTTGCCGTAATCGCCGGCATAACAGCCATAGCAGGAGAGGTTGCACTTCATGGTGGGGCTGATGACCACGGTGGAGGGGGGATAGTATCCCTCCCGGTCGGCCCACGCCTTCCGCTTGTTGGTCCCGGACAAAAGGTGGTTGATCGCCAGGTTGGTGATCCATTTTTCCCGCTGGTTGGGATGGATGTCGCGCAGGATCCGGCGGGGAAACTCGATGCTCGGATGGTTGTCGCGGATCAGCTGCCTGATCCACCTGATCCGTTCCTTGTAGTAATCCTTTTTCGGGATCAGTTCCATCAGGTGGGTCATCCGGGCCAGGGTCTCGTTGGAGGAGTTGGTGGCCAGTGACAACAGGAGCGAAACGATCTTTTCCGAGGAATAGTTTTTGATGCTCTGCAGCATAGGTGCGGTCTCTCTCCGTAATAGTCGAGGTTACCTGTCCGGGCGGTTACATGTGCCGCAGGAAGGTCATGCAGATGTTCCAGGTATCGCGCACCGGCCGGAAATGGCTGGTCGAGCGGCCATCGGCCACGCGAGCGGCAACCGGGACCGTTCCGATGACGAACCCGGAGTGCCAGGCCTTCATCAGCACCTCCATCTCCAGGTCATAGCCATCCTTTTCCAGGGTAACCGCTCGGAGCATCCGGGAGCTGTAGTAGCGAAACCCGGACTGGCTGTCGTCGATGGCAAAGCCGGTTCGCTTCTTCATACACCAGGCGCCGAACCGGTTCCAGTGCCGCCGCAGGCCCGCCATTTCCTGAAACTGGGCATAGCGTGACGCAACGAGGATATCATACCCTTCCCCGGCGCCCTTTTCCACCAGGAAATGGATCGCCGTCGGATCGTGCTGCCCATCGGAATCCAGGGTGACAACCCCGCTGAAGCCATGCCCGAGCGCCCAGGCGAATCCGGTCCGCAGTGCTGCCCCTTTCCCCCGGTTGGCGGGGTGACTGAGCATGTTCACCGGCAGGCCGGCACAGCGGGCAGCCGTGCCGTCGGTGGAACCGTCATCGACGACCAGGAGCGGATACCCTTGCTGCAGGGTCTCCCTGACCACGGATTCGATGGTTGCTGCGGCATTATATGCCGGTATGACTACGCAGAATCCCACTGTTCCACCAGATTGCCCAGGGTCGTGAAGCGGAAGCGCCCGAGCAGGGGGCGCAGGCGTTCCATGATATCGGTTCTCGGCCCATAGGCGACAAATTCCCTGAACAGCGACAATCGGAGCCGCGGCCCGGCCGGATCAAGTTCCCGCGGATGGAGAAAGAGCACTGCCGGAACCCCTTGTCCGTTGCAGATTCGCATGGTCCGCTCGATCAGGGCAAGAGGGAAAAAGCGGAAGCCCCAGCCACCGCCGGTCGGCAGGTTCCCCAGCAGGGAGGGGGTCACCAGGGGGGGCACCTCCCAGAGGCTCTTTCCCTTGATATCCATCCTGAACGGGCTGCGCGAGCCGGACCGCTCACCGATAAACGGCAGCGGCGTGCAGCTGGCATCGTAGCGGAACCCCTCCTCGACCAGGATCTCGAATGCCCAGGGGGTTCGTTGCCGGGAGAGCGACCACTGGGGGGCGCGAAAGCCGATCGGGCACCTGCCCGACTGCCGGGCCAGGGTCTCCCCGGTCCGGCACACCTCATCCCTGAATGCAGCCGGCCCCAGGGCAGTGACCAGCGTATGGGAAAAGCCGTGGGATGCGATCTCGTGACCGGCGCCCGCTATGGCGGGCACCAGCTCCGGCAGTTCCCGGGCAAGCGCACCGAGGACGAAAAAGGTGGCCTTGACCCCATGGGCATCGAGTTCCGCGAGTAGCCGGTCCAGGTTCTGCCGGACCCGCCATTCAGGGGGACCACTCGCCCCAACCTCGGCACCGCAGATGTGAAACCATTCCTCCAGATCCACAGTAAGGGCATTGTCGCAGCGTATGCATTCATCCTTGTCAATGTTCATTAACTTATGAAAAATAACAGCTCCTCAGCGATAATGTCAAGAACTGCATATGAAATCCGCAGGGATAGGTCAGAACGGCACTGTACGGTTAACCATTGACCAACCCTGAAAAATATTTATAATGAATGATATTTTATACACCTGATGTCATGGAGTTTTCTTTGCGTCTCAGCCTCATCACCAAGCTCGCCATCGTCACCTCTCTGGTGCTTCTCTCGTGCATGACCCTCTTTGCCTACGTCAATATCCAGACCATGGAACGGCTCATGATCGAGGAGGCAGTTGCCGACGCCGACAAGCTCTCGGAAACGATCATCAACACGACCCATTACCAGATGCTGGAAAACAACCAGCTCCGCGTCTACCAGATGATCCAGGAAGTCGGGCGGCAGACCGGCATCAAGCATATACGGATGGTCAACAAGAAGGGGCGGATCATCTTCTCCACCCAGGAGAGCGAGATCGGCCTGATGCTGGACAAGAAGGCAGAGGCATGCAACATGTGCCACGCCAGCAAGACACCGCAGGTCCATGCATCGAGCATGAACCGGAGCCGCATCTTCAAGGACCGAGAAGGCGAACAGGTGCTCGGCCTGGCCAAGGCGATCTACAACGAGGAGAGCTGCTACGTGGCGAGCTGCCACTTCCACCCCAAGGAATCCCGTATCGTCGGAGTGCTTGACGTCATCATCTCCCTCGATACGATGCGGACCCTGATCGCTTCCTACCGTTACAAGCTGGGCGCCATGACCTTCCTTATCCTGGTCCTGCTCTGCGCCAGCCTTACCCTCTTCATGCAGCTCATGGTGAACCGGCCGGTACGCCAGCTGGTCAAACATACCAAGCACCTGGCCATGGGGGAACTGGACAGCACGGTCCGCCCCTTTTCCAGTTATGAACTGGGCGAACTCTCGGATTCGTTCAACAGCATGACCCTGAATCTGAAAAAGGCCCGTGACGAACTGCAGGAGTGGGGACGCACCCTGGAACTGAAGGTGGAGGAGCGGACCAACGAGCTGAAACGGATCCAGAACCAGTTGGTCCGTTCGGAAAAGCTCGCATCCCTTGGTGAGTTGGTGGCGGGCATTGCGCATGAGATCAACAACCCTCTCACCGGCATCCTGATGTTTTCCTCAATGATGGGGCACGACAAACGGCTCGATCCCGTCTTCAAGAGCGATGTGGAAATGATCATCCACGAAACCGAGCGCTGTGCCCGCATCGTCCGGGGGCTGCTGGATTTCTCCCGCGAACGGAAGCCACAGAAGAAACCGTCGGCCATCAACGCCATCATGGACGCCACCCTCTCCCTGGTGAGCAACCAGTCGAGCTTCCACGATATCAGGATCATCCGCGAACTCGCGAGCGATCTCCCGGAGATCCTGGTGGACCCGAACCAGATCGAGCAGGTATTCGTCAACATCATCCTCAACGCAAGCCACGCCATGCCCAATGGCGGGGAATTGCGCCTCGTGACCGGCACGATCGGCGACAACAGCCAGATATTCATAGAAATCGCCGATACCGGCTGCGGCATTCCCGAAGAAAACCTGCAGCGGATCTTCGACCCGTTTTTCACCACCAAGGAGAGCAAAGGAACCGGACTGGGGCTATCGGTCTCCTACGGGATCATCGAAAGCCATGGAGGGACCATAGAGGTACAGAGCACAGTGGGAGAAGGAACGACCTTCACCATCCTCCTCCCCGTCGAAACCGACGACCGGGACGAAGACGAGGACACTCCGGAGGTCGTTGTCACGTCTTGTTGACGGGACAATGAAAAAAACCGGTTCAGGGGAGACCTGACCGGCACACGCACAAAAGACCGGCATGAATGGCAGATCACCGCCGCATGCATATAGTTGAATGAAGCTCAGTGGTCAGGAATTGCCGTTCATCTGGTTGCGGATGGATATCCCCAGCTTCTTGAGAAGAGCCTGGAAATTCGGGCGGAGCATGCCGGTCTCTTCGGCAGCCCGGGTGACGTTCCAGTTGTTCCGTTTCAGGGCGTGAAGGACAAAGGCCTTTTCCACCGGTTCGATGGCGCGTTCGCGGATCTGGCGCTTGGTTTCCTTGAGCTCCTCCACGTTCTGCGGCACATACCCTTCCGCGGACGACTGCTCCGAGGCATCGACAGACCCTCCCAGCTCGAAATCCTCTTTCTGCACAAGATCGCCTTCCGCCAGCACCACAGCCCGTTCGATCACATTCTCCAGCTCCCTGACGTTGCCCGGGAACTGGCACTGTTCAAGGAGCGCCAGGGCATCGGGAGCAATGCCACGAATATCCTTGCCCATCTCGTCGGCGAATTTCCGCAGGAAATGACTGATGAGCAACGGGAGATCGCCTTTGCGGTCCCGGAGCGGGGGGAGATCGATCGGGATTATATTGAGCCGGAAGAAAAGGTCCTCGCGAAACGCCCCCTCCTGGACCATGGTGCGCAGGTTGCGGTTGGTCGCGGCAACCAGGCGGATGTCGATGGGTATCGGCTGGGTTCCGCCGATGGGGGTAACCACGCGCTCCTGAAGGACTCGGAGCAGTTTGGCCTGGGTGGTGAGACTGATGTTCGAGACCTCGTCCAGAAACAGGGTCCCACCGTCAGCCACCTTGAAGAGACCGGTCTTGGTCTGGATCGCCCCGGTAAACGACCCTTTGACGTGTCCGAACAGCTCGCTTTCCAGAAGGTTCTCCGCCAGCGAGGTACAGTCGACCGCCACGAAGGGCTGGTCGCGACGCTTGCTGTTGTTGTGGATGGCCCGAGCCACCAGTTCCTTGCCGGTACCACTCTCGCCGGTAATGAGGACGGTACTGTCGGTCGGCGCCACCTGGATGATCCTGCGGTAGACCTTCTGCATTTCCCGGCTTTCGCCCAGGAAACGGTCAAATCCCTGATGGGCGTTCAGTTCCTTCTTGATACAGATGTTTTCCAGCAGCACTGCCCGCTGGTCCAATGCCTTCTGCACCTTTTCATTGATCTGCTCAGGGGTGAACGGCTTGGCGATATAATCGAAAGCGCCGTTTTTCATCGCCTCCACTGCCGTATCCACCGTGGAATAGCCGGTGATGATGATAACCGGGACTTCCGGCTGCAGCACCTTGATGGTTTTCAGAACGTCCATGCCGCTCATGCCGGGCATCTTCAGGTCGCTGATAACGAGGTCGAAGTCCTTATCCTGCAGGCGCTCCAGGGCAAGGGTGCCGCTGGACGAGGTTTCGACGGAAAATCCGTCCATTTCCAGGATTCTGCGCAAACCTTCCCGAATAACCGTTTCGTCGTCAACCACCAGAACATTCGTCTTATCCATCGGGATCCCTCAACCTTCTGCAATGCCCTACCCGGACCGGCGGCAATACGATGCCACCCTGCACCACGCCGGCGTTTCCGAGCGCCATTAATCCTTTCTTACTACATACTCCAACAGCCACATTAAGTCAAACCAATATTATTGTTTAACATGGTCTCACACACCCATGATTCATGTGTAAACCGTTGCTGGAAGCGGAGTTATAAGAATTTAACCACCTGCATATTTTTTTATACAGGCCGGCGCAAATCCATTTAACAAACAATTTCAACGGATTATCGGTCCTGACCCCAAACTGTATCCAGACACTGCCGCCACAACGGTGTATGTCATTCCGATACAACTGCGTAAAACCGCCACAGTATCCCTTGCACCAGATGTCCCATAACCATACGGTTTAAAAACACAAAAATTTCTTTAGTAAAATTTTTTAATTTGTGGCATAACAGGTGCAGTTTAAAGAGGCATCAACCGTGTCGCCTGTCGGTATTCTCAGACGCTGTAACAGAAAGGAGCGGGTATGCAAGGGTTGCTCATAGCCGATGAAAACCTGGAATCCCGCCGACAAATGGCCGATCTGTTCATTGAAGCGGGTTACAACGTTATGGTGACCAACTCGGCTGCGGCAGCCCTTCATGGGATCATCAAAAAATCCGCGCAGGTTATCCTGCTGGGGGACCAGCTGGAGGACCTGACCGCTGGAGAACTGGTGCCCCTGCTCAAGGAATGTAACCGCGACCTGACCATTATCCTGGTGGGAAGCGACATACCGCTCCCGCTTATCCGCCGGCTCCGGGAAGAAGGCATCTTCTATCACGCCTTCCGTCCCGAAGGGCCTGACTCATGCGAAGAGATCCGCCAGGTTGTCCAGTGCGCCTTTACCAACCTGGCCAAAGGTGACCGGAAAAACGCCCCTGTGACTGCATAGTCCAGCAACCAATAAGGAGGAACGCCATGAAAACGACAGTATTCGGATCAATCGCAGCAGTTCTGGCCAGCGCACTTCCAGCCATCGCCGCCTCGGGAGCTCGTGAGGATAACAGCGGCTTTTTCGTCTGGGGATTCCTCGGCATCTGCGCCCTCATCATCGTCGCACAGATGCTCCCCGCAGTCATGGTCATGCTTGGTTTCGCCAAGGGAGTCCGTAAACAGGAAGCTGCCAAACAGACAACTACACACTGAAAACCGAGGCAAGGGTCCAGAGGCCCGAAGACTTTCCACGGAGGGAGACCACGTCATGTCGATTCGAAGAACACTGTTGAGCAGCGGACTGCTGATAGTAGCCCTGGCATGGGCCGCCAGCGCCTTCGCCAACCCCAATGAGGCATGCCTCAAGTGCCATGGCGACAAGGCAATTATCAGCAAGGGGGGAGGGCACCTCTTTATCGATCCGGTCACATTTGCCGGCACCACCCATGAATTGATCGGATGCACGTCCTGTCATGACGCGATTTCCAGCCAGCATCCGCACGACGGCATCCGGCCGCCGCGGGCACAGTGCCGCGAATGCCACGCCGTGATCCAGCGCGAGTATGCACAGAGCCTGCATGGCGGGAACGCCTCATGTACCGACTGCCACAATCCGCACATGGTCCGGCAGCCGATGGCGGTATCGGGCGACTTCATCAACGCCCAGTGCAACAAATGCCACGACAAGGCAAAGACCGTTACTACCCATTCCAAATGGCTCACCCAGGCGGACCTGCACGTGGATGCAATGCCGTGCATAACCTGCCACACCAGCTCGAAGAATTACGTCATCATCATGTACATCGAAAAACGGCAGGCGAACAAGCCGCATAGCGATTTCCGCGAGGCAACCTATGCCGAACTGGCCGAAGCTGCAGGGGGCAAGGATATATCGCAGCTCATCGACGTAAATGGTGACGGCAAGATCGAAATGTCCGAACTGCGCCGCTTCAACACCAATGCCAAGTACAACGACATGCGGCTCTGGGGGATGATGATGCCCGAGCAGGTTACCCACAGCTACCAGATCCTCGATAACCGGTGGGACTGCACCTTCTGCCACGCAACCGGCACCAAGGCAATGCAGACCAGTTTCGTGGCCTTCCCCGGCAAAGACGGAAGATACACGCGGATGCAGGTGGAAAAAGGCGCTGTCCTCGACCTGCTCTTCGGCACCCCCGACTTCTACATGATGGGGACTACCCGCAGCACCGCGCTCAACATCATCGGAGCACTGATCCTGGTAGGAGGCATGATGATGCCGATCGGACACGGTTCCCTGCGCTACCTCACCAGAAAAAATAGAAAGGAGCATTGACATGAGCACCGCTGAATCGTCACACCACGAGGAGCAGATGATCTACCTTACCCCGACTCCGGTCAGGATCTGGCACTGGCTGAATGCCCTGGGGATAGTCACCCTCTGCATTACCGGCATCCAGATCCGGTTCCCCGATTATGTCAATCTCTTCGGGACCTACAAGGCAGCCATCAGCCTGCATAATACCGCCGGGATCATCGTTTCCATATCCTACTTTCTCTGGCTCTTCTACTACCTCTTCATCGCCGGGACCCTGATCAAGCTCTATGTCCCCACCATGGACGACATCAAGCGCGGCATCATCCGCCAGGCCCTGTTCTACTTCTTCCACTTCTTCCGCGGCGGCCCCAACCCGCACCACAGCATGCCCGACGACAAGTTCAACCCGATGCAGAAGTTCGCCTACCTGATGATCATGCTGGTCCTCCTGCCGCTGGTCATCGTCTCGGGCATCCTGATCATGAACGTGGCGCCCCTCAGGGAAGTAATCATGCTGGTGGGAGGGATCAAGATCCTGGTCTCCGCCCACTTCCTGATCGCCTGCTGTTTCTTCGCCTTCCTGTTCGTCCACGTCTACCTCGCCACCATGGGTCATACCCCGCTTGCCCACTTCAAGCCGATGTGGACCGGTTGGGAAAAGATCGAAGGACATGGGCACTAAGTTGTCGTATCCTCACTTCCAGCGGGGCGGTTCATGCCGCCCCGCAGTTTTTGTTCCAGGAATCCCCTTTTCCAAGCATATTTAAAATTGACTAACCTTGACGCATTCCCTATAATCGCGGCCTGTATACACGCTATTGCTGCATCAATTACCTGTTGAGGAGGACACCATGTTGTTCAGATCCCTGCTCTTCTGCCTGGTGGCACTGTTCGTCGGCACCAGCGCCCATGCAATCACCATCAAGAGCGTCACCTACACGACCAAGGACGCAGGCAAGATCGTCTTCGACCACAACTTCCATATCAAACAGAGCGGGATCAACAATAACTGCAAGGCGTGCCACAACGAAATCTTCGACATGAAGAAAAAGGTGCGTTACACCATGGCCGACATGGAGCAGGGCAAATCCTGCGGCGCCTGCCACGGAAAGACCGCTTTCAGCCTCAAGGACTGTGCCCGCTGCCACACGGTAAAAGACATCACCTTCAAGGTCAAGGAAACCGGCTCCCTGGCATTCAGCCATGGCAACCATGCCAAGAAATATGCCTGCGGCACCTGCCATCCCAGACTATACAATGCCGGCGGCGGCAACAAGCGTGTCAGCATGGCTGAGATGGAAAAGGGCAAATCGTGCGGCGCCTGCCATACCGGCAAGGAAGCCTTCCCGCTGGCGGCTTGCGGCAAGTGTCACCCCACCAAGGAAGTGACCTACAAGGTGAAAGGTGCCGGCAGGGTACTCTTCAGCCACAAGGTCCACACCGAAATCGCCCGGTGCAATGACTGCCATACCAAGGTCTTCGGCTACGGCAAAGCGAAGAAGGTGTTCTCCATGGATGATATGGAAAAGGGCAAATCGTGCGGCGCCTGCCACAACGGCAAGAAGGCGTTCACGGTCAAGGCCAACTGTGCTATCTGCCACAAAATGTAAAAAGGGAACACCATGTTCAAGTCTCTGACCGCTCGGGCCATCGTCCCGGTGGCCGTTGCAGTGACGGGCTTCGTCATTATCTGCTGTATCCTGCTCTACTCGCTGATGAAGTCCGATATCATCAGCGATACGGTGACGTATGCCACGGGCCTGGCGGATACGGTCGTCAAGTCGACCCGTTACGCAATGCTCAAGAGTGACCGGGAGACGCTGAAAAACATCATTGACAACGTGGGAGAACAGAAACGCCTGGAGCATGTCCGGATCTTCAACAAGAAGGGACTGATCATGTTCTCCAGCGTCCATGGCGAGATCAACCGCTTCGTGGACAAAAAGGCTGCCGGATGCGTCGAATGCCATTCCGGACCGGTCCCCAAGGAGACCCTGGCAGCCATGCAGAAGGCCAGGCGCTTCACCAACGAGCGTGGAGTCGAGGTTTTGGCGATCACCGCGCCGATCTACAATGAGCCCGAGTGTTCAGTCGCTCCGTGCCATATCCATCCTGCCGAGCAGAAGGTTCTCGGAACCCTGGATATCGGGCTTTCCCTGGCAGACCTGCTGCAGAATCTCAAGGTCATGCGGGAACGGATGATCGTCTTCAGCATCATGGTGCTGCTACTCACCGTTGGGGGGGTAGCAGCACTGCTCTGGAGAAACGTCTTCCTCCCCTTACGGCTTCTCACCGAATACACCGAGCGCACGGCCCAGGGCGATCTGACCGCCGAACTGCCCGACTGCGGTCCTGAACTTTCCCGGCTTGCCAATAACGTGCGCACCCTCAGTGAAGAGCTGAAGCAAACGGAGAACTCTGCTCCGCGGGGAGAAGGCACTGAATAGGCCGGGCATCGCGTCAGTATGACGGGGAGGGTGTTGACACGTCACGGTTCAAAGGATAGAGTTTGCAGCAACTTCACATAGGACCGGTGCGGCACGGCATCGTGGCACATCCGAGACATGAGGAACGGATCATCCCCCCAATCTGAGCAGAAACCGCCCCTCCAGGACTTTGAAGGCCTGCGCCAGGAGAGCGAGTCCCGCATCTCTCGATTGCATCTGAAGTCGGGCAACGGGCCACTCTCTTTAGCTCTTTTTATTGCGCTCAGCATTTTAGCCCAGAACGACTTCGCCATCCTCCCCTCGCTCCCGGACGAGGTTCTCGCCCTTCTCGGCCGGCCGCCGTCAACCAACATGATCAGCGCTGCCCTGGTACTCTACAGCTTTTCCGCGATCATCCTGATTCTCGGCAGGATGATGAGCGGTTCGGGGCGTTATGGCGGCGTTCTGCACGTGGGTTACCTCGCCGCCTTCTACACCTTTTACCACTTTGCCCATGCCCTTGCCGAGAATTTCTGGGCGGTATTCGCCGCAGGAGCAACGGTTCTCATCCTGGAAAGCTACCATCTCTGGACCTACTGCCGCGAGGAGATCCGTAAGGAACGCGAACTCCTAGCACAACTGGATCGGAAGGAAAAGAGCGGCTTCGCGCCATGAACCCGCGCCGGTTTCCGGCGAGTTGCAACTGCCCGACTGCCGTGACACCAAGGTGCGACATCCCAGAAAAGGGTTGACACTTCTCACGCTCTCCTGTTACGGTACAAACACTTCAGTGCCATGCCGACCGCGGCATGTCGCCGTACAAACCAATAGTCCAATCCCGCTGGGGGAGTTCGCAAGAACTGAGATGAAGCCTTGGGCTTCAAACCCTTTGAACCTGATCCGGTTAATCCCGGCGTAGGGAAGCGCGCCCCGTCCGTTCCATCCCATCCGGCCGCTTTCCGCGGCTTTTTTTGTTCCCTCCCGGCGAGTCTACAGGTGCCCCATGCATATCACCGTAAACGGCGAAACCGTTCAGACCGGCGAAACCACGCTGCTTGCCTATCTCGTCGCGACAGGCGTCAATCCCGCTGCGATCGCCGTCGAACTCAATCTCAACATCGTGGCAAAGAGCGATTATGCCCGGACCCCCCTGCAGGCCGGGGACAGGATCGAAATCGTCCATTTCGTCGGCGGCGGCTGACAGGCTCTCGCTGCCACGTTCCCTCCGCATGCGGAAAGTGCCGGCACCTCGTACCGGCGGATTGCCAGTTGCCGATACAGCACGGCAGCTTTGGTTGCTCATCGAACAAGGAGACTGATCATGCCTCATCACTCGGATACACTGGTCATTGCCGGTCGGACGTTCCGTTCGCGCCTTCTGGTCGGAACCGGCAAGTTTTCATCCAATGCCGCCATGGTCGAAGCCATGGAGCACTCCGGCAGCGAAATCGTCACCGTTGCCCTGCGCCGGGTCGATATCGACAACCCGCAGGACAGCATTCTCTCCCATATCGACCGGTCGAAATACCTGCTCCTGCCCAATACCAGCGGTGCACGGGATGCCGATGAAGCAGTGCGGCTGGCACGCCTTGCCCGTGCAGCAGGGTGCGAGCCATGGATAAAGCTGGAGGTCACTCCCGATCCCTACTACCTGCTCCCCGACCCGATCGAGACCCTCAAGGCTGCCCAGATCCTGGTCAAGGACGGGTTCGTGGTCCTCCCCTACATCAACGCCGACCCGGTGCTGGCAAAGCACCTCCAGGAGGCGGGCACGGCTACGGTCATGCCGCTGGGCGCCCCCATCGGCACCAACAAAGGGGTCCGGACCCGCGACCAGATCGCCATCATCATCGAGCAGGCCATCGTGCCGGTCATCGTCGATGCCGGTCTCGGTGCGCCCTCCCATGCTGCCGAAGCCATGGAAATGGGTGCCGATGCGGTCCTGGTGAATACCGCCCTCGCCGTCACCCCCAACCCGGGGCTCATGGCCGCTGCCTTCCGGATGGGGGTCGAGGCTGGCAGGGCAGCCTACCAGGCAGGCCTTGGCAGCCAGAAGGAGCGGGCCGAGGCATCGAGCCCCCTCACCGGCTTTCTGGGGGGAGTGAAATGAACTTTTTCGAGCTGATCCAGACCTATCATCCCGACGATGTGCTTGCCCGCATCGAGGCAAAGCGGTCCGAAGACGTGGAGCGGGCGCTCGGCGCCGACCGTTTGCGGGAAGAGGAGCTGATGGCCCTGCTCTCCCCTGCGGCAGAGCCGTTTCTGGAACAGATGGCCCAGAAGGCCCACCGCATCACCCGTCAGCGCTTCGGCAACACCATCCTGATGTATGCCCCGCTCTATATCTCCAACCTCTGCACCAACGGCTGTCTCTACTGCGGCTTCAACGCCACCAACCAGGTCCCCCGCCAGACCCTGACCCTGGACGAAGCCGAACGGGAAGCCAGGGTCCTGCATGATCGCGGCTTCCGCCACCTGTTACTGGTGACCGGCGAGGCGCCGAAGGCCGTGGACAACGACTATCTCGCCGCGGTGGTACGGCGCCTGCGGCCGCTCTTCAGCTCCATATCCATCGAAGTCTACCCCATGGACGAGGCAGGCTATGGCCAGATGGTCGAAGCAGGCGTCGATGGCCTGACTGTCTACCAGGAGACCTACGATCAGGCGCTCTATGCCCAGATGCACCCCTTTGGCAAAAAGCGCGACTACGCCTTCAGGCTGCTGGCCCCGGAGCGGGGAGGCGCAGCCGGTCTGCGCCGGATCGGGATCGGGGCACTGCTCGGCCTCGGGCAGTTCCGGGTGGAGAGCTTCTTCACCGGCCTCCATGCCCTCCACCTGTCGCGCCACTTCTGGCGTTCCCACTTAAGCGTCTCCTTCCCCCGCATGCGCCCGGCCGAAGGAGGGTTTGCTCCGCTCAACCCGGTTACGGACCGGCAGTTCGTCCAGCTCCTCTGCGCTTTGCGCCTTTTGATGCCCGACGCCGGGCTGGTCCTCTCCACCCGCGAAAGTGCAGAACTGCGCGACAACCTGCTGCCGCTCGGCATCACCCAGATGAGCGCCGGCTCCAGCACCGCTCCGGGCGGTTACGCCAGCCCGGAAGAGAGCACGCGCCAGTTCAACATCAGCGACGAGCGCTCGGCAGAGGCAGTGGAACAGATGATCAAAAGCCAGGGGTACGAGGTAGTCTGGAAGGATTGGGACAGGGCTTTTCTGGACCGGCCTGCCCCCCATGTCGCCCCTGACGGCACTTCATCGGCTCTGGCAGCGCACTGACCGGCAAATCTTCAGCGCATACCGATGTTGGCCGCATTTTGGGAGGATCGTTTCATGCCCGTCGATTTTGACCTCTACCTCATCACCGACCGTCACCAGACCGGCGGCAGAGACCTGCCAACCGTTGTCGGAGAGGCGCTCGCCGGAGGAGCGCGCGCCGTGCAGCTCCGCGAAAAGGATCTCTCCAGCCGGGAACTCTACGAGCTGGCCCTGGAGTTGCGCAAGCTGACCGAACGCCACGGCGCCAGGCTCATCATCAACGACCGGATCGATATCGCCCTGGCGGTAAATGCCGATGGTGTGCATCTGGGCAAGGAGAGCATCCCGATCCACCGTGCCCGCAAGCTCCTCGGCCCAACCAGGCTGATCGGAGTCTCCTGCCACAATCAGATCTGTGCCTTGACCGCCGAGGAAAACGGGGCAGACTTCATCACCTTCGGCCCAGTCTTCTTCACCCCGTCCAAGGCACAGTATGGCGAACCGGTCGGGACCGACAAACTCGAAACCGTGGCCCAGCAGCTCAAGATGCCGGTCTTCGGCCTCGGCGGGATCAATCTGCGCAATACCCCGCAGGTATTGAACGCCCATGCCCACGGCATCGCCCTGATCTCTGCCATCATCGCCGCACCAGAACCGGCACGGGCCGCACAGGATCTCCTGGCAGCCATCGCAGGAGTCAAAGCCCAATCCCCGGTCACCGATTGACCCGGACAGCCGCCGTCACACCCCATTTCCGCGAAGGAGCGCCCATGCCCGCACAAACCGCACGGTTCACGAACGGAGACTCCGTTCCCATCGGCAAGATACTCTGTATCGGCCGCAACTACGTCGACCATATTCACGAACTGGGCAATGAAGTACCTGCAGCCCCGGTGATTTTCATGAAACCGGCCAGCTCGGTCATCTACGATGGCGGCTGCATCGTGATCCCCCCCTATTCGAGGGATTGCCACCATGAGGCAGAGCTGGCGGTGCTGATCGGGGCACGGGGGAAGGATATCCCCGAAAACCGGGCACTGGCGCATGTGGCGGGATACGGCGTGGCAATAGACCTGACACTGCGGGACGTACAGGCGGAGCTGAAAAAAAAGGGGCTCCCCTGGGACATCGCCAAGGGGTTCGACACCGCCTGCCCGCTCTCGACCTTTGTGCCTGCACGCGAGGTGACAGACCCCCAGAAGCTGCAGATCCACCTCTCAGTCAACGATCAGGAACGGCAGAACGGCTCCACCGGTCTGATGATTCACCCGGTGGCACAGATCATCAGCCATCTCTCCACCATCTTTACCCTGGAACAGGGGGACCTGATACTGACCGGCACCCCGGCCGGGGTCGGCCCCATCGTCTCCGGTGACCGGGTAGTGGCCGAGATCCCCGGAGTGGGCAGGCTCGGCGTGACCGTCAGATAATATAAGTATTTATATATTTGACTCTCACATACCGACAGCAGTATAGTTGGGAAAAGAACTTCAGGGGGTTTACCGGTGGATTATCAGAAAGAATGTCCGACGTGCCAGGGGTTGATGGTCCTGCTTCCCGGCTGAGGCGGTCTCTTCTGGCGGTGCCAGAAGTGCGGAGTCAGACAGCCGCTCACAAAGGACGACCTGCAGCCCAGCTGCTGCGGCAGCGAATGACCAGGCGGGGGTGATAACTCACCCCCGTTTTTTCGTGACAAAAAAAAGGCCACGGGAAACCCGTGGCCTGAGTAGAATACATCGTTCGGGATTACTGTTTCACAACGTTAGCAGCCTGGAGTCCCTTGGCGCCCTGCACTATGTCGAACGATACCCGCTGCCCCTCGGCCAGGCTCTTGAAGCCGTCGCCCTGGATCGAGGAGAAATGAACGAATACATCCTCGCCGTTCTCCTGTTCAATGAACCCAAAACCTTTACTGTCGTTGAACCATTTTACCACGCCGTTCGCCATTCCAACTTCCTCCTGTCTGCATCCGCTGCAAGAATCGGGCGTTAGCTGTGCCCGCAGATTAGCGCGTATTTAACACCCTTTCCACAACGGGTGTCAAGCGCATTTTCATTTCGCGTCAAGGACCGCATGGGCAGCAGCCAGTCGGGCAATGGGAACCCTGAACGGCGAACAGGAGACGTAATCGAGCCCCACCTTGTGGCAGAATATGACCGAGGAGGGATCGCCGCCATGCTCGCCGCAGATGCCGAGCTTGATGTTCGGCCGGGTCGCCCGCCCCTTGTCGCACCCCATCTGCACCAGCAGGCCAACGCCGTTCTGGTCCAGGGAGACAAAGGGGTCTTCGGGAAGGAGGCCGCTCTCCACATAGAACGGCAGGAACTTGCCGGCGTCGTCGCGGGAAAGGCCGAAGGTGGTCTGGGTCAGATCGTTGGTGCCGAAGGAGAAGAACTCGGCTTCGGTGGCGATCTCGTCGGCGGTGAGCGCCGCCCGCGGCAGTTCTATCATGGTGCCGATCAGGTATTCCACCTTGACGCCGTACTTTGCCAGCACGTCTTCGCAGACCGCGATGGCATTGGCCCGCAGCCGCTTCAGCTCCTCCACGGCAGCCACCAGCGGGATCATGATCTCGGGGACGATGGTGTACCCTTCATTTTTTACCAGTTCGCAGGCAGCTTCCATGATCGCCTGGACCTGCATGTCGTAGATCTCGGGATAGGTCAGCCCCAGTCGGCAGCCGCGGTGGCCGAGCATCGGGTTGAACTCGTGGAGGAACTCCACCTTGTGCTTCAACTGCTGGTTCGTGACCCCCAGGGTCTTGGCCAGGGCCTCGATATCCTTCTCCTCTTGGGGGAGGAATTCGTGGAGCGGCGGATCGAGCAGGCGGATGGTGACCGGCAGCCCTTTCATCTCGCGGAAGATGCCGATGAAGTCACTCTTCTGCATGGGGAGGATCTTTGCCAGCGCCTTTTCGCGCCCTTCCAGGTCTTCGGCCAGGATCATCTCGCGCACCGCCATGATCCGGTCGGCCTCGAAGAACATGTGCTCGGTGCGGCAGAGGCCGATCCCCTCGGCGCCGAACTCGCGGGCAACCTTGGAATCGTGGGGGGTGTCGGCGTTGGTCCGTACCTTCAGTTTCCGGTGCTGGTCGACCCAGGTCATCAGGATGGCGAAATCGCCGGTCAGCTGTGGCGGCACCGTCGGGACCTCGCCGACCATCACCTCGCCGGTGGAGCCGTCAAGGGTGATCACGTCCCCCTTCTTGATCTGGACATTACCCTTGGCCATGAAGGACTCGCCGGCGTAATCGACCTTGATGTCGCTGCACCCGGCAACGCAGCACTTGCCCATGCCCCTGGCCACGACCGCCGCGTGGGAGGTCATGCCGCCGCGGGCAGTGAGGATCCCCTGGGCCGCGTGCATGCCGTGGATATCCTCTGGGCTCGTCTCCACCCGGACCAGGATCACCTTGAGGCCGATCTTGGCGGCTGCTTCCGCCTCATCGGCAGTAAAGACCACGGCACCGCTGGCAGCGCCGGGAGAGGCGGGCAACCCTTTGGCAACGACCTTCTTCGGCGCCTTCGGATCGAGGGACGGATGGAGCAGCTGATCCAGCTGAGACGGCTGCACCCTGAGCACTGCCGTCTTTTCGTCGATGAGCCCTTCCTTCACCATGTCCACGGCGATCTTGATGGCCGCCTTGGCGGTCCGCTTGCCGTTGCGGGTCTGCAGCATGAAGAGCTTGCCCTTTTCGATGGTGAATTCGATGTCCTGCATGTCCGTGTAGTGCTTCTCCAGGATGTCGCGGATTCTGGCCAGCTGCTGGTAGCACTCGGGAAGCACCTCTTCCATGGCAGGCAGATCGCCCGGCTTCTTCTGGTGCAGGTTGATCGGCTGCGGGGTTCGGATACCGGCCACCACGTCCTCACCCTGAGCATTGACGAGATATTCGCCGTAGAAATAGTTGTCGCCGGTTGAGGGGTCGCGGGTGAAGGCGACGCCGGTGGCGCAGTCGTCACCCATGTTGCCGTAGACCATGGACTGGACGTTGACCGCGGTCCCCCAGTCTGCCGGGATGTTGTTCAGTTTCCGGTAGGTAATGGCGCGCTGATTCATCCAGGAGCCGAATACGGCGCCGATGGCCCCCCAGAGCTGGTCCTGGGGATCTTCGGGGAAGGACTGGCCGAGGGTCTCCCTGATCTTTGCCTTGAACGCACCCACCAGCTCCTTCCAGTCGGCTGCGGTCAGGTCGGTGTCGAGATGGACCCCGCGCTCCTCCTTCTTCTGCTCCAGGAGGTGTTCCAGGATATCCTTCTCCATCCCCATCACCACGTCGGAATACATCTGCACGAAGCGGCGGTAGGCGTCGTAGGCAAAGCGCTCGTCACCGCTCTGGGCGATGATCCCCTGCACCGTGCTGTCGTTCAGCCCCAGGTTGAGGATGGTGTCCATCATCCCCGGCATGGATGCGCGGGCGCCGGAACGGACCGACACCAGGAGCGGATTGGCGGCATCGCCAAAGGTCCTTCCCATGAGCTCTTCCACCTGCTTCAGGTTGGCAGCGACCTCTTCCTTGAGCCCGGCCGGATACTGGCGCTCGTTCTTATAGAATTCGGTGCAGACCTCGGTGGTAATGGTAAAACCGGGGGGTACCGGAAGACCGATGCTGGTCATCTCCGCCAGGTTGGCTCCCTTTCCTCCCAACAGGTTTTTCATCTCGGACCGCCCTTCAGCCTGACCGTTGCCGAAGAAATAGACATACTTGCTTGCCATTGCTCTCCTCCTTGTTAATTGGCCGGAAACCGGCTTTTACTGAAAATCAATTCCGTTCAACAGGATTAAAAAACGTTTAGCCTTATTCAACGGGGGTTTAGCGATAATAAAACCCCCCAATAAAAAAGCCGCCCGGTGGGCGGCTTTCATCTATGCGGCGATTCTGGCGAAGTCTGCGACCCCTCCGAACAACCGGGCTATCCCGGTCAAAAGGGCCAATCGGTTGGTTCTTACCCGTTCATCCTCGGCCATGACCATGACCCGGTCAAAGAAGAGGTCCACGGGACCCCGCAGGGAAGCGATCTCTGCCAGTGCGGAAACATACTCGCGACTCGCGACAGCGGTCGAGACCTTTGCCTGCACCTCCAGGAATGCCGCGTGCAGCTCCTGTTCGGCACTGTCCTGGAACAGATGCGGATCGATGGCTGCCTCCACCCCTTCCTTGACGATGTTGCAGACCCGCTTGAAGGCAACTGCCAGCGGCTCGAAGTCGTCGCGCCCCTTGAACGCCGCCAGGGAGCCTATCCGTGCGGCCGCATCCACCAGGTCGTCGCAGCCTGCGGCCACTGCCGCATCCACGGCGTCTGCCGGGTAGCGGTCATTCATCAGGTTGACAAAGCGCCCCTTGAAGAACTCCAGGACATCGGCCTTTACCTCTGCTGCCGGCCGGGTCAGCTTGGCAGCGAGGAGCCCGAGTGCGCGGTCCACCAACTCGCTGACGGAGAGACGGTATTCGCGGTCGAGGACGATGTTGATGACGCCGAGTGCACAGCGGCGCAGGGCATACGGATCGGCAGAGCCGGTGGGGATCAGGCCGACGCCGAAGCAGCCGCAGATGGTATCGACCTTGTCAGCCATGGAGACGAAGGCGCCGATGTCGCTGGTCGGCAGGTCGCCGCCTGCCTGGGTCGGCAGGTAATGCTCGGCGATCGCCACGGCCACTTCCGGGTCCTCTCCCTGCAGGAGCGCGTATTCGCGCCCCATGATCCCCTGTACCTCGGGGAATTCCCCCACCATGCCGGTCACCAGGTCTGCCTTGCAGAGAAAGGCGGCACGGGAGGCCTTAGCCCTGACCGCCGGATTGAGGCTCTCGGCCAGCCCTTCGGCCAGCGCCTTGAACCGCTCCATCTTCTCAAACGAGGTGCCGAGCTTCTGCTGGTAGACCACCTGCTTCAGCGACTCAACCCGTGCCTCCAGGCTGATCTTCTTGTCTTCCTCGAAGAAGAAGCGGGCATCGGAGAGCCGGGCGCGGAGCACCCGCTCGTTCCCCTTGACCACCACCGACGGGTCTTCGGTGAGGGTGTTGTTGATGGTGATGAAGCCGGGCATCAGCCTGCCGTTGTCGTCGACGATGGAGAAGTAGCGCTGGTGGCTCCGCATGGAGGTGATCAGCACCTCCTTCGGCACATCGAGGAAGACGGTGGAGAAACCCCCTTTCACCACGCTGGGATACTCAACCAGGTAGGTCACCTCGTCCAGGAGCCCCTCGTCCGGCAGCAGGTGCCCGCCGGCAGCCTTGGCGACCCGGTGGATCTCCCGCCGGATGGTCTCCTTGCGCTGCGCCGGATCGGGGATCACGAAGTGCCGTTCGCACTCCTCCAGGTAGTGGGCGCAGTCGCGCACCGGAAACTGCTGGTTGGCCATGAAACGGTGGCCGCGGGAGATGTTGCCGCTCTGGACCGTGCCGAAGGAGAAGGGGACCACGACCCCGTCGAACAGCGCCACGATCCAGTGGATCGGCCGGGCGAAACGGACATCCAGGTCGGACCAGCGCATGGACTTCCTGAAGGGGATGTTGGCAATGAACCGGGGCAGGATCTCGGCCAGAAGGTCGGGAGAGGGACGTCCGCTCTCCTTTTTCACCGCGGCCACGTACTCCCCTTTTTCCGTCGAAACCAGCTGCAGCTCAGCGACACCGACCCCCTGGCCGCGGGCAAACCCTTCCGCTGCCTTGCTCGGCTTCCCATCATTGTCAAAGGCGATGTTCTTTGCCGGGCCGAGTGCGCAGGTCTCGGCATCGGGCTGCAGAGACGGCAGCCCCTGCACGCAGAGCACCAGGCGGCGGGGGGTTGCCAGGGTACGGATCTCGCCGAAGGAGAGCCGTGCATGCTCCAGCTCCTTACGGATCATGGCCTCCATGTCGGCCATCGCCTTGGGAAGGAAGCCGGCCGGGATCTCCTCGGTCCCGATTTCAAGGAAAAGTTCTTTGTTCATGGCTCAGCGACCTCCTTTCAGCAGCGGGTAGCCGAGACGCTCGCGCTGCCTGACATAGGCCTCTGCGCAGAGCCGCGCCACGTTCCGGACCCGGCCGATATAGGAGGCCCGCTCGGTGACCGAGATGGCGCCGCGGGCATCCAGGAGGTTGAAGGTATGGGAACACTTCATGACGAAGTCATAGGCGGGAAAGACCAGGTCTTTTGCCACCAGCCTGATGCACTCCTTCTCGAAGTTGTTGAAGGATTCGAGCAGGAGCGGCACATTGGCTTCCTCGAAGTTGTAGGTGGAAAACTCGACCTCGGTGATGTGATGGATGTCGCCGTACTTGACGCCGTCGATCCACTCCAGGTCGTAGACGTTGTCCACCCCCTGGAGATACATGGCGATCCGCTCGCAGCCATAGGTGATCTCACCGGCTACCGGCTTCAGGTCGATGCCGCCGGCCTGCTGGAAATAGGTGAACTGGGTGATCTCCATGCCATCGAGCCAGACCTCCCAGCCCAAGCCCCAGGCGCCCAGGGTCGGCGACTCCCAGTCGTCCTCCACGAAGCGGATGTCGTGCTTGTTGGGGTCGATGCCGAAGGCCCTCAGCGAATCCAGGTAGAGATCCAGGATATTGGTGGGATTCGGCTTCAGGATGACCTGGAACTGGTAGTAGTGCTGCAGGCGGTTGGGGTTCTCGCCATAGCGGCCGTCGGTCGGGCGGCGGGAAGGCTCCACATAGGCCACCTTCCACGGCTCGGGGCCGAGAACGCGCAGGAAGGTCGCGGGGTTGAAGGTACCGGCACCCTTCTCCGTATCGTAGGGCTGCTGGATGACACACCCCTGCTTGGCCCAGTAGCCCTGCAGTGAGAGGATCAGGTCCTGAAAGGTCACGTAGGTACCCTCCTTGTACGGCTGTGCAACATGCATCCCACGGTGCGCTGCCGACTGTCGCGCCCGTCCTCTGGAGGGCGCGGGTTCCGCAACGGTCCGTGCCGGAATGGTGCACTCTGCCGCGAATTAACCGAAGATAAAGCGGATTTGATCAAACTGAAAAAACGGAATGCAAACCGATGGTTAGCCGCGAAAGAGTAGCGTGTCTGCACGTCTCTGTCAAGGAGAGATTTCGGGCAAATGCCCAACCGTGCCAGTTTGCCTCAACAATCCGCTCCACCACCGCGGATGGACGGCATTTCGCAGGCATACAGGGGGCGCGGGGCAACATGTTCGGGAAAGCGGAGGATCGTGGTCCCCTCCGGCGGCTTCAGCTGTGCGAACAGCTCCGGGCTTCGTCCCAGGTAGATCTTTGAGAGGTGCATGGGGAGATAGCGGGCCGGCCGGACCCTGGCGAGCAGGTCGTTCACGTCGCAGGTGGCAAGATGCCGTGAGGTACGCGCCCGGTGCAGGTCCTCGGCCAGAAACGAGCATTCGCTCACCAGAAGGCGCACCCCGTCCAGGAAGGCAGCCATCCGCTCCCGGTTCTCCGGGGAGTAGCCCACGTCGGTCAGGTAGCCGATACTGGCCACGTCATGTGCACCGGCAAGCTGCCGGTAGAGGTCTGCCGCATCCGCCACCGGCTCGGTACGGACGGCATCACCCACCAGACGCAGGACCTGCAGCGGCCCCGCTTCCGGCCACTCGGCAAAGAAGCGCCGCTTCAGCTCCCGCAGCCAGTCGCCCTGTGCATACCCGAGACCGGCCAGCTTCTCCTCGTCGACCGCAAAGACCTTCCGCTCGTTGACGCGAAAGGCAAGGACCGGTATACCGTGGTCCAGCTGCTCGGCCTCCACCTCCAGGTGGTTGTGGCAATAGATGACCCGGCCACTCCGGGGACGCTCGCCGGCCGGGCAACGGGGAAACCCTTCCGGGCCCGGGAAAACGGTCTCCTCCAGCCGGTCCCGGTACACCTCCACCACCCGGATGGTGCACCAGTAGGGTTCGGTCAGGTTCCAGTCATAGGCGCAAAGCTTGGCAGCGACCCGGTCTGCGATGCCGGGCGGGCCGTAAAGCTCGACCTGCCGGGGGCTGGCATGGGTCTGGCGAAGGAAGGTGTCGAACCCCATGAAGTGGTCCATGTGGGCATGGGAGACGAAGATGGCGCGGACCGGCTTCATCTCCCGCTTGGCCAGGTGGGACAGGGAGCCGCAGTCGAGCATGATGCTGGCATGGATGGGGCGGTCGCGGACGATCAGGCAGGGGTCGTCGATCAGCCCGGCGAAAAAGGTCGGCTCAAGGTATCGGAAAAGACGGCGCATGATGGCTCCCAAGGTGCCGGGTGTTGCGTCCCGCTGTCAGACATGATACACCGTGAGCGCCAAAGCGCAATTGGAGCGAACCGATGCCCGAACTCCCCGAAGTCGAAACGACCCGCCTCGCCATCATGCCCCATATTGTGGGGAAAAAGATCCTGCTGGTCGTCGTCAGGACCTCGCGCCTGCGGCAGCCGATCCCCGACCTGGCACGCCTGCTGCCGGGCCGGACCGTGCAGGGCGTGGAGCGGCGCGGCAAATACCTGCTGATCGCCTGCGACCGGGGGTGGCTGATCATCCACTTGGGGATGTCGGGCAACCTCCGGGTCGTCCCGGCCGGCTCCATGCCGGGCAGGCACGATCATCTCGATATCCTGCTTGAACAAGATACGCTCCTGCGCTTCAACGACCCGCGCCGCTTCGGCCTCGTGCTCTGGACCGGGGAAGACCCGCTGCAACACCCACTCCTCGCCGCCATCGGGCCTGAGCCGCTCGGCAACGCGTTTTCCGGCGACTACCTGATCCGCGTCAGCAGGGGGAGGAAGACCGCCATCAAGCAGTTGATCATGGAGAGCGGGATCGTGGCCGGTGTGGGGAACATCTATGCCAGCGAGGCCCTGTTTCGGGCAGCCATCCACCCTGCCCTGCCGGCGGGGGAGCTCGACACGGAGCGCGCGGCACAGCTGGTGGCGGCCATCAGGGAGGTGCTGCAGGATTCCATCGAGCAGGGGGAGACGACCATCCGTGATTTCAGGGCGGGCGAGGAGACGAGCGGCTACCATGCCGTGCGGCTGGCGGTCTACGGCAGGGAGGGAGAGCCGTGCCCCCGCTGCGGCGCACGGATCGGCCGGATGCGGCTGGGGGGGAGATCGACCTATTTCTGTGCCGACTGCCAGCGCTGAACGGGTAACCGGATGGAGGCGGACGAAAAAAGGGCGGCCAGGTTACCCTGACCGCCCTTTTCATGGTCTGCAGCCGATCTTCTACTCTGACTTGGTCACGCTCACCTTGAGGGTGGCGGTCACATCGGGGTGGATCTTGACGGCAGCGGTCGACTCGCCGAGATGCTTGATCGGCTCGGCAACGATCTTCTTCCGATCGATCTCGATCCCCTGCTCCTTCAGCTTTTCGGCCAGTTCCATGTTGGTCACGGAGCCGAACAGCTTCCCCTCTTCCCCAGCCTGATGGCTGATGACGAGAGTAATGGCCTCGATCTTGGCGGCAAGACCCTTGGCCTGCTCCAGGACCTTGTTCTTCTTGTACTCCAGCTGGCGCTTGGCGTGCTCAAGGGCCTTGGCGTTGCGCACGGTCGCCTCGACGGCCAGGCCGCGGGGAAGGAGGTAGTTCCGGGCATAGCCGGGGGCTACCTTGACGATGTCGCCGATGTGCCCCAGGGTATCGATGTTTTCCTGCAGAATCACTTTCATGGTCTTCCTCCTAGCCTGTATGCACAGGTTTGTTGCGGCGCACGGAAGATGCGCCGGTTTCCCTCTCCGCGACCTGCGGGCAGGGGGGTTACGGTTCCTTTGTCACATTCCTGGGGGCACGGAAATTCCCCCAGAGGTCGAACAGCCCCAGGGCCGCCACCACCACCGCCAGGTAGGGCTGCAGCGCCAGGAAAAAGTAGAGCAGGTAGCGTCCCAGCGCCGGGACGCTGAAACGGTCGAAAAAGTGGGCAATCACCGCCATCCCCTGGATGAAATAGGCAAACAGCCCCACCAGCAGGAGATTGAGCGCTCCCCGTGCCACGATGTCGTTATCGATCAGCAGGGAGAAGCCGGCAACAATGACGATCCAGACCAGCTGTTCCGGGTTGCGGAACTGGCGGAAATCGTCGATGGCGACCGGCAGCTGCCAGCGCCGGCTGAATCCGTTCAGCGCCAGCACGTTGAGCATGACGATGAAGAGCTGGCTGATCACCACCAGCGCCGGATAGGCACGGCCCAGGAACACGCCACCCTGCTGCATGGCCTGCTGGATGGCCTCCAGGTCTTCACCCTTGAGCCCGCTCTTGGCATAGATCGCGGCGGTCTGGCTGATACTGGCATTGAGCCACTTCACGACCTGGGCATCCAGGTTGACGCCACGGATGGCGGCAAAGCCGATACCCAGGGCGAGCATGGTCGCCAGGCTGCCGGAGGCCGTATAGACGATGGCCCTGGAGGTGGTCCGTCCGGTCAGGAAAATCGGCAGGAGCAGGGAAACGGTTGCGCACTGCACCAGGTAGAGGGCCGTGACCGACAGATCCCCCACCAGCGTCAGGGTAACCGAGGTCACCAGGACGATGGCGGCACCGACGACCCTCCCACCCCGCAGGGTGATGAGGATGCCGGGAAGGGGTGCAAACATGCCGCCGATCACTCCGAACAGCGGCACGGTTGCATAGGCCAGAAAAAGGGCAATCGTTGCGACGCTTCCCTTGAGGATATCCAACAGGACTCCCGAACCGGGAAAAGTCATTGGGCATCCACCCTAGGGCATGACGTGCGTGCCGGCCAGCGGCAGCAGGGCGAGGTTGCGTGCCCGCTTCACTGCCTCGGTGATCTCGCGCTGATGCTTGGAGCAGTTACCGGAGATCCGGCGCGGGATGATCTTGCCCCGTTCGGTGATGAAGTAGCGGAGGGTGCGGGGGTCCTTGTAATCGATGGTGATCTGCTTGTCTGCGCAGAACCGGCATACCTTGCGACGCTGAAACGGCCGCTTCTTGCGCGGGCCGGAACTTCTCTGTTGTGGTGCTCTCTCTTCGCTCATCTATCTCAATCCTCCCGTTCGTTGATTATTCGGCTGCTGCCGGCTCTTCGGCAGCTGCTGCCTCGGGGGCTGCCGGCTGGGCTGCAGCCGGGGCCACGGTTTCCTTCTCCAGCTTGACGGTCTGGTAACGGATCACCTTGTCGTCAAGACGGAGACGGCGCTCCAGTTCGGCGATCATTGCGGCATCGCCGTCGGTGCGGAGATAGAAGTAGCGGCCGCGGTTGAACTTGTCGATGGGGTAGGCCAGTTTCCTGAGCCCCCAGTCGTCAAGCTTCCTCAGGTCACCCTTCATGGTGGCTACAACGTCCTGAACCTTGGTAGTGAGCCCTTTGAGCTCATCATCTACCAGTTCAGGCTGGACGATGAAAATCGTCTCGTACATCCTAATCATACTGCCTCCTCACGGTTTGGTCAGCCCCGGTCCCACCCGGAGCAAGGAGTGTGGCGGCCCCATGCCGCCGTCGAAAGTGGTAATAAGTAGCACAGAGCAGAAGGATATTCAAGAACTTTTTGGCGGAGCAGGCGAACACCACCACGAAAAACGGGGCAGGAGCCGCGCTTTTTTGCGCGCCGCCCCTGCCCCGCATCTTCGCCTGAATAAAAACAGGAGCTAGGGCCTGAACACCTTCAATTCCAACTCCTTGACTGCCTTGAAATGCTTGGCATTGCCGGTCGCCAGCGGCATGGAATTTTCCGAAGCGGTGGCGGCAATGATGGCATCGCCCGCCCTCATGCCGGACGACAGGCCATATTCCTCGATGTAAACCAGCGCCCTGTGGCCTATGTTCTCCGTCAGCGGCAGTACGGAAAAACGGAAATCCGAGATAAAGCGTTTCACCAGGCGTTGCTGCTGTTTGTCCTTAGCGCACTGAAGCAGCTCCATATAGGTCTGGACGGAGAGAAACCGGTCCTTTGCTCCGTCGATCAATGCGGCTGCCCTGGTATTGCCTCGCTGAACCCAGATGAAGATGTCGGTATCAAAGATCATGACGGCCGCCGCGCAGACGCGCCATAACGTCTTCCACCGGCTCGGTGTCCCTGGCGTACATGTTGAAGAACTCGTGATCGCAAACCTTGCCTGCGGTGGAATCATCCAACGGAATGATGGTCCCCTTCGGCTTGCCGTGGTAAAGAATGGTGATCTGCTCCCGGTTGTCCAGGGCGGCCAGAATATCACTTGTCCTGTAACGCAGATCGAGAATAGAAGCGTTCATGGATGCCTCCCAAATGTCTATTTTACTATAGACATTTTATAGTGCGGATATCGGGCTGTCAACTAGGGAAACGGCATACCATTCAGGTAGCCGGTCAGCATAACCTTTTCCCCTCCGACAGATGTTCCGGGGACAGGGGATGTGATATCCACGCCACTTCTCGCGAAAGCAGATAGGTATTAATGAGGTAAAAATCAAGCAAATGTAAATATATAAAGGGCGTCCCTCTATCCCCCCCAAGCTGTTATAATATTTCAGGGACAACTACTTATCGTAAGGAGAGTGAGAAAGAAAATGGTAATACGGTGGACAAGACGACCGTTACGGCAGTTGTGCATGACCTGCTCAAATCTTTTAATGAGATACAGTTTTACTTATTCTCTCACCAACCATACCAGTCAAGATTCCAATAGGAATAAGAGGCAGGAGAGGAATTAAAATATCTTTGTCCAATATACCTGCAATTGGTATTGAACCATGCCTTCCAATAATTAACAAAACTGCAATCAAGATGACCATAAACTCAACACTTATAGTTAATCCGTGAATAGCACCACTTTTAAAAAATATTCCTATGAATAAGCACGCTAGTCCTACTAATACATAATCTAGACCAGGACGTGGGATGTGCATCTGTAATAACATTCCTAACACAATTATAATTGCCACAGTAAAAATATCAACTGATATATATTTCAATGTATTCATAATAGACTCTACCAGTTGGGATAATTTGTATTTGGATTTCCACGACCAGGCGGTGAAGGGTATCTATCGGTGCCAGGCGGTGGTTTCAACGGCTCTCTATCTTTAGACGGCTTAATATTCTGCACACATGAACTAAACTCATTATAACAGTCTTTAATTTTTCCTTCTAACCCTGGATCTTGCGGGTCAATATCTGACATACAACAATCTAGATCTGCTTTACAACAGTATTTTTTTGCACCTTCTGAGTAATTACACGCCCAGTCAGTTAATTTCTTGCATCCAGGCTTTTTACCACACCAAGAATATCTATCTGTTAATCCAGATGGATCGGTTCTATTGATTGGATTATTTGACGTGTATACATAGACGTTGATGCCTCCATTGAAGCCAATTGGGTCTTTTTGGATAAACCTCCCCTCCATCGGATCGTAGTACCTTGCGCGGTAGTAGTAGAGCCTAGTCTCCTTATCCCACTCCCTGGCGGTATAAGTGAAAGGCTGCTCGATACGGTTTTTCTGAGATTGCATATTCCCGAACGAATCATACTCATACGTCTGGATAACCCTGCCCGCTGAATCGGACAGGGCAAAGACGCTCCCCACCCCATCGGCGTGGTAATAATAGATTTTCCCATCCCGTTCCATCGCCAGTGGTTGGTCGATATTTGGGCCATGGACGTATTTCGTGGGCTCAGTTATTCGATTGCGCCCGTCGCCCGTGGTTTCGGTTTCGAGGATGATCGCCTGTCCGTCGTAGACGTAGGTGTGGATTACCTCATCATTACTCCGGCAATTTTCGCCCTCACGAATCCGTTTTTCAATCCTTCTGCCAAAGGGATCGTATTTGAAGGTGACAATTGTCGCTTCGTGCCCGTGCTTCTTCTCCGCCTTGATCAACCGGTTTTCAAAGTCGAAGCTATACGACCATTTTCCGTTGCCATAACGATTGCCATCATGGTCGTGCTGCTCGCCTTTGTTGTGCCCTTCTTGATGCAGCCGGGCTTTTTCAATCCGGTTGCCGTTTTTGTCGTAGCCAAATTGCAGATACCGCGTCGTGAGCAGTTCATTGCCCGGCCCGTAGGCGTAAGTCTCTTGGTCGTGTGGACCGGTTAAACGGTTACCAACCGGGTCGTAGCTGTAGTTTTCTGCTTTGTGCCCCTGCAGACCACCTCTACCGTGCGGCTTTGTCGGCAAGGCGCTCAACAACCGGTAGACCGGATCATAGCCATAGTTGAACGTTATATCCGGCTCTGCTTTTGTCAAGCGATTACCCACCTTGTCATGGGTATAGCTGAAGCTGTTGATGACCTTGCCGGTGGAGGTTTTGTGGATCAGGCTGGTGAGGTTGCTTTTAGCGTCATAGGTGTAGCTCGCTGTTGTGCCATTGGGATAGGTAAGTTTTGTCCGCCTGCCGAGCTTGTCGTAGCTGTAGCTGTATTGCCGTCCCCCGCCGTTGGTGATGCTTGCCAGTCTGCCGGTGTCATCATAGACATAGCTGACTACCGAGCCTTCGGGATAAATGGTCTTGGTCTTTCTGCCAGCGGTGTCGTAGGAATACTGAAGGGCTTTGCCGTTCGAATCGGCACTGCTCTGCATCCTGCCGGCCGCATCATAGCTGAATACATAGGAGATGTCCTTATTGGCAGCAGAGAGAACATTCCCCCTGGCATCATAAGTATAGGTCTCCTCGCTTCCGTCGGGATATGTCTTTTTCAGCAGCCTGTCATTGGCGTCGTAGCTGAGACTGATCGTGTTGCCGTTGGCATCGGTCTTGGCTGTCAGGTTCCCTTTTAGGTCGTAGGAGTAGCTGGTCGCGTTGCCCAAGGGATCGGTTTCCGTGACGAGCCTCCCGAGTTGATCATAGGTGTAGCGAGTGACATTGCTGTTGGCATCCGTGACACTCGTAAGTTTGTCGGTACTGCCACCGCAGGATGGACAGGCGCTGCCTCCATAAGCATAGATGGTGACATTACCCATTGTGTCGACGATCTTGATGAGTTGGTTCTGGCTGTTGTACTCGTACTTGGTGACGTTGCCGTTGGCGTCGGTGCCGGAGAGTTTGTTGCCGTTGGCGTCGTAACTGATCATCCAGCTGTTGCCATTGGGATCTATTGTCTTGATCAGACTGTTCCTGGCATTGTAGACGAATCGCGTTACCGCTCCTTCAGGATCGGCGATGGAAGCGACATTGCCCGCGTTGTCATAGTCGTAGCGGGTAATTGCACCACCGTTATCCGTAACGGCAACCAGATTGCCATTCAAGTCATATGTGTAGCCGGTTATCACCCCTGAGGAATCAGTGATCTTGATAATGTTTCCCTTGGCATCGTATTCGTATTTCGTCGTCGCACCGCCAGGATCAGCCAGAGCAATCATGTTTCCTTTGTCATCATAGGTGTATGTAGTGACTCCCCCCAACGGGTCCGTAATGCCGGTTACCTGACCAAAATTGTTGTATGTGTACCGAGTTGTCTGATTGAGGGCATCGGTACTCGTGAGCATATTTCCCCTGGCATCATAAGTTGCTGTGGTGGTCGAGCTGTCCGGGTAGGCAGTGGATGTCCGGTTCCCGGCGACATCGTAAGTGTAGTTCGTCACGCCCCCCTGCGGATCGGTCTTGCTGCTGAGGGTGCCTTTCAGAGTATCGTAGGTGTACATCCAGACTCCGCCATCCTTTTCAGTGAATGTGCTTGATCTCACCGCATCGGTTGTCAGGGGATAGGCGATGTCCCTGGTTCTCCCCTCGGAATCAACGGACGAGATCACCCGCTGTCTGTCGTCGTAAGCGTAGCTGGTAACAGTACCCACCGGATCAGTCTTGGTGAGCATGTAGGCGTTGTCGTCATAGGTGTACTGCCAGGTGGCACTATCAGGCAGTGTAATGCCGGACAAGGTCGCCCCGACAGTAAAGGAGTAGACATTACCGGCTTGATCGGTAACCGAAACCAGATGGTGTGCTGAATCGTAGGTGAAGTTGGCGGTTCGACCAAAAGGATCGGTTACAGCTGTGAGGTCGTCACTGCCATAGGTGAAGGTTAAGGTATTGCCATTGCGATCGATGGTGGTGACGAGTTTTCCATCGTCGGAGAAGGCCAATGCCTGGCCGTCCTTTTCAGTCAGGGTAAAAGTGCCATCTCCATTCTTTGCCAACGTCGCATAATTGCCAGCCTGGGGGGCATATGCACCATTTGTCAGCGTGAAATAGTCGTATTTCATGTCCCCCTTGGAGATCAGCACCGAACCGTCGGGATTCTCTTTGAGAGAGATGTCATAGTTGTGGCTCCAACCGCGACCGAGAGTGCCGTCATGGGGATCGAGGCTGTTGTAATAGAGGGTAAGCCCCAAGGGGAGACTGCCACCTTGAGTGCTGAAAAGGTTCTGGGAGTGGTTCAGGTTGCCGCTGGGCATATGAGCAGAAGATCCAAACTGCACATAAAGACCGCACTGGCCGTCAGGGGGAGGGATCACCGCGAAGTTGATGGTTTTGCTGTCACTGCATTGGCCGTCGGCAGTTGTAGCGGTAAGGGTTGCTGAATAAGACCCGGGCAACACAACCGTTCCATCGCCCTTTTTACCATCCCATGTTGCGTTTACGGAATTACCACTGCCGTTAAAGGTCTGATCAAGCACGGAAAGGGTCCAATATATGGCTTGGTCTGAAGTATCATTGATTGTGCTGCTGAAGTTGATAGAACCTCCACTAGAGGGAGTAAATGTTGAACTTGGAGATATCCTGAATGACTCAATACCCAAACTGCATGCATCAAATACTGCTGATATTTTATCCATCTTAAAATTCACATATTCAGCACTTGCAGCAGGGAGCAACGTGAAATAATCTCCACTGCCTTCGTCAATGGTGAACTCACATTTTACTTGTCCCTGCCAAAAATAATAGCCTGCCGAATCCTGACGGCCTGAATAATCAACCGAAATCACCTGCGGAATCGCCTCATTGATAGTAAAATTATTAAATGAAGCATTAGTTTTGGATTTTACTACAAGCTCCCCTTCTATTGTAAGTTTTCCTTTACCGTCTCCCTGCCTATTTAGCTTCAGCATCATAGGACTATTGTAATATGATTGTGTTATAGTATACGTCCCAGGTGTTGTATCAAGAGAGCAATGCGCGCACATAGTTGTTTCGTTATTGGTAAGATCATCAGGAGTAGCCATTGTTAAGATTCCCAATGTTATTGACATGTACGTCGATCTTCATCGCCATACCGGATGCCAGACCGTAATGGGCATACACCCGTGTCGGAATCAGATCGTAAAATGGGGCCAGCACCGGGCCTTCCGGCAGGAGCAGGAGCGATATGTTTTTGGCATGGGCATCGGAGTTGCCGATCAGATAGTTGAAGATCACCCAGTTCAACAGCGACAGCAGATCCTTCCCGGACGTCCTGCTGGTGTGCCGGACCAGGTCGAAACAGGCAGCCAGAGCCGGCCCTCCCTCGGTCTCGTACTTGAACTCGGGGTGAATGCGGAGCGCCTGACAGAAGTCTTCCTGATGCAGCCTCCTGATACCATCTCCGGATGCAACGCGATCGTACCGTTTGACGATGAATACGCGGGAGTCGCCGTGTTAGTGGATGAATGAACGCGGCACATCGAGGCCGATTGCCTGAGCCAGTGCCATGCAGATTTATGTTAAATTACCAGCATAAAGTACATGATCGTATACATTCGTCCATAAACTGATGCACTGGGGGCGAAATATATACGATCACATATTATTTAATAACCGGACAGGGAGCGAGACAACGTAGCGGCGGGTGAACTACCTGAAGAAACAATCCGTGAAAAACACTCTCAAAGAAAAACGGGGCAAAGGTCGCATAATCCGCTTGCGTACCCTGCCCCATTTCATGGACGACCCTCGACGTCGCTTGCGTCTTACGTGCAGATCCGTTTGAGCAACCAGGCCATGTTCTGCCCCAGGACCTGCATGGTCCTGACCCCTTCCTCGTCGGATTCGACCTGGCCGACCTCACGGCCGATGCCGATGTTCCAGTAGCTGGAACCGGGAATGATCATCTGGCCGATGGTGAAGAAGTGGTTGATGGTGTCGAAGGCGTGAATCGCCCCGCCCCGGCGGACGGCGACGACGGCCGCGCCGGCCTTGCGCCGGTAGAGGTCGCCGTTGGCCCGGCCGACCATGCCGCAGCGGTCGATGAGCGCCTTGGTCTCGGACGTGACCCCGGCAAAGTAGGTGGGGGAACCGATGATGATCCCGTCCGCTTCGGCCATCTTGGCGATGTGGCTGTTCATATCGTCGTCGACCAGGGCGCAGCGGCAGTCCTTGGTGGCAAAGCAGCGATAGCAGGCGGTGCAACCCCGAAGCGGCTTGCCGGCCAGTTGGACCAGCTCGGTGGTGATCCCTTCCCCTTCCAGGGCGCTAAAAACATGCCTGATCAGGAGCGAGGTGTTGCCGTCCCTGCGAGCGCTTCCATTGAATGCGACTACCTTCATTGTCTTACCCCATGTAAACCATGACGCGGAATGAAATGGTCCCGTCCAGGGAACGGAACGGGATGGTGACGCCCTTGCACTGCACGTTCATGCTCGGCGCTTCGGCAGCGGGCTCGGGCGGCTCGCTGAGCGGCCTGATCTTGCCGGATACCACCAGCGGCAGCCCCAGGGCAACATGCCCGTACTGCTCGTGATACTTGGACTTGAAGACCCCGGCGATGTTGTTGGTGAGCTCGCCGACGGAGTCGCGGATCGACTCCTCATCCGGCTCGTCCATCATCAGGAGCTCCTTGGCGACCAGCAGCGCGGTCCCCTTCTCGGCGGTAAAGATGATATAGCCGACCCGGTCCCCGGCGATGCCGACGATGCCGACAACGTCCGAGTCCAGAGGCTCCACCTTCTTCTCCACCTTGCCGGCAAAGATCTCCATGTTCAGGTAGCTTTTGAAGGTGTCCTGGGTAGCGGACATGATGGTGAACATGATCTCTTCAAAACTGATCGAACTCACTATCCGGCTCCTCCCCTGCAGAAATGGATTTGTACTGACAGAAACGATACTACCAGATTATTCGGCAACCGCCAGCCAGGCGGGGCAAGCGATCGCCGTCGCCGGCCGTCACTCGATCAGGCGGCTGGACCACTTGATCGCCTCCACCTCGGCGGCCAGCAGCCGTTCGTTGCTGATCCCGAGCTTTTGCACCAGGTCCGAGGCCGAGGAAAAATCGTACTGTTCCAGCCGCTCCACAAGCGCCAGCAGGGTTCCCAGCTCCCCCTTCCGGTCGAGCAGCGCCAGATGGATCTCGTCGGAGAGGTTGAGCCCCTCTGCCAGCTCGGTCATCGGCACCCGGAAGAGGACGTCGAGGAGGGAGAGGACCCCGGCCATGAACGCGGAATCGGCCTGGAGCCCGGGTGTGTTCCCTGCCCTCCCCTGCTCCAGGAGTTCCATCAGCCTGCCGCGCATGGCAGCGATCTCCAGCAGCGGGTTCTGCGATCCCCGTACGTCGCGACTGGCATAGATCGCCAGCTGCAGCCAGCGGAGCAGCTGCTCGCGCCCCAGGACCGTGATGGCATGCCGGACCGAGCTGATCTTCTGGCGCACGCCAACCCCGACGGAATTCACCAACCGCAGGAGGTTATAGGTCAGGTTGGGATGCCGGCGGAAGGTCTCCTCGATATGCGAGATATCGTCATCGGCAAGCACCTGCTTGATCAGCTTGAGGATGATCGCTTCGCCGGGTTCGAGGCTGTTCTTGCGCAGCACCACGGGCCGGGCGAAATAATAGCCCTGGAACAGGTCGAACCCCAGGTCCCGGCAGGTCTGGAACTGCTCTTCGGTCTCCACCTTTTCCGCCACCAGGGTCACTGACCAGCGACTGAAACTCTCCACGACCTGCCTGAGATCGTCTCTCCCCTTATTGAGCACGTCGATCTTGATGACATCCACCAGGGGGTAGAACGATTCCAGCCCCGCATCGAAGCAGTGATCGTCCAGAGCGAGGGTGAACCCCTTGGCCTTGAGTTCCTGGCAGCGCTGGACCACATCCTGGTCGTACAGCGGCACCGATTCGATCAGCTCGATCACCACCTGTTCACGGGGGAGCAGTTCCACGCTCTCGGACATCAACAGGGGAGTGACCATGTTGATGTACCCCTTGTGACGCCCCAGAAGCCCCTGCATGCCGAATTCGGTCAGGGCCTCGTTGATGACGCTGGCGCAGGCCTGGAGATAATCGGTGATGTCGGCATGCTGGTGATCGCCGGCCCGGAACAGGAGCTCGAACCCGACGATCCGCTGCTTCCGGTCGAGGATCGGCTGACGGCCTATGAACAGTTCCCGCTCACCCATATGTATCTCTCTATCGGCAGGGGTATGCCGATCCTTTACGACCGGTCAACGTACCAGGTCGGACAGCACCAGAACGGTCCAGTAGGGGGAAGCCATCAGGATGACGATGGAGATGATATAGGAGGGGAAATAGTAGAGCCCGCTCCTGAAAACCGTACCGAGGGGTATCCCCGACATGCCGGATACCACATAGCAGCAGATGCCGATGGGGGGCATGATGGAACCCATGGTGGTAACGATGGTGATCACCTGGCCGAACCAGATCGGATCATACCCCAACTGCGTGACCAGGGGGTAGAAGATGGGGAGTGACACCAGCAGGAATGCCAGGGCATCCATGATGCAGCCGCCGATGATGTAGCAGATGAGGATCATCCAGAGCACCATCCAGTTGGGGAGCTGCAGGGTGCCGATCCACTCTGCCGTCTCGGCCGGCAGTCGGGTGACGGTGAGAAACTTGGCAAAGATGAGCGCCCCGGCCACGATCATGAAAACCATGCAGGAGATCCGCAGGGTGTCGATGAAGGCGCCCCCCAGCTTCTTCCAGGTCAGCTTGCGCCGCAGGGTGCAGATGACCAGGGCCAGGAAGCAGGAGACCGCCGCAGCCTCGGTGGCGGTGACCACGCCGGTAAAAAGGGCGTACATGATGATGCCGAACAGCACCAGGATGTCGATCGCCTCGGGCAGGGCCTGGAAACGCTCGCGCCAGCCGCTCTTCGGCCCGGCCGGACCCCATTCGGGGTGCAGCCGGCAGATGACGACGACGGTGGCAAGGATCAGGGTCGTCAGCACCGCGCTCGGGATGACGTTGCCGAAGAAGAGCTTGCCGATGGACTGGCCGGTATAGAGCCCGTAGACGACCAGGACGATGCTCGGCGGGATCAATACCCCCAGGGTGGCGCCGGCAGCCACCGACCCGGCGTTCAGGAGCGGATGGTACTTGTATTCCTTCATCGCCGGGATCGCCACGGCGCTCATGGTGGCGGCGGTGGCGGTGTTGGAGCCACTGATGGCGGAAAAGGCGGCCGAGGCCATGATGGTGGTCATGGCCAGCCCTCCCCGATAGTGGCCGAACCACTTGTACGTGGCAAAGTAGAGGCCGTTGTTGTAGCCGGCATAGTGAACAATCTCGCCCACCAGGATGAAGAGCGGGATGACCGTCAGGCCGTAATTGGAAAAACTGGACCAGAGCTCGCTCCCGAGCATGGAACAGGCCGCGTCAAAGGAGGTGGCAGCGGCAAAACCGAAGAATCCCACCAGCATCATGACGAACGCCGCGGGTATCCGGAGGAAAAAGAGCATCAGGAGCATGACGCCAATGCCGGTTAAGCCCATCATCGGACCGGTCACAACAGATATCCTCTCTTTTCGGGCAGTATGGGGCAGAACAGGGCCGTCATTCCTCACCTTCCGCTTTGCGCAGGATGGCCCCGCACATCTGGATGACCAGCACCAGGGTCAGCAGGGCAAAACCCGCGCTAACCCCGTAGACAAAGGGATAGTACTTAAGCTGCAGGGTTTCCGACAACTCGCCGCTCATGCGCAGGTTTTCCCCCCACCGGTAGACCTGCCACGAGGCGATGCCGAAGAGGAGAGCCGCCAGGCCGTCGCTCACAGCGTCGAGGAGCCGCTTGATCAACGGCGGGAACCGGTCGGTCAGGATATCCACCATGATATGGTCCTTTCGCCGCTGGGTGTGGGCAAGGGCGCCGGCCGTCACCAGCGCCCCGAGAAAGGAGACGATCTCGTAGGTCCCGGCAAAGGGGATGTGGAAAAGGCGGAGCGCCACATTGCCGGTGGCGAGCAGCACCAGCAGCAGCAGGGCGCTGCCGCCGACAACCATGAAGAAGCGGGAACAATAGCTGATCAGTCGGTCCATGAAAAACCTTGCGCCGGAACTATTTCTTTTTCTTCGCCGGTTTTGCCAACTTGGCCGGCTTCTCGTACTTCGCCTTCAGCGCCCGCACGTCGGTGACAATCTGCCTGCCGTTCAAACCCTTGGCGTCCACCTTTCGGATGTATTCATCGGTCATGGGGGCCAGAAGCCGGCCGATCTGCTGCTGCTCTGCCGGCGACAGGGCGAACTGCTGCAGCTTGTACTCCCTGGCCGACCAGGCCAGGGCTTCCCTGACGTGCTGGTCCACATACTCGCCGGTCCAGACCGCCTGCTCGCGGGAGAGCCCGTCGATCGCCTTCTTGACGTCAGCCGGAAGCGCATCCCACCGGGACTTGTTCATGACCACGGCAAAAGAGACCACCGGCAGGTTGGCTATGGTGACATTGGGGGTATAGGCGGCGAATTTGAAGTCCTGGAGGATCTCCAGCGACGAGATCATCCCCTTCACCACCCCTTTCTGGATCGCCTCCGGAGTCTCGGACTGGGGCATGGCCACCGGAACGCCGCCCAGACGCTTCAGCACCTCGGCGCTGGTCCCTGCCACCCGCAGCTCGACCCCCTTCAGGTCGGCGAGCTTTCTGACCGGGTTCCTGGTCATGATGTTGGTGGGAGGGCAGGTAAAGAGGGTAATCACCTTGACCTTCTCGAACTCCTTGGGCTGGTACTTCTGCACCAGGTCGAACAGCACCTGGCTGGCGACCGTGGCGCTGGTGAAGCCGTGGTAGAGGTCCACTGCCTCGGATACCGGGAAGCGGCCGGGCTGGTAGCTCATGGCAAAGTTGCCGATGTCGGCGGAGCCCGAAGTGACCCCTTCCAGCATGTTCTTGGCATTCAGCAGGGTGCCGCCGGGGAAGGTCTTCACCTTCACCTTGCCTCCGGTCCGTTTCTCGAGCTCCTTGGCCCAGCGCTCCATCTGGACGCTCGGGAAGGTCGCTGCCGGCGGGAAGTTGGCATAGGTCAGGGTGATGGTCTCGGCAGAGGCCCCCCCGACCAGGGCGGCCAGCAGGGTGACGAGGGCGAGTAACAGGGTGCGTGCTTTCATTTGCAACCTCCTTGCATGATTCATTCATAATCCGTGACAGATGCCGGGTCGACGAAGCGACTGTGCCCGAGAGCCAGCCGCTGTAGGCGAAATCGAGCGTCAACCGGCCTGCCTGTTTGAGCCCGAACGGGTGAGTTGCCGGCCGGTAGCGGAATGAGCCGTACAGCGGCGGTTCGAGCGGCACGCGGAGCGTAGCGGCCCGGCAGTCGTCATGGATTCACGTTCATGGTAACGGCGTCATTCGAATCGCCGATTGTCGAAAATCCTTTTCGTCTTCCGCTCGGACCGGGGCAGGACGCCGTTGTCCAGCAGCTCTACCTGGCAGGTTACCAGCAGGGTGTGCTTGACACCTGAGACGATCTGCTTCACCACCTGTTCGTCGGGAAGGGCCTCGCCGTTTCTGGCACGCTCGATCCGGATCAGCATGTAGTCGCGACCGTCCGCACCATGGTCGAACAGGGCCTGGTATTCGCTGCCGACCCCCTGGACCCTGTTGAGGATCTCGTCCACCTGGCCGGGATAGATATTGACCCCGCGGAAGATGACCACGTCGTCGGAGCGGCCGAGTATCCGGTCATGACGGGGCAGCGTACAGCCGCAGGGGCACTCCCCGGCGATCAGCCGGGTCAGGTCGCGGGAACGGTAGCGGATGAGCGGTGCCCCTTCCTTGCCCAGCGTGGTGTAGACCATCTCCCCCACCTCGCCGGGTGCCGCCGGCTCAAGGGTCTCGGGATCGAGCACCTCCAGGAGGTAGTAATCGGCCCAGTAGTGGATGCCATGGTTCGCGCTGCAGGAGAGTCCGGTGCCGGGGCCGTAGACCTCGGTGAGGCCGGTAATGTCGTAGATCTCCTCCACCCCCAGGAACTCCCGCATGGTATCGAGCATGGCAGAACTGGAACGTTCGGCCCCGAGAATGATCTTCTTCAGGTTGAGTCGATCCTTCAGCCCCTTGCGGTGCACCTCCTCGGCCAAAAGGAGCCCCATGGAGGCGGTGCAGCAGAAGACCGTCGCCTGCAGGTCGATCAGGAAGGTGGTCTGCATCTCCAGGTTGCCCGGCCCCACCGGAACGGCCAGGGCGCCGAAGCGCTCGCAGGCGAGCTGGAAACCGATGCCGGCGGTCCAGAGCCCGTAGCCGACGGCGATCTGGACCCGGTCCTCCCGGCTCAGCCCGGCCAGCTCGTAACAGCGGGCAAACATGTTCTGCCAGTCGTCGATGTCCTTCTGGGTGTAGCAGAGGATCTTCCGCTTGCCGGTGGTCCCGGAGGAAGCGTGAATCCGCACCAGGCTCTCAAAGGGGACGGAGCGGAGCGCAAAGGGGTAGCCGTCGGCAAGGTCCTGGGCAGTGATGAAGGGGAGACGGCGCAGGTCGTCCAGCGAACGGATGTCGTCGGGGACGATCCCGGCGGCGGTCAGCTTGTCGCGATAAAACGGCGAATTTTCAAAGGCGTGCCTGACCGTCCATTGCAATCCCCGCAGCTGGTGAGCCGCAAGGCCCGCAGCATCGGTCGCGGCAGGGGGAAATCGTTTCAGCATGAAGATATGACTCCTTGTAGAACCCACCACGGAGGCACGGAGAAAACCGGGGGTAAAACTTCGGAAGAAGACGTTTCCACAACCGGGGAACAGGGCGGGTTACGCCCCCCTCGCAGGTTCAAGGATTGTGTCGTTCTCCGTGTCTCCGTGTCTCAGTGGTGGATGTTAATCCGGCCCGAAGGGCGGTCAGCGCCCCTTCCAGCAGAGAGGGCCTTGCGGCCAGCTTGCGGCGGATCGTCTCCTCGACCTCCGCTGCCGTGCAGAACAGTCGTCCCGGCTCTGCCAGGGCGCGGCCCAGCACGATCAGGTTCACCGCCTGGGGGTTGCCCAGGGAGAGCGCCGCGGTATCAGCATCCACCGTTGCCACCGGATGCTCGGTCTCCACGATCTGGATCGGCAGGGCATTTGCCGCGATCCATCCGCCGGGCCGCAGGAAATGCCGGTGCAGGGGAACCGTCTCGGACTTGAGCGAGAGGAGGCCGTCAGCCCGGCCCGGCCTGACCAACGGGCTTGTGAACGGACCGATCTTGAGGTGGGAGATGACGATCCCGCCGCGCTGGGCCATGCCGTGGGTCTCCGAGGTCAGGACCGGCAAGCCCTGGGCAATGGCCGTCTCGGCCAGAAGGCGGGTGACGAACAGGATACCCTGACCGCCAACGCCGCTGATGATCAGTTGCTGGCTCTTCACGCCCCCTCCCCCCCCTTGATGGAGCGCGACGGGCAGACGTCGATACAAACCGCGCAGCCGTTGCAGACCATCTGGTCCACGGTCACCTTGCCGCTCGCTTCGTCAAAGACGAGCGCCGGGCACTCGAACTGGCTCGTGCAGACCTTGCAGCCGGTGCAGGTGTCGTCGACGCGTGCCTGCGGCCGTCTGGCCGGGAGCCGGTTCCGGTCGACCAGGCAGGGGCTCTTGGCGATGACCACCGCCACGCTGTCGCTGCGGGCGAACGCCACCGCCTCCTTGACCAGCCGGGTAAAGCCGGGGAGGTCGAGGGGATCGCCGGTCCTGCAGAAACGAACCCCGCACCCCTCCACCACTGCCGCGATATCCACCGGCCGGCCGGCTTCGGTGCCGTGGGCCGGCGTCGGCTGGTTGCCGGTCATGGCGGTGGTGGCATTATCGAGGATCACCAGGACAAAGCGGCTCCCCTGCACCACGGCGTCGATCAGCGGCGGGATGCAGGCATGGAAAAAGGTGGAATCCCCTACGGTGGCAACGATGTCCTGCTCCATGCCGGAGATCCGGTAGGCATGATAGAACCCGGCCGCCTGTCCAAGGGCGGCCCCCATGCAGAGCACGGTATCGACCCCGCCCAGGTTGAGCCCGAGGGTATAGCAGCCGATGTCCGACGGATAGATCCCCTTGGGAGCTGCCCGCTTGATGGCATAGAAACTGGCGCGATGGGGGCAACCGGGACAGAGGGTGGGCCGGCGTCCGCCACCGGTCGGGGCCTGGGGCTGGGGCGGCAGCTGCACGCCGGAGCAGTCGGCAATGATCCGCTCCACCACGTCGGGGAGCAGTTCGCCGGCAGCCGGAACGGTGCCGCTCTCCTTCCCCAGCACCTTGTAGCGGTCCCGCAGTTGCAGCTCGATGACGCCGACGGTCTCTTCGAGACAGAGGATCTCGTCATAGGCGGCCAGCACCTGGTAGATGAAGGTGGTATGCAGCGGAAAGGGCTGGAGGACCTGGTAGAGCGGCAGGTCGTCCCACAGGTCGAGCGACTTGAGGATCTCCTCGGCATGGGCAGCGGCAACGCCGGATGCGACAATCGCCGTGCGGCCGACTGCCTGCGGGTTCAGGCGGCGCGGTGCCGTCGGCTCCCACGCCGCAATCCGGGCCAGCTTGTCGTTCAGTTCCAGGTGGAGTTTATAGCGAAATACCGGGGTGGCGGCCCAACGGGCAGGGTCCTTGCGGAAGTCGGCCGTGCGGCCCAACTGTTCCACCGGCCCGAGGGAGATGTCCTGGCAGGCATGGCAGACCCTGGTGGTGGGGCGGATCATGACCGGCAGGCGGAAGGCCTCGGAGAGCTCGAAGGCGACGGCGGTCAGCTCCTTCGCCTCCAGGGGGGAGGCGGGATCGAGGACCGGGATCTTGGCCATCATGGCCATCAGCCGCGAATCCTGTTCCGTCTGTGAGGAATGGGGGCCGGGATCGTCGGCCGAGACCACCACGAAGCCGCCGACCGTGCCGAGATAGGCGGCGCTCATGAGGGGATCGGCAGCCACGTTGAGCCCCACCTGCTTCATGGCGGTGGCAGCACGCAGGCCGCTCTGGCTGGCGGCATAGGCAATTTCGAAGGCGACCTTTTCGTTGACCGCCCATTCGACATGCATGACCGCGCCTGTGGCCTTCTGCCAGGTCTGCACCGCCGTCAGGATTTCCGATGCCGGTGTGCCGGGATAGGAAGCCGCAACAGCGCAGCCATGCTCCACCAGACCGCGGGCCAGGGCCTCGTTACCCTGCATCAGCATCTTGGCGGTCTTGTCCACGCCTCCTCCGCTCATAAAACGACTCGGGTTTGTCCGTATTGCCTGAAGAAGCACGTATATTGCGGAGCAGAAGGCCGTTTTGTCAACAAAAAAGGAACCGCCCAGCCGTCCGTTCCTCTGCCCTGCCGAGCCATGCAACCGTGCTGCCCTGCCCCAACATTGGTGTCAAATAATCCGAATATCTGTCGGATTGCCTTACATAATTTTGACGGCAACGAGCCGAACTTCCGTGGAAAAGCCGGCCGACTCAACGACAACCGTATCATTTCCCCGTAAATAACCAGCAAGTACAGATAAAACCGGGAGAATCAACACGGGCAGCCAGAATAACGGCATCAAAATTGCTGCACGAAATAGAGCAACGAATGCTTCGCCTCTTTGTTGCTGTGGGTTTGTTGGCCGATGCTCTGCACCGACACGAGGGGAGAACTTCAATGGGTGAAACGAGAAGATTTACCAGGATACCGTTCCAACGGGAGGTGCTGATCAGCGCCAAGGGGCAATGGTATCGCGGGATGTCGGAAAATCTTTCACTCTATGGTATCTACGTGAAGGCTTCTCCAAAGTTCGAGCCCGACACCGTCGTGGAGCTCACCATTCCCCTCAGCCAGGACGTGGCTCCGGACAATGAGGAATACATCGACGTCTGCGGCGTTATCGTCAGGCAGGATGAGACCGGCATCGGTTGCGAATTCCAGCAGGTGGACGTGGACGCCTTTCTCCACCTGAAGAACATCATCAGCGCCCAGTGCGAAAACAAGAACCGGGTCATGGACGAGTTTTACAACTACCTCTCCCGCAAAGAACTGCAGCTGAGCTGACCCCCCCTACCGCATCACGTAATCCGCATCTTCCTTGTGCAGGGATTCTGCCGTTGCCTCGCTCAGTTGCGGGATCACGATCCGCATCTCGACTCGCGCCAATTCGGCGAATTCTTCCGGCACCCCCCACCGCAAGGCATGTCCCACCCCGGTCACCACGATCATCTGCCGTGCCGGCTCCTTCATGAGATAGGCATTGAGCCGGTCTGCCATCACCTTGTTACGCAGAAGCTGGGCCTCGCAGAAATACCGGAGCATCGCATCGTCGGCGCTGTGCCAGACAAAGCTGCGCCGCACGAAGTCCATGTAGGGCTTGTCCACCCGGCAGGTAACGTCAGGCGGCAGGTTGCGCAGCTCTTCCGGGGTAAGCGAGCCGAATCCCTGGCGATAGACCTTCTGCATGATCTCGCGGGGCGCATTGAGCGCCACCAGGGGAATCCGGTTGTTGCGGGCATAGAGCAGGATCTCGTTGTACGCCTCCCAGGGGATGGTCCAATTGTCGCGATAGACCGCCATGAACTCCAAGAGGTCCATGCTACCGGCGACCCAGCGGTCCAGGGCCGGCTGGCTTTCGGCGCGGAACATCTCCAGGCCGATGGCCAGCCTGCTCCCCGAGGCCTGCAGCGCCTTGATCATCTCCAGCTGCAGGCGGTGGTGCTCCTGGTTGTCGTGAAGCTCGCCGACAAAGATCAGGCGGGCTCTGCGTACATCCCCCATCATCTCGGCAAAACCGACCCGTCGGCCGCTCCGCATCTCTTCAAAGGGGGGCTGGAAGCTTCTCGCCGGCGGCGTCGCACACCCTGCCAGCAGCGACGTTACCAGCAGGATTGCCCACCACCATCCCGTCAAGCGCATTTTTACGGTCATGCAATCTCCTCCATCCGCCCCCCCTGGTGCACCAGATAGCGATGCCCCCGCCAGGTCACGCGGTTGCCGGCAAACGCCAGTGCCCAGGTGGCAAAGGCCAGGCAGTCGCGCGGCAGCAGAAGCCAGAGATACCGGGGCAACAGGCTGTCCCGCACATAGCGTTGGCTGAACAGCGAAACAATAACGGCGCGCACTCCGTAGAGAAGGCCTGCCGCGCCCCATCCCCAAGCGGCTGACCCGGCCAGCAGACCTGCCCCCACGGCTGCCAGGGCAGCGGGAAAGGGCTGGGTGATGCCGGAGGCGAAATAGCCACCCGGCCGCGAAACCCGCATGGTGCGGCACCACCTGAGCTGCCGGGAGAGGACCGTACTCAGCCGCTCCCGGTGCATGACGCTCTCGACGAAACAATCCGAGAGCTCCAGCCGGTAGCCGGCGCCATGGACCTTGTTCCCTAGCTGGTAGTCGTCGGCCAGGTAGTCCACCAGGGCGGCAAAGCCGCCGATCCGTTCCAGCGCCTCCCGCCTGACCGCCATGGATGCGCCCAGGGCAAAGGAGAGCCCTTCCAGTTGCATGGCCACCATGACATTGGGGATCATCTCCGCCGTGAAGCCGAGCGCCTCCAGGGCTGGTGCAGCTCCATGGACCCCGGTGGTGCGATAGAGCGAGGTGACCAGGCCGACCTGCGGGTCGCCGAACAGGGCGCAGACCTCCTGCAGATAGCGCGGCCCCACCCGGATGTCGCTGTCGCAGACGATGATCAGGTCGTAGCGGGCATGCGGGTAGGCGTTCATCAGGTTGCAGACCTTGTAGTTGGGGCCGTAGATCCGGTCGTCCACCACCAGGTCGATGTCGACGGCGGGGAATTCAGCCATCAGCCGCCGGATGACCGGCAGAGCCGGGTCATCGGCCGCGGCAACGGCAAAGACGATCTGGAAGGCGGGATATTCCTGACGGCAGAAGGAGGCGAAGTTCTCGAAGCTGTCGGCATCCATCCCCTTGACCGGCTTGAGGATGGTAACCGGCGGCAGTTCCCCGGCAACCGGCCTGGGCCTGGAGAAATAGCGCCCCGCGCACCAGAGGGAGATGAAGGCATAGGCCAGGGGAGGGAGCACGAACAGGAATGGCAGCAGCTTGGAGACAAGGGTCATGGGATGGGATTCTGCCGACAAAGGGGACCGGGTGTCAAGGGGCAAAACATGCCGGCCTCACGTAGACCGGGGCCTCGTTCTTTTTTCCGCCAGCAGCAGATAGGGGGCCGTGTCCGGACGGTTGAGCTGGCGATGCAGCCAGACATTGAAGAGGTGCGGCATGAGCTCCGCCCCCCATCCCTCCACCGCGGCGCATTCCTCTGCTCCGCCCGGATGCCCCGGATAGAGGGCTACCAGGATCACCCCTCCCGGAGCGACCAGCTGGCAGGCCGCTTCCAGGGCGGCCACGGTGGTTACGGGCCGGGTGACGCACGCCTTGTCACCGCCCGGCAGATATCCCAGGTTAAAGACCACGGCCTTGAGCGGCTCGGCAACAACATCGGCCATCCGCTCGTGCCCCATGGCAAAGAGTTTCACCTGCTGCCGGCAGCCCGCCTCGTCGAGCAGCTCTGCAGTGGCGTGCAGCGCCTCCTCCTGGATGTCGAAGGCCCAGACCCTCCCTTGCTCCCCCACCAGGCGGGCCAGCAGCAGGGTATCGTTGCCGTTGCCGCAGGTAGCGTCCACCACCCGGTCTCCCGGCCTGACCCGTTCGAGAAGGTACGAGTGGGCCAGGGCAACCGCACCGCGCAGGTCCGCATGGGATTCGAGGCTCATCGATCCGCTCCGTTCTTCAGGTTGGCGAAAAACTCAGGTTGTTCAAAAACAGTCAGATCGTCGCACCCGCAGAAAGCCCCGCACAAGGCGGCTTTCGAGGACGGCGGCGAGATGGCTGTGTTTCAACAACCTGCTAGCGCCCGCAGGCGAGCTTCAGCACCGCCGGCAAGACAATGACAAAAGCGACCTGGCAGGCGAGCATCCCCAGCGACATCACCGCGCCGATGCTGAAGACCCCCTGGTGGTGCGCCACCATCAGAGCGCCGAAGCTGACCATGATGGTCAGGGTATTGAGGATCACCCCGACGCCGGTACTGCTGGTCACGACCGCCTCGGCGCTCTCCCCCTCGCGGCGATAGCGGTTGATCAGGTAGATCCCCGAATCGACGGCAATCCCCAGCACCAGCGGCATGACGATGATATTGGCCGAATTGAAGCTGATCCCCAGGAGCCACATGCCGGAGACCATGAAGAGAAGCCCCACCACCAGCGGTACCAGGCCGATGATTGCATACCTGACGCTGCGGAAGGCGACCAGCAGGATGACCACGATGGCGACAAAGGCGTAGACAAAGGCGCCGCGATAGGCATCGCGCATGATGGTCATCGATTCGTAGACCATCACCGGCTCCCCCGTGGCGTGGGGGTCCACGGAACGGACATCGTCCAGGAAGGCCTTGAGCGGCTCCCGGTCGAAGATCTCATGCTTCGGCGCCACCTGCAACAGGTATGTGCCGTTCTTCCCCCGGAACCGGTCGACCAGTTCCTTCGGGACATCGGCCGGGGTCACCCGGGTCGGCTCAAGGCTCGCCATCATCAAGCCGAGCTTGTCCGGCAGCTCGGCCAGCATCCCTCCCTGGAAATCCCGCAACATGCCGGTGGCATTGGTGGAACGGTTTTTCTCCAGTTTGGCGAAAAAGGCATCCAAGGTCTTCAGGAATTCCCCCACCGGTTTGGCCTCCGGGCTTTTCTCCCGGTCCAGCGCCACCTTCAGCTTCTCCACGGTGTTCCTGAAGCGCTCGAACACCTCGGGCAGCTCCATCAGCTGCAGGTCCTCGCTGTAGGGCACCGGCCGGATATCGGCCAGATCATTGCGCAGGCCGCGCAGCAGAGCGATCTTCTCGTCCTGCCGGTCGGGGATGAACGAATTGAGGCTCACCACATGGTCAACGGTCGGCAGCGCCTCCAGCCGGGCGGTCCTGGCGGCGGCATCGGCTGCCGAATCGGCGATCGACACGGCAAAGTAGCCGGAGTTCTCCTTGCTCTTCATCAGCTTGTAAGCGTAGTTCACCGACTCCAGCCCCTTGGCCTGCAGGTTCATGAGGTTGTAATCGAAGCCGATCCGGCTCAAGGGGTAGAGCGAGGCAACACAGAGGACGACGGCAAGGGCCACCACCACCCGCGGGTGGCCGAAGAGGAACCTCCTGGCGCCGCTGTTCCCTGTCCCGCCGCTGCGGGCGGGGCTCTTGGCTGCAAGAGCGCTCCGTTTCCTCCGGTACGGCGCGAGCAGGACCATCAGCGCCGGCAGGACCGTGAAGGTGACCAGCACGCAGATGACCACCCCACCGCCGGCAATGATCCCCAGTTCGGCAATCCCCTTGAAATCGGTGAAGACAAAGGTCAGAAATGCCGCAGCCACGGTGGCCGCTGCCATGACGATCCCCCAGATGTTCCGGTTGAGCCCCGCGGCAATCGCCGCCAGTTCGTCGCTGCCGTTGTTCAGCTCCTCCTGACTCCGGAGCACCACCTGGATGCCGTACTCGATGCCGATGCCGATCAGCATGACGGCAAAGACCATGGAGAGGATGTTAAGCCTGCCGACCGCCAGGGTGGCGAAGCCGAAGGAAAGACAGATGGCGACGATCAGGGAGATCATGGCCGCCACCACGTTCAACACCCCCCGGAAGGAGACCAGGAGCAGCACCACGGTCAGCGCCAGGGAGAGGGCCGTGGCGATCTTGATGTCACGGTCGCTGGTCGCCATCTCCTCGTGCTCCAGCACCGGCACGCCGGTGAGCCCGGCGGTCACACCCTTGAATTCCGGCCGCTTGGCCAGTTCAGCCAGCGTGGTGCGAATCAGGGAGATGGTCTGTTCAGCCGGGACGAAACTCCCCTGTTCCTTTACCGGCAGGATGGTCATGATCTGCATCTGCCCTGCCTTGGCAATGGCCGACTCCTTGCCGTCCCTGCCGCGGAAGAAGAACTCCTGGAGGGAGAACTCGGCCGTGCCGCTGGCGGCAAAGGCGCCGATACCCCGCCCCAGGCTGGTCAGCATGAACGACAGACCAGCAAGCTCCCGGTCGCGGCCTGAGGTACCGGGAGCAGCGGCAAGGTAGCTGTCCATCTGCCTGGTCAGGGTGGTGAAGAGGGTCTGTACCGATGGCGCTGCGGCCAGCTCCTTCAATACCGGTTTGGCCAAAAGCAGGTTGTCGCGCAGCGACTGCAGGTCTTCCAGCGGCATGAAGAGGAGACCGTTCTTCTTGAAAAAGGGCATGTCAAAGGGGAAGAAGATCTCCTGCACCAGGTCCTTCCGCTTCGAGAGCCGCTCCTGCAGCTCCTCGCCGAAGCGCCCTGCCTTTTCCTGGTCGTTCGACTCGATGACGACGACGATCTCCTCCATGTCGCCGAACTCCTCGCGCCAAGCGCGGTAGTCGCGGTGGAACTGGGTGTTCTTCGGCATCAGGTCGTCGCGGCCGGTGAGGAACTCCATCTTTTGCCAGGTATAGACCACCGACAAGAGCGACAGGAGCAGGGCGCAAACCAGGATCAGCCGCGGCCGGCGAACGATGAAACCGAACAGGCCGCGGTACGGGGTGGTATCGTTCTTCATGGTTCCTTCTTTCGCGCCTGCGGGCTCGCAAGCGTCAATGCAGTATCGGTTGCTCGCGCCGGAGCATGAGCCGTCTGTTAGTAGCACAGCTCTTTCGGCAAATCAACCAAAGCGCTGCCTATCTCCTGTATCTACAGGGCATTACAGCCGGTTAAGCGGAAAAAGGGTGTATCTTTTCACCAAAATATGATAAGACTAGCTGATTTCCGGGACCGATCTTATCCCACACACCTATTAATCATGATATTACGCATTGTTATCAAGGAGTACCCATGGCGATGACCCCCTGCAAGCACCCCATATCCCATGCACTCACCTCATTCAACGGCGTGACTGCCGAACCTGAGATCAAACCGACAGCCAAGCCGGGAGCCAAGATCCACCACCTCCCCGCCTCGATCTGGAAGAAAAAGGAGAACGAGACGACCAGCCCGCTGGATCTGGCCATCGAGCGGACCTGCGAGTTCTTCTTCCGCGAGCAGCTCCCCCAGGGGTACTGGTGGGCGGAGCTGGAATCAAACGTCACCATCACCGCCGAATACGTCATGCTCTTCCATTTCATGGGGATCGTCGACAAGGCGAAAGAGCGGAAGATGGCCAACTACCTGCTCCGCCAGCAGACTGAAGAAGGGCACTGGTCCCTCTGGTACGGCGGCCCCGGCGACCTCTCCACCACTATCGAGGCCTATTTCGCCCTCAAGCTGGCCGGCTACCCGGCAGACCATCCCTCTATGGTCAAGGCGCGGGATTTCATCCTCTCCCAGGGGGGCATCCTCAAAGCGCGGGTCTTCACCAAGATCTTCCTCGCCCTGTTCGGCGAGTTCTCCTGGCTCGGCGTGCCGTCCATGCCGATCGAGCTGATGCTGCTCCCCAACTGGGCCTACTTCAACATGTACGAACTCTCCAGCTGGTCGCGGGCAACGATCATCCCGCTCTCCATCACCATGACCATGCGCCCGGTCCGCAAGCTCCCCCCCTGGGCCAGGGTCCAGGAGCTCTATGTCCGGCCGCCACGCCCCATGGATTACACCTTTACCAAGGAAAACGGCATCTTCACCTGGAAGAACTTCTTCATCGGCCTGGATCACCTGCTGAAGGTCTACGAGGGGAACCCGATCCGGCCCCTGAAGAACAAGGGGATGGCGGCTGCGGAAAAATGGGTGCTGGAGCACCAGGAACCGACCGGCGACTGGGGCGGCATCCAGCCGGCCATGCTCAACTCGGTCCTCTCCCTGCACTGCCTCGGCTATGCCAACGACCACCCTGCCGTTGCCAAGGGGCTGCAGGCCCTGGCCAACTTCTGTATCGAGGACGATGAGTCGCTGGTGCTCCAGTCGTGCGTCTCGCCGCTCTGGGACACCGCCCTGGCCCTGAAGGCGCTGGTAGAAGCAGGAGTTCCCACCGACCATCCCGCGCTGGTCAAGGCCGCGCAATGGCTGCTCGACCGCGAGGTCCGCAAGGACGGGGACTGGAAAATCAAGAGCCCCAACCTGAAGCCGGGCGGCTGGGCCTTCGAGTTCCTCAACGACTGGTACCCCGATGTGGACGATTCGGGCTTTGTCATGATGGCCATCAAGGACGTGCAGGTCAAGAACGAAAAGACCAAGCAGGAGGCGATCCAGCGGGGCATCGACTGGTGCCTCGGCATGCAGAGCAAGAACGGGGGCTGGGGCGCCTTTGACAAGGACAACACCAAGCACCTCCTGAACAAGATCCCCTTTGCCGACCTGGAGGCGCTCATCGACCCGCCGACCGCAGATCTGACCGGCAGGATGATGGAGCTGATGGGGACCTTCGGCTACTCCAAGGAGGACCCGGTTGCGGTCCGAGCCCTGGACTTTCTCCGCCGCGAGCAGGAACCGGACGGCTCCTGGTGGGGACGTTGGGGGGTCAACTATATCTACGGCACCTGGTCGGTCCTGTCGGGCCTGAGCGCCATGGGGGAAAACCCCAACCAGGCCTACATCCGCAGGGCCATCGACTGGATGAAATCGAAGCAGAACGCCGACGGCGGCTGGGGAGAAACCTGCGAGTCCTACCTGGACCCCTCCCTGGCGGGGATCGGCCCCAGCACCGCCTCCCAGACCGGCTGGGCGCTTCTGGCCCTCATGACGGTCGGCGAAGTCGATGCACCGGAGGTGAGTCGGGGGATTCAGTACCTCCTGGACACCCAGAAGGCCGACGGCACCTGGGACGAAGACCAGTACACCGGTACCGGTTTCCCCAAGTTCTTCATGATCAAGTACCATATCTACCGCAACTGCTTCCCTCTGACCGCGCTGGGGACCTACCGTTCCCTCAGCAGAAAGAGAAAGGGATAAGGCGGCCACCGGGCGAAATCCGGCGGATGAGCACAAAGTGAAGGGTGGGGGGTGAGAAGCGGAATCTGTCACCTTCCACCTTTTATTCGTTTTTTATGAAAGCATTCGTCACCGGCGCAACCGGTTTCATAGGCGCAAGCCTCGTCAGGGAACTCCTGAAGGATGGCTGTTCGGTCAGGGTGCTGGTGCGGCCCGGTTCGGACCGCCGCAACCTTGAAGGGCTCACGATCGAGCTCTGGGAAGGGGACCTGCGGGACGGAGCGAATCTCCGTGCCGGTCTGGAGGGGTGCGACGTCCTCTTCCATGCCGCGGCCGATTATCGCCTCTGGACGCGGAACCCGGTAGAGATGTACGAGAGCAACGTCGCCGGCACCCGCAACATCCTGGAAGCCGCCCTGGTGAACCGGCTGGTCCGCGTCGTCTACACCAGCAGCGTCGGCACCCTGGGGAATCCGGGCGACGGCACCCCCGGCACCGAGACGACCCCGGTCGCCTTTGCCGACATGGTGGGGGACTACAAGAAGAGCAAGTTCCTGGCCGAGCGGGAGGCCCAGTCCTTCCTGGCGCAAGGGCTGCCACTGGTCATCGTCAATCCCTCCACTCCGGTGGGAGGAGGCGACGTAAAACCGACCCCGACCGGCAAGATCATCGTCGACTTCCTCAACCGGAAGATGCCGGCCTACCTGGATACGGGGCTGAACATCATCGACGTGACCGACTGTGCGCGCGGCCACATCCTGGCAGCCCGCAAAGGGCGGATCGGCGAGAAATACATCCTCGGCAACGAGAACCTGACCCTGCAGCGGATTTTCGACCTCCTGGCCCAGATCACGGGAATCCCCGCGCCAAAGGTGCGGCTTCCCTACGCTCCCATCCTCGCCGCAGCATATTGCAACGAGGCCATTTCCCGGCTTACCGGCCGCGAGCCGCTGATACCGCTGGCAGGTGTCCAGATGGCCCGCAAGTTCATGTACTTTGACTCGTCCAAGGCGGTCCGTGAACTGGGTCTGCCACAACGACCGGCCCAAGAGGCCCTGGGCACGGCAGTGGAGTGGTTTCGCAGCAACGGCTACGTCCGGTAGCTCACGATTCACGTTACACGGCCCATACTGGAGGACTTATGTACCCATTACTCAATACCATAGACAGCCCGGCCGACCTGAAGCGTCTCCCTGCCGAAGAGCTGGTCAAACTCGCCGACGAGGTGCGCCGGTTCCTGCTGGACAACGTCTCCAAAACCGGCGGCCACCTCGCATCCAATCTCGGCTGCGTGGAATTGACCCTGGCGCTGCACCACTGCTTCGATTCCCCCAACGACCAGTTTGTCTGGGACGTGGGGCACCAGGCCTATACCCACAAGATCATTACCGGCAGACGTGACCAGTTCCATACCCAGCGCCAGTACAAGGGGATATCGGGCTTCCCCAAGAGGTCCGAGTCGCCCCATGACGCCTTCGGCGCCGGTCACTCCTCCACCTCCATCTCCGCCGGACTGGGAATGACCGTGGCCAACGACCTGCGCGGCTCCCGGAACAAGGTCGTAGCCGTCATCGGCGACGGCTCCCTCACCGGCGGCATGGCCTTCGAGGCGCTCAACCAGGCCGGCCACCTGCGGAAAAACCTGATCGTGGTCCTGAACGACAACGAGATGTCCATCTCCAAGAACGTGGGGGCATTTTCCACCTTTGTCTCCCGCAAGCTGAGCGGCAACGATTTCCGCGACCTGAAAAAGGTGATGCAGGGGCTCTTGGAGAATATCCCGGCCGTGGGGCACAACATCCTCAAGTTCGCCCGCCGGGCCGAGCACTCCCTGAAAGGGTTCCTGACGCCGGGGATGCTGTTCGAGGCGCTCGGCTTCGAATATATCGGCCCGATCAACGGCCACGACCTGCCGCAGCTGCTGGAGATCTTCCAGAATGTCCGCACCCTGGAGGGACCGGTACTGGTCCACCTGATGACCACCAAGGGGAAGGGGTACGAGCCTGCCGAACGGACCCCGGACCAGTTCCACGGTGTCGGTCCCTTTGACCTGGCCACCGGCAAGGTCAAGGCCGCCAAGGCCGGTGCCCCTTCCTATACGGGCGTCTTCGGGCAAGCGATGCAGAAGCTGGCCCGCGAGGACGACAAGGTCGTCGCCATCACCGCGGCCATGCCCGACGGCACCGGGCTGACCCCCTTTGCCAGGGAGTTCCCTGCCCGATTCTTCGATGTGGGGATCGCCGAGCAGCACGCCCTGACCTTTGCCGCAGGTCTTGCCGCCGAAGGGTTCAGGCCGGTGGCGGCGATCTACTCCACCTTCCTGCAGCGGGCCTATGACCAGGTCTTCCACGACATCTGCCTGCAGAAGCTGCCGGTCACCATGTGCCTCGACCGTGGCGGGCTGGTTGGCGACGACGGCCCGACGCACCACGGGACCTTCGACCTCTCCTATCTGCGCCATCTCCCCGAGATGACGGTCATGGCCCCCAAGGACGAGAACGAGCTGCAGCACATGCTCAAGACGGCTCTCTACTCCGGCCGTCCCATCTCGCTCCGCTACCCCCGCGGCAACGGCTACGGCGTCCCGCTCGACCAGGAACTGCGCGAGCTTCCCATCGGCAAGGGCGAGCAGCTCGCCGACGGCAACGACCTGGCCATCGTGGCCATCGGCTCCACGGTCTACCCGGCGCTGGAGGCTGCAGGCCTCCTGGGGCAGCGAGGAATCCGCGCCTCGGTCATCAATGCCCGCTTCGTCAAGCCGCTGGACCGTGAACTGATCCTCAACGCGGCATCCCGTACCGGCCTGCTGGTAACGGTAGAGGAAAACGCGCTCCAGGGCGGATTCGGCACCGCGGTCCTGGAGCTTCTGGCCGACGAAGGGCGCACCGACATCCGCGTCAAGCGGATCGGCATCCCGGACCGCTTCATCGAACAGGGGAGCCAGTCCCAGCTCCGGGAGGATCTGGGGCTCGATGCCACAGGCATCGCCGCCACCTGCGAGGCGTTTCTCGCATCCACCGTTGTCACCCAGCACCTGGCTCGGGTCAAGTAAATCAGGACGAATCAACCGCAGATATACGCGGATGACATCTGATTGCTTCTGTCCGTAGGCATCTGCGGATCTGTTTTTCTTCTTACTTTTGAAAGGAACATGAAAAAATTATGCGTTTCCCCTGGCGACTCAACTATGACCTGACCAGATACATCATCTCCAACAATATGAAGAAAATCGACAAGTACCCGTTGGTCCTGATGCTGGAACCGACCCACCTCTGCAACCTGGCCTGCTCCGGCTGCGGCAGGATCCGGGAATACGCGGACACCATCCAGGACATGATGTCTCTGGAGGAATGCCTCCGCTCGGTGGACGAATGCCCGGCCCCGGTGGTGACCATCACCGGCGGCGAACCGTTCCTCTACCCCCACATCATCCCGCTGGTCGAAGGGGTCCTGCAGCGGGGAAAGCATATCTATTTCTGCACCAACGGCCTGCTGCTGGAAAATGCCCTCGATGCCATGAAGCCCCACCCCAATTTCACCCTCAACGTGCACATGGACGGGCTGGAAGAGACCCACGACCGGATCCTGGAGCGGAAAGGGACCTTCAAGATCGCCGTGGAGGGGATCAAGAAGGCGAAGAAACTCGGTTTCAGGGTCTGCACCAACACCACCATCTTCAAGGACACCGACCTGGTGGAGATCGAGATGCTCTTCTCACAGCTGACCGATCTCGGCGTCGACGGCCTGCTGGTGGCCCCCGGCTTCGACTACGAGGCAGTGGGGGAAGACATGTTCCTGGTGCGCCGGGAGATCGAACGGAAATTCGCCCAGGTCTTCGAGATGAGCAAGCGGTTCCGCTTCTGGTCCACCCCCATGTACCTCCGCTTCCTCAAGGGGGAAAAGCAGCTCCAGTGCACCCCCTGGGGCAACCCGACCCGCAACCCCCAGGGATGGAAGGCCCCCTGTTACCTGATCACCGACACCCACTATCCCACCTTCCGGGAGATGATGGAAAAGACCGACTGGAACCGCTACGGTGTCGGCAAGGACGATCGCTGCGCCCAGTGCATGATGCACTGCGGCTTCGAACCGACCGTGGTCACCGAGATCGCTAAGAGCTGGAAAGATATCTGGGAAATGATCGTCTGGAACCTTACGTAACGACCCGAACACCCCGGTGACCTGTCAGGCCCCGCCCTTCTTGCGCCACAAGGAGAGCGGGGCCTGACCTTTTCCGACAGGTACATTCTCCCGCTGCGGCTTGCCAACAAGGCGATTCCCGGCTACAGTCACTTTACGGAGAAGAGGCCGATGGCAAACAGTACGGGAACGGATAACGGCGGCAAGGTTGCCCGCAGGATTCCATGGCGCATTCCGCTTGCGCTGGCGGTGCTTCTCGCCCTCGTTGCCATCTCCCTCAAGGTCTACCTCTCCACCCCCCTGGCAGCATCCCATCTCTCGCGGCTTATCACCTCGGTCCTGCACCAGCCGGCACGGGTGACCGGCCTGCACCTCTCCGGCACCACCCTCACCTTCACAGGGGTCACCCTGGCCAACCCGCCCGGCTTCGCCGCCGGTAACCTGGCTTCCGTGGAGAAGCTCACCGTTTCACCCCGCTTAAGCTCCCTGGCAACGGCAAAACGGAGCTTTCGCCTCATCTCCCTGGAAGGGGTCCGGCTCCATCTCCTGAAAAACAGCGCCGGCGACTGGAATTTCTCCGACCTCCTCCGTCGGTTCGGCAAAAAAAAATCCACCGGCAAAACCCTGGCCAAGAAGAAACCCGGCGCGGAGATCATCATCAGCCAGCTGACCCTCAGGGACGGCTCGATCCGGGTGAACGACCGGGAGGTGAAAGGGATCGGGCTCAAGCTCCATAACCTTGCCACGAAAGGGTCGAGCGATTCCGACCTTGAGCTTACCTTCGAGGACGATGCCGGAGATCCTTTCCGACTGACCGGCTCGGCCCGCTTGGGCACCAAACCGACATTCGACCTGACCCTCTCTGCCCCCGCCTTCTCCGTAGGGGGCATGGCCTCCATGCTGCATGCCCGGATGCCGGCCCGTCTCCAGGGGGGGAAGGGAAGCCTCCGGGCGACCGCCTCGCTGCAAGGGGGCAAACTGCAGATGACAGGCGAACTCGGGATCAGGGAACTCTCCCTTGCCATGGGCACCGCACCACTCCCCCTTGCGGCCGACCTCAGCTTCAGCGCTCGCTACAACCCGGCCAAGGACAGGGGGGAGCTGGAGAGACTGACCCTGGCACTGAACAACCTGGTCCGGTTGCATGCCTTTGGCAGCGTGGAAGACTTGAGGCATCAGCGCAGGTTCTCCTGCACCTGCAGCTTCGAGCCGCTCGCTCTTGGCCGGATGGCAACGCTCGTGCCGGCAGGAGCGCCCGGCCGGCTGGAAATCGGCGGCACGCTGGGGGGGGATGGGATCCGGATCTCCGGCGACGCCGTTCGCGGAATCACCAACCTCTCCGGAAAGGTGACCCTCCGCAACGGCAGGCTGGCACGGGAGAAGCTGCTGCTGGTCGAGGGGCTCGCCGGCACGCTCTCCCTCTCCCGGCAGAGGGACCTCTTTCTCGTCTCCGGCAGGTTCGCCACGGCGCCGCACCATGGCCCGGCGCTGCTGCAACGGCTGGATGCGCCGTTTCGCGTGGCCCTCTCCTCGCGGCTGAAACCGGTCCGAGTGGAGATCCCCTCTTTTGCCGCCGCGATCAACGGGATTCCGGTTACGGGAAGCCTCGGCTACCGGCCGACCGCACCGCTTCCCCTTTCCGCCTCGCTCCGGATACCCGAAACATCGCTCGCCAATCTCCCCCCGCTTCCCGAATCTCTCAAAATCAGGCTCTCGGCGGGCACGGTCTCATGCGCCCTCGACGCCAGGGGAGTCGGGCCGCGCGACTTTAGCGCAACCCTTGCGGCAGGGCTGTCAGGCGTCAGGGGTTCCAGAGGGGAGAAATCCTTTGCCCTGGCAAACGGCCGCATCGACACCCGGCTGACCAGAAAAAGCGGCGTCATCGGCGCCACCGGGGACATCCGTGCTAAGGCGATCTCCGTCGGCGCGGATCAGGGAAAGGCAAAGCTCGGCTTCCGATACGACGGAAAAACCGTCACCCTGGAAAACGCTGCTTTCGCCCTCGGAAAGACGAGCGGTTCCATTGCCCGCCTGACCGCCCTCCTCTCGCAAAAGGAGCGCCTCGGCACGGCAACGAGATACCCCCTGACCCTGGAGATCGGCACGACGGATATCCGCGCCGGGAAGGTCGAAGCAAAAGGGGTGACCGGGACCCTGCGCGGCGCCTACCTGGCCGACGGCACCGGTAAATGGCTCGAAGGGGCTGTTGAAGCCGCCTGCGGTGCGCTCGCCTGGAAGGGGAGCCCCATCGGCTCACCCAGGCTTCGGATGGACCTTTCCCGCACAGCAGCCAACGGCACGGTTGCGGGAAACGCACTGGGGGGAGAGTTGCGCGGCACCTTTGCCTTTGCCCCCGTTAAGCCGGCCGACGGGACGACCTTCACCCTGGCGCTCACCAGGGCCAGGCTTGTCGAGCTGGCAAAGCTCGGCGGGAAAACGGGAAAAGTGACCGTCGCCAATGGGCTTTTGGACGCAACCTGCAGCGGCAGCTACTCCCGGAGCAAGGGGCTTGTCTGCCGCCTTACCGCAGCCGCAGACGGGATAGCCCTTGCCGGTGCGGGGAACAAGAGCATGTTCAGCGGTGCCGGGGCAAGGCTCGCAGCCACCCTGGCAGGAGACAGGCTCTCTCTGGACGAGGCGCTCTTCAGCGCCGGAGAAGGGGTCAGCCTGAGTGCACGGGGCGAGCTGGAGCACGCCACCTCGCCGGAGCGGGCAGGGCGATTCACGGTTTCGCTGGCCAGGATCCCGCTCAACAGCCTGATCGACCCGTTCGTCAACGCCCTCCCCCGCGTTCTGCAGGAGGCGACCGTGGCCGGCGACGTTGCCGCCAACGGAACCGTGACGCTGCGGGGCGCTGCAAAACTCCTGGAGGCGAGCATCCTCCTGGATGGCGTGCAGCTCGACCTTGCGGCGCAGAAGTTTAACGCAAGCGGGATCAGCGGCAGCATCCCCCTCTCCTTCGAGCTTTCCGGCGCTGTTGCCTCCCCCCCCCTATCCAGCCTCAGCTTCAGCCGGGCCAACTATCCCCGCCTGCTCGACCTGATGCGGCAGCAGAAGAAAGGGACTGCCAGCGTCACCATCGACAAGGTCGCCTTCGGCCCGCTGGAACTCGGGCAGACGCTCGTGCAGATGCAGGCGAAACAGGGCATCACCGAGATCGTTTCCCTGCAGACCTCACTCTACGAAGGAACGATCCTGGGCAAGGGGTATCTGGCCATGAACCGGGGCCTGCAGTACAAGGGGGACCTGCTCGTCAACAGCCTGAGCCTGAAACAGCTCTGCAACGTCGTCCCGAAGATCCGGGGCTACCTTTCCGGCAGGGTGGACGGCATTGTCAGCATCTATGGCGAGGGGAAGGAAACCAGGGGAATGACCGGATTCACCACGCTCTGGGCGCGGGAGGGGAACGGTGAAAAGATGCTCGTCAGCCGTGAGTTCCTGCAGCGGCTGGCCAACAAGAAGCTGAGCGGGTTCTTCTTTCGCGACGACCGCACCTATGACCGGGCCGAGATCAGCGCCACCCTGGAACAGGGGTACCTGACCTTCCAGAACCTGGACATCTCCCACACCAACCTGTTCGGAATCCGCGACCTGAGCGTCTCCGTGGCACAAGCCCAGAACCGCATCGCCATGGACAACCTCTTCAACGCCATCAAGGAGGCGGCAACAAGGGGCAAGGCCTCCACGGGAGATACCGGCCCGGCCGCACCCGCGGTGCAGGAGTTCAAATGGGAGGAATAGCCGGCAGTTGTCAGGGGTGCCAACCCCTCTGGCATGTGGTATAGTGCTTATCACTACCCTTTAGGAGGTCACTATGAAAACCAGGATCCTCAAGCTGCTGCTGAGCTGCGGTTGCGCCCTGCTCGCTTCCTGCGCCATCATAACCGTCAATGTCTATTTCCCCGAAAAGGCGGTGAAGGACGCCTACAAATCGGTGGACGAGATGCTCCTGAAAGGGAGCGCCGATAAGCCGGGTGCCGATGTACCCCCCCCAGCCACGGAGCAGACGCCGCCCGAGACCAAGCCCCAGAGCAGGCTATTGGACCGGCTGCCGCGCCTTGCCCTGGTCGGCGAGGCCCAGGCAGCCGAAAACTACGCGGACGACCTGGCCGTGGAGCTTGCCAGCATGCCCGAAGTCGACAAGGCATACGATGAGATGAGTAAAATCCTGCCGAAGATCACCGCCCTGCTGGAGAGCGGCGCCATCGGACTGACCAACCAGGGGCTGGTCACGGTGCGGGATAAGACCAAGATGACCCCGCAGGACGAGACGTTGATCAAGGCGGAAAACGAAAGCCGCAAGACCGTGGTGAACGGCATGGCAAAGGCCATCCTGAAACTCAACAAGCAGAAGGAGAGTGCGGAAGCGCTGAACCAGATCAGGGGGAAGGCGGCGGCCACCTATGCAGAGATCAAGCGGGAGGCGGCCAAACCGGGATGGTGGACCCAACTTCCCAACGGCCGCTGGGTCCAGAAATAGAGGCGCTCAAAATGCATATGCCGCCCGGACAGCGGCGGCATATGCATTTCAACAAGGAATGAAGCAGCTCGTAGCTGCAGCTTAACAGAACTATTAGCATTGTCAAATTAATTATCGATTTTTTTCTGCCTGGCGCCGCTGGCGGACCAGGGCGGCGAAGTCCTCCGGCGGCAGCGGCCTGCTGAAGAAAAAGCCCTGGACCTCCTGGCAGCCGTAAGCACGCATGAACTCCAGCTGCTCGATGGTCTCCACCCCCTCTGCCACCACCTCCAGCTTCAGGTTATGCGCCATGGAGATAATGGTCTTTGCGATCACCGCATCGCCCGGCTCGGTAATGACGCCGGCCACAAAGGAGCGGTCGATCTTGAGGGTATCGATGGGAAAGCGCCGCAGATAGGCAAGGGACGAATAGCCAGTGCCGAAATCGTCCACGGCGATCCGCACTCCCATCTCCTTGATGCCTGCCAGCTTGCCCACCGCCTGCTGCACATCCCCCATCAGCATGCTCTCGGTGATCTCCACCTCCAGGAAATCGGGCAACAGGAAGCTCTCCCGCAATGCCCGCGCTATCATCTCCTCAAGCCCCTGCTGACTGAACTGCCTCCCCGACAGGTTGACCGACACCCGCAGTCCGCGCAGGCCATCCTCCTGCCAGGCACGGGTCTGGCGACACGCCTCCCGCACTACCCATTCCCCGACCTGGACGATCAGGCCGGTATCCTCCAGGAGCCCGATGAAGCGGTCCGGACCCACCAGCGGGCCATCAGAAGGCTGCCAGCGGATAAGCGCCTCCATCCCTACCACTGCGCCGTCGTGAGCCCGCACCCTGGGCTGGTAATGGAGGACGAATTCGCCCCGCTCCAGGGCATGGCGCATCTGCAACTCCAGTTCCAGCCGGTCGTGGACCTTCCGGTTCATCTCGTCGGCAAAGAACTTGAAACTGTTACGGCCATGTTCCTTGACCAGATACATGGCAATATCGGCATTCTTCAACAGCTTGTCCCCGGTCGTACCGTCGGTGGGAGACATGCTGATGCCGATGCTGACCGTCACGAACACCTCCTGCCCCTCGACGTCGAACGGCTTCTCGAACTGGCGTTCCAGCCGCTCGGCAACCAGCGCCACCTCTTCGGTCGTTATGTTGGAAAGAAGGATGACGAATTCGTCCCCCCCGAGCCGGGCAACGGTATTGTATCTCCTGGTCATGGTGGTAAGCCGCCCGGCAACCTGCTTGAGAAGCGCATCCCCAGCGGCATGACCGAGGGAGTCGTTGACGTACTTGAAGTTGTCGAGATCGAGGAGCAGCACCGCCTGGGGCAGCCCGGTCCGGTCGCCGAGGGCCAGCAACTGTTCGAGGCGGTCGCGGAGCAGGTTGCGGTTGGGCAGGCCGGTGAGCGAATCGTGGCTGGCCTGGTGCATCAGTTCGGCCTCGTACCGTTTCCGTTCGGTGATGTCGTGCAGCAGCAGGCAGGCCACCTGCTCCCCCCTGACCGAGGTGCGGCTGGCACAGGCGTCCATGACGGCAATCGACCCATCCTGGCACCTGATGCTGATCTCCATCCAGGGAACCTGCTGTTCCTGGGCCAGCCGCTGCATCTGCAGCTCCAGCAGGGTGCAGTCGTCGACCAGGAAATCGCAGAAAGGCCTGCCGACGAGATCCTTCTTGGGATAGCCCAACAGCTCGGACACGGCGTGGTTCGCATCCAGGACCTTCCGGTCGGTGACGGAAACCAGGACAACCCCCTCGGCAGCGTGCTCAACCACCGAGCTGTAGAGATGTTCCGTCTCTTTCCGCCGCAACCGGGATGCCTGCAGCTTGCCCATGAATCGGAGGCTGACAAAGAGGATAGTCAGGGCCAAAATGATAAACCAGACGATGAAGTAGCCGATGGTCTGCTTCCCCTGCTGCGTGATCTGCCGGGGCAGGTCCACGCGAACCACGGCCGCGGGCTGGCCATAAACATCGTTCAGCAGGATATGGCCGACGAGAAGGTCCTCCCCGCGATCGAGATGGATCGAGGCCATAGAGGTGATCTTCGTCGTACAGGCCAGCAGTTGGTCTTTCCGGGCAGGATCGTCCGTGGGGAGTATCCGCAGGGGGAGGAGGGTCAGTCCGCCGAGCCGGGCAACCTCTTCCTGGCCCAGATAACGCCCCATAATGAGAGTGCCGCGGATGGGTCCCTGGTACTGGCTGGTGATGATCGGTCGGGAGGCCACGAGCATCGGCCTGCCTGAAAGCGTTATCAGCCCGGTTCTGCCGTTTTTCAGGTTATCGTGTCGCAGCAGGCAGCCGCCCGGTGCCAGATGCCGCATCAGGTCTGCCGGTACCGGAACGGCCCGCCCTTCCTTCAGATCGATGGATCTGGCATAAACGAGTTCGGCCGAGGGGCGTACGAAGGCGATGAGATTGACGCGGAGCCGGATCAGGGTCTGATCGTCGAGATTGCTGGTGATATAGGACCGGTCGCCGTCGGCAATGAACCGGCAGGTATCGTCCCAACCGGCATAGTCGGCTGTCGAGGCGTCCAGGTAGCCGAGGTCGTTGTCAATGGCGCTCGTGACCCGCTGCAGGTCCTGCAGGGCCCGCTCTTCCTCCACCCTGACATAGCTGTCCAGGAAGATGAACTTGCTGCTCACCAGCAGGAACAGCAACACCGCGCAGAGGACCGATGCGACGGTTGCTATGCTCTTGTTCCGCCTCTCCATGAACTGCTCGTACCCCTCGCCTTGCCCGGATCCAGCCTGCTGTACCACGTATCCATATCGACGTGGTGCGGTGGAACTTCACCGTTTCAAACTATTTTGTAATGAATTCCTCATCCTTCTTTCTGAAAGATCAGGCGGGCAGAGGGAGATGACGCCTGGGGAGACTCGGAAGCGTGCAGGATGGAACCTGGCAGGGAGCAAAAGAGCTGTTCCAGCTCTCCCTGTTGGAGGAGAAAGCTCCGGTTGGTGGTTGGCGGGGCAAGGGGGCCATCCAGCAGGGTCTCGACCAGGACGATGCCGCCGGGGGAAAGGGCCTCGACCATGACGGGAAACAGGCCGCGCAAGAGGAAGTTGATGTTGACGATCAGGTCGAAGGGGCCGGCAAACGTCCTCTTTTCCAGGTCTGTCCGGCGGAACCGGATGGTGAGCCCTTCGCTGCGAGCGCGCCGGCGGGCCTTTGCCAGCCCCTGCTCGGAGATGTCCAGCCCGGTGACCAGGAAACCGCTTTGGGCCAGGAAGATGCTGTTGCGTCCCTCGCCGCAGGCGATATCCAGTGCACGCCGGCCGGGGCAGCGGCTTTTCAGCAGGTCGATGCTCTCCGCCAGGAAGGTGGACGGCCCAGTCCCGAGCAGGAAGCCTGCGCCGGCATAGCGTTCATTCCATTTCCTCCGGTCGGCTTCCATCATTTGAACCTGATGATGAAACGGGTGCCGATCACCTCTTCCTGCTGGGTCGCACCGGACTTCCACTGTTCTTTCAACAGGTTCTGGTCGTAGAAGAGGTTGAAGTCCACGCGGCGGCCAAGCTTTACCCCCATCTCACCCGACCAGGTGAGGGTTGAAGTTGGCAGGCGGAAGAGTTCGTAGTCGTGTTTGCCGCTCCCAGAGAGAAAGGTTCCCCCACCGGTTGTCCGGAGATCGGTGAATTCATAGTTGTAAAGGGGGATCTTGGTTGCCGCGGAGAGGTAGACGGAGTCGGAGAGATGGAGCGTACCGCCAGCCCGGGCGTGCAGCCGGTGCAGGACATCCTCGTAACCCCGGCCCAGCTCCCGCTGCTGGGTGACGTGGCCGAAGCCGAACTGCGGGGAAAAGAGCACGCTGCCGCCGCTTTTCAGGCCGAGCCCTGCAGTGGTAAGCACCACGTCCGGCTCGAACACCTGCCTGATGCCATAGGTATCACCCACCCGCAGGCGATCGGCCAGGTTCGGCATGACACCTCCCCATGCAGGCAGCGCCAGAGGCTCGGTGCTGGCAGGCGGATCGACCTTGTTGGCCGCATGCACCCGCAACGGCGTGCAGAGAATCGCCGCCAACAGAGACATCAGCATGATGAGCGCACTAACTGCCACTATCCGACCTCGCTTCCGCGGGCTGCGCTGCCTCCAGGAGCAGTTTGTCAGCTGCGTCCCGCGCCATGACCCTGAGCATGTGACGGGTATAGATCACCGACATCGCTGCGGCGATCCAGGTAACCAGCAGGATTCCCCACCAGACCCCACTCAGGCCCCAGCCCAGATACCCCGCCAGCAGGGGGAATGCAACCAGGGGGGCTGCCAGCTGGCGGAAAAGGCCGATCCAGAGGGCGAAGGCGGGTTTCTGCAACCCCTGCAGGGCCGCATTGTTGATGTAGAGGATCACGTAAGCGCCGAGCACGAAGGCGTTCACGCGGAAATAGCCGATGCCGGCAGCAATCACCTCAGGATCCCTGGTAAAGAGCTTGAGCAGCACTCCTCCCCCCAGAAAGACCGCCACTGAACCGAACGCCATGAGCAGCAAGCCCCCCCGCAGCGCCGTGCCCGGCGTTTCCGAGACCCTCGCGAACTGCCCTGCCCCGTAATTCTGGGCCACCAGCGTCAGCGTTGCAATGTTGAGCCCCATGACCGGCAGCAGGACGATCTGTTCGACCCGGGTGCAGATACCGTAGGCTGCCACTGCAGACGTGCCGTAGCGGCCGATGAACCAGGTGATGACGAAAATCCCCAGGGAGACCGTGAGCATGTTGAGGCTGGCCGGCACCCCCTGGCTGAACAGGCGGATAAACGAATCCTTCCGCGGGATGAAGTGCCACGCGGAAAAGGGCGTTAAAAGCCCCGTGCCGATCACCCGGCGCAGCAGGTAGAACCCGCCCATCCCCTGGATCGCCACCGTGGCCCAGGCGATGCCGGGGAGCCCCAGCGGCGGGAGGCCGAACCCGCCGTACATGAACCAGGGGTCCAGCAGCAGGTTGAGCAGAAAGCCCGCCACCAAGAAGTTGCGGAAGCTCCGCGTATCGCCGGTGGCGCTCAGGATGGCGTTGCAGACGTAGTTCCCCAGAAAGAAGACCGACCCGCTGAACAGGGCGCGCATGCAGCCAACCGCCAGCGCCAGGTACTCTCCCGAAGCACCCATGCGGGTGAATATCCAAGGGGTCGCCACAATCCCGGCTACCGTCACCAGCAGGGCATGGACCAGGGCAAAGGAAAATGCCTGAGCGGCATACCGCTTGGCATCTTCGAGCCTCCCGGCGCCGAGTCCGTGGCCGATGAGCGACGTGGTGGCCATGAGGATGCCGACCCCCACGGCAATGATAACGAAGAACAGCGGAAAGCAGAGCGCCAGCGAAGCAATGGCGCTGGTGGAGATCCGGCCGGCATAGAAGGTATCCACCACGTTGAACATGGTGTTGAAAAAGAACCCGACCCCCACCGGCACGGCCAGTTGGCGGAGGAGCCGGGGAATCGGCTGATGCAGCAGGTCCGTGTTGTTGGTCGTCATCATTCTAGAGTATCGCAGAAATGCCGAACGGCGCAAGGATTGACCGTGCTCCCCTCCAGATCGGCAGGGAACAGGGTGTCATCAGTATTTGAGGATCTTTGCCAGAAAGCTGCGGAGCTGCTCACTGCGGGGAGCGGCGAAAAAGTCCGGCGCCGGCCCCTCTTCCAGGATCTCCCCCTCGCCGACAAACAGGCAGTGGTCCGCCACGCTCCGTGCAAACCCCATGTGGTGGGTCACCATGATCAGGTCCCGCCCTTCTGTGCGCAGTTCGCCGATCACGTCCAGCACCTCGGCGGTCATCTCCGGGTCGAGTGCCGAGGTCGGCTCGTCGAAGAGAAGAAATCGCGGTTTGATGGCAATCGCCCGGACAATGGCCACCCGCTGCTGTTGCCCCCCTGAAAGCTCTGCCGGCCGTTTCCCGGCATGGGGAGCGAGCTGAAAACGCTCCAAGAGAGCCATGGCATGGTCGCGGGCAGCCGGCCGCGCATAGCCGTGGACCTTTTCCAGGGGGAGGATGATGTTCTCCAGCGCCGACAGGTGGGGAAAGAGATTGAAAGACTGGAAGACCGTGCCGATGCTCCGCCGGTGCCTGAGCAGCGCCGCCTGCCCCGATTCCAGACGTTCGCCGTCGATGAACAGCTCCCCCTGGTCCGGGATCTCCAGTCCGGCGATGAGCCGGAGCAGCGTGGTCTTCCCCCCTCCCGACGGGCCGATGACCGCCACGGCATGGGCTTCGGGCAGCGCGAGCGTGGTCTCCTTGAGGGCCTGGTGTTCGCCGAACCGCTTGGCTATGCCGACCAGCTCAATGCGCATAGCGGTATTTCCGTTCCAGCGCTCTGCTGGCCAGCGAGATGGGAAGGGTGAGCAGGAGATAGCCGACGGCAAGGGGGATGTAGCTCTCCAGGGTGCTGTAGGTGTAGGCGTTCACCTCCTGGGCATTGAGGGTGAACTCGCTCACGGCGATGATGGAGAGGAGCGACGAATCCTTGATGATGGAGGCGAACTGCCCTGCCAGCGGCGGGATCAACTGGCGGGCCACCTGGGGGAAGATAACGAAACGGTAGATCTGGCCGCGGGTCAAGCCGATGGAACTGGCCGATTCCAGCTGGGATTCGCCGACGCTCTCGATCCCTGCACGGATGATCTCGGAGATATACGCACCGGCAAACAGCGACAGGGTGATCACCCCGACCAGGTAGCGGTTGTCGATCCCGAAGGCATCGGCAACCACGTAGAAAAAGACCAGGATCTGCACCAAGAGGGGAGTCCCGCGGATCAGCTCCACGTAGAGGGTGCCGGTGTACCGGACCGGCAGGAAGGGGCAGCGACGGGCCAGGGCAGCGACCAGGCCGACCACCAGGCTGGTGAAAAGGGCCACGCACGAGATGGCAATGGTGGTCAGCCAGCCGTTGAAGAGCTTCTGCCGGTAGTCGGCAATGGCGCCCCAGTTCCAGCCGTACTGGAGCTGGCCGAATGCGAAGGTAAAGACCCCTCCCACTGCCAGGAAGACCAGCAGCCAGGAGATGAGGCGCGCCAGAGCGGCGAGCGGGCCGGCCTCTCCCCGGCGCTGTGTCAGCAGTGAGAATATCCCGGACACTCCTTTACCGCCTAGAGGAAGAACGGATAGCCGAGACGTTTGAATTCCTGCTTCATCTCTTTCATGTAGCGGTCCCCCAGCCGGTCAAAGCCGCCGGACGAGCGGTAGCTCCGGATGAAGTCGTTGATCTGCCGGCGCAGCGGCTCGTTCCCCTTGCGAATCCCGATCGCCCACGACTCCTTCTGGAACGGGGCAAGGATGGCGCGGGTGGTTGCCCGGTTGCGCTGCCAGTTCTGGTAGACGGACATCTGGTCGTATATGAAGGCGTCGGCCTTCCCCTGCACCACCTCCAGCACCGCTGCCGATTCCTTGTCCAGCACGAGGAGACGGGCCTTTTTCAGGTTCTTCGCGGCATAGAGATGGCCGGTGGTCCCCTTCTTCACCGCCACAGTGCGGCCGGGCCGGTCCAGGTCCCTGATCGTCGCGGCGGGAGAATCCTTTTTCAGCAGCAGACAGAGGCCGGTCTGCAGGTAGGGGTCGGAAAAATCGATGGACCTGGCCCGCTCCTCGGTGGCGGTCATGGAGGAGATGATCAGGTCGATCTTGCCGGTCTTCAGGGCCGGTATCAGGCCGTCGAATGCCATATTCTCGATCTTCACCGGTCTCCCCAGGGCCTTCCCCAGATCGTGGGCCAGATCGACGCTGACCCCGCTCGGCGAACCGCTCTTGTCGGTCATCTCGAAGGGGGGATAGGCCAGCTCCATTCCCACCCGGAGCGGTTCCTGCCCGGCAGCGGCAATGGCCGCGGTCAGACAGCAGACGAACAGCCCGATCACCCCGATACGTGTCATCAATCGTTTCATCCAGACCCCCCTTTCCCCGGCAGCCCATCCGCTGCCGATGTCAGCCACAGTCTATCCCGCAGCCACCGGATGTCAACAGCACAGAGCCTCCCCATCCGGCCGTTGCCTAATTTTCGGCTTTCCGCACTCTCTTGACCCACGTCAAGGAATGGAAGGGACAAATCGGATAGGGTTGGTCTCAAAGAGGCGGTTGCTTCATCGGCAGATAGAGATATAGTGGTGGTATTCACCCGACAATCAACTCTCAAAGAGGAGGAATGAGTATGGGAATGTTTTGCAATCAGTGTGAACAGGCAGCCAATGGCGTGGGATGCAATATCTCCGGGGTCTGCGGCAAGAAACCCGACGTAGCGGCACTGCAGGATCTGCTGCTGTACGGACTGAAGGGGATCGCCCTCTATGCGGCCAAGGCGCGCGAGCTGGGGGCCAAGAACGACGCCATCGACCGTTTCGTGGTCGAGGGGCTCTTCACCACCGTCACCAACGTGGATTTCGACCCTAACCAGATCGAGAAGGCGGTGCGCGCGAGCATCGACGTGCGTAACCAGGCCAAGGCCCTCTATGAGCAGGCCTGCCAGGCCAAGGGCGCCACACCCGCCGCCATCGCCGCACCCCAGGCCACCTGGACCCCGGCTGCCGACCAGGCAGGACTGATTCGCCAGGGAGAGGAGCACGGCCTCAACACACTCCATGTCAACGAAGACATCCGCTCGGTCATCGAGATCCTTACCTACGGCCTGAAGGGGATGGCAGCCTACATGGACCACGCCCTCATCCTGGGCAAGAACGACGAAGAGGTCATGGCCTTTTTCCACAAGGCGCTGGCAGCCACCACCGACGCCAACCTGGGTCTCATGGACTTCGTGGGGCTCTGCATGGAGTGCGGCAAGCAGAACATCACCGCCATGGGGATCCTCAATGCCGGGCACGTGGAGAACTACGGCCATCCGGTGCCGACCCCGGTGGAGCTCGGCACCCGCGCCGGCAAGGCGATCCTGGTCTCAGGCCATGACCTGAAGATGCTGGAAGAGCTGCTCAAGCAGACCGAAGGGAAAGGGATCAACATCTACACCCACGGCGAGATGCTGCCTGCCCACGGCTACCCCGGCCTCAAGAAGTATTCCCACCTGGTGGGTAACTTCGGCGGCGCCTGGCAGGACCAGGCCAAGGAGTTCGCCAACTTCCCCGGCGCCATCATCTTCAACACCAACTGCATCCAGCGCCCGGCCGATTCCTACAAGGACCGGCTCTACACCTGGGGGCTGGTGCAGTGGCCCGACGTAACCCACATCGAGGGGTGGGATTTCTCCGCAGTCATTGCCAAGGCCCAGGAATGTGCCGGCTTCCCGGACAATCCGGGGCAGCAGATCCTGACCGGCTTCGGCCACAACGCCGTGCTCGGCGTGGCCGACAAGGTGATCGAGGCGGTGAAGAGCGGTGCCATCAAGCACTTCTTCCTGGTCGGCGGCTGCGACGGCGCCAAATCCGGCCGCAACTACTACACCGAATTCGCTGAGAAGGCGCCGGCCGACACGGTCATCCTGACGCTCGCCTGCGGCAAGTTCCGCTTCAACAAGCTCGAATTCGGCGACATCGGCGGCATCCCCCGGCTTCTCGACGTGGGGCAGTGCAACGACGCCTATTCGGCGGTCCAGATCGCCGTGGCCCTGGCAGGCGCCTTCAAGTGCGGCGTCAACGACTTGCCGCTCTCCTTCATCCTTTCCTGGTACGAGCAGAAGGCCGTGGTCATCCTGTTGTCGCTCCTCCACCTCGGGATCAAGAACATCAAGCTCGGGCCGTCACTTCCGGCCTTTGTCACCCCCAACGTCCTCAACTTCCTGGTGGAGAACTTCAACATCGGCCCCATCACCACCGTGGACGCAGACCTGAAGGCGGCCATGGGCGCATAGGCCCGCACCGCCATGCCGCAACGCCAGTGGCGCGGGGTCATCGACCCCGCGCCACTTGTCGTTCATCCTCTTGCCGGCTCATCAATCCTTGACAAACCCCGGCCGGCTGACTTATGAAAGGGACTGAACCGCTCACGCACCCCACCCCCCTTGCGAGGTCCGCCATGTCCAGCCAACCCTCTTCAGCCGCCGGCATCCGCGCCGCCCTCACCCTACCGGTCATCGTTGCCGCCCTTGGTTATTTTGTCGATATCTACGACCTGGTGCTGTTCAGTATCGTCCGGGTGCCGAGCCTCAAGGCGCTCGGGCTGTCGGGCCAGGGCCTGATCGACCAGGGGGTCTTCCTGCTCAACATGCAGATGGCCGGGATGCTCATCGGCGGGATCATCTGGGGGGTGCTGGGGGACCGGCAGGGGCGGTTGAAGATCATGTTCGGCTCGATCTTTCTCTATTCCCTGGCCAATATCATGAACGGCATGGTTTCGACGCTGCCGGCCTATGCCGCGCTCCGCTTTCTCGCCGGGGTCGGCCTGGCCGGTGAGCTGGGGGCCGGCATCACCCTGGTGGCCGAGGTCCTGCACAAGAGCGTGCGGGGCTACGGCACCATGATCGTCGCCTCCATCGGTGTCTCCGGGGCGATCCTGGCCAACATCGTGGCAAAATCCTTCGACTGGCGGACCGCCTTCTACATCGGAGGGGTATTGGGGCTCCTGCTGCTGATCACCCGGATCAGCGTGGCCGAATCGGGCATGTTCAAGGGCATGGAGGGGAAAAACGTCGCCAAGGGGAACTTCCTCGCCCTGTTCACCGACAGGCACCGCTTCGGGCGCTACATCCACTCCATCCTGATCGGCGTCCCCACCTGGTTCGTGGTCGGGGTGCTCATTACCTTTTCCCCGGAATTCGCCAAGTCCCTGCAGGTAACGGGGCCGGTATCGGCCGGGAACGCGGTCATGTTCTGCTACCTTGGCCTGGTCTTCGGCGACCTGGCCAGCGGCATGCTCTCTCAGTGCCTGCAGAGCCGCAAAAAGGTCGTCCTCATCTTCCTGGGGTTCACAATCCTGGGGATCGCCTGGTACTTCGTCGCCTTCGAGGTACAGCCATTCTACTTCTACACCATCTGCGCCTTCCTCGGCTTCGGCAGCGGCTACTGGGCCATCTTCGTCACCGTTGCCGCCGAGCAGTTCGGCACCAACCTGCGCGCCACCGTCGCCACCACGGTCCCCAACTTCGTCCGCGGCATGGTGGTGCCGATCACCCTGATGTTCCAGTTCTGCCGCCAGCAGTTCGGCCTGGAACGGGGTGCGCTGGTGGTGGGGGGGGTCTGCATGGCCGTTGCCCTTTTCTCCCTCTGGCGGCTGGAAGAGACCTTTCATAAGGACCTGGACTACTTCGAGGAGTTCTTGTAGCAGGTTGTTGAAAACCAGCCATCTCGCCGCCGTCCTCGAAAGCCGCCTTGTGCGGCGTGGCGCTGCCACGCCTCCGCGGGGCTTTCTGCGGGTGCGACGATCTGACTGGTTTTGAACAACCTGATAGATGCCGGCTCCCCCTGCCGCGGGCTAGGAAAAGAGCGACCTGATCCGCCCCAGCAGGCGATTGAGCCAGTGCTCCCGCCCGAGCGACGGAAAGACCGGCAGGTCGCGCCAGCCGAGAGCGGTCAGCTCGTCGACTATGCGCTGGTTGTTCTCAAAGAGCAGACCGTCGCGAAAGGTGCGGATCGCCTCCCTTTTCCGGCCGGTGCGGACATAGATCCGCCCCAGGTTGAGATAATGAACCGACTTCCCCGGTTCCTGTTCGATAGCAGCAAGGCAGAGTTCCCGCGCCTTGTCCAGTTCACCCTTTTCCAGCAATACCTGCAGTTCGTTCTGCTCAACCATGCCACAGCCTCCAACCTGTTTCCCTGCATGAGCGCATGCAGGTTTCCTGTTCCGCTCTTCGCGCTAATCTGCTATGATGCTGATCCGTTTTCTCAGAAATCTGCTGTCACTATCCCGTGGAGGAAAGATATGAGCACCCAGTGGAAAATCGAGACCCAGGCAGTCCAGGGGGCGTATGCCCCCAAGCCGGGTGAACCGCGCGTCGTCACCATCTGCCAGAGCACGACCTTCAAATACGACAGCGCCGAATACATGGCCAAGCTGTTCGACCTGGAAGTGCCGGGGCATTTCTATACCCGGCTCGGCAACCCCACCAGCGAGGCCTTCGAGCAGAAACTGGCCATGATGGAGGGGGGCGTCGGCGCCCTGGCCACCTCGGCGGGCCAGGCAGCCACCACCCTTTCCATCTTCAACATCTGCCAGGCCGGCCAGCACTTCGTCACCGCCAGCACCCTCTACGGAGGCACCTACAACCTCTTTGCCTCCACCCTCCCCAAGATGGGGATCGAGGTGACCTTTGTCGACCCGGAGGCATCGATCGATGAGATCCTCAAGGCGTTCCGGCCCAATACCAGGGCGCTCTTCGCCGAGACCATCGGCAACCCCGGCCTTAATGTGCTGGACTTCGCCAAGTTCAGCGCCATTGCCAAAGAGAAGAACGTGCCGCTCATCATCGACAGCACCTTTGCCACCCCTTACCTCTGCCGCCCCTTTGAGCACGGCGCCAACATCGTGGTCCACTCCGCCACCAAGTATATCGACGGCCATGCCACCAGCGTGGGCGGGGTGATCGTGGACGGCGGCAACTTCGACTGGGAAGGGGGCAACTATCCGGAGCTGACCGAGCCCGATACCAGCTACCATGGCCTGCAGTACGTGAAGACCTTCGGACCGGCCGCCTACATCGTCAAGGCCAGGGTCCAGCTCATGCGCGACCTGGGGATGACGCCGGCCCCGATGAATTCGTTCCTCTTCAACCAGGGGCTGCATACCCTGCCGCTCCGGATGCAGCGCCACAGCGACAACGCCCTGGCCGTGGCCAGGTTCCTGGAGAGCCACCCGTCCGTCAGCTGGGTCAAGTACCCCGGTCTGGAAAGCCACCCGAGCCATGACCGTGCCCTGAAATATCTCCCCCTGGGGTCCAGCGGCGTCCTCACCTTCGGCATCAAGGGAGGGGCAACGGCCGGGAAGATTTTCATGGAGAGCTGCAAGCTGGTCGCCCTGGTGGTCCATGTGGGGGATGCGCGCAGCTGCGTGCTCCATCCCGCCTCCACCACCCACCGCCAGCTCACCGAGGAGCAGCAGAACGCCTCCGGCGTCACCCCGGACCTGATCCGGCTCTCGGTCGGGATCGAACACCAGGACGACATCATCGCCGACATCGACCAGGCCCTGGCGCTGAGCCAGAAATAGGAGCTCCCACAGCAAAGCCCGCCTCCCGGCGGGCTTTTTTCATGCATGCATGGAGCTCCACAACCGCCATTATTTGGCAGCAGGAGGTTCTGGAGCCCTTGGCGCCGGTAGTTCGGCAGGCGTCGGGCATGCCTGCCCCTGCACCAGGTCGAGCCGCGAACCGGGCGGGATCTCCTCCCATGCAGTCTTGCCGGCCAGATTGAACTCGGTGATCTTCCCCCCCTTGCTGTCGAAGTGAGCCACCCCACGCAGCCGCGAGGTACCGGCCTCGCAGTTGAGATCATAGGTATAGAGGGTAAAGGCCAGTTCGGCATAGCGCTTGTCGTTCTCCAGGATTTTCTGGGCATCCTGCTTCCCCTCCGGCGTGTAGACCGCCTTCAAGGTTACGATGACCAACCCTTCCGGAGTTGTGACGTTTGCCGCCATATCGTGGAAAAAATCGAACTGATCGGACGAGTCGATCAGGTCCCAGTCGGGGGCCGCTCCCCAGGCGACGGGTGAACTCAGGAGCAGTGCGGCAACAAGGGTCAGCAGCAGTACGTGCAGTTTCATGGATGCCTCCTCGGACAGATCGAACAGTGATTGGACTACAGGTAGATGATACCCTGCCGGGAGCAATCCGCAACCTGCTGTACCCCTTATCCACCCTTCTCCGGAGCCGGATAAACTTCCCTCTCGACAAAATCAGATTTTTCCAATATTATTCCGACGAAAGTGTATACAGCATACACAGGCATCGCTTGTTGAAGCGGATATTCCCAGGAAAGGAGTAAGATGCTATGGCTACAAAACCCTTTGTTTACCAGGAGCCGTTCCCCCTCGCCAAAGACGAAACCAAGTACCGCAAGATCGAAGGATCGGAAAAGTACGTGACCGTGGAGCAGTTTGCAGGTCAGGATGTGGTACGGGTCTGCCCCGAGGCGCTGACCATCCTCGCCAACGAGGCCATGCGCGACGTCTCCTTCCTGCTGCGCCCCGAGCACAACGAGTCGGTTGCCAAGATCCTGCGCGATCCCGAAGCATCCATGAACGACAAGGGTGTTGCCATGGCGTTCCTCCGCAATGCCGAAATCGCCGCCAACTTCGAGCTGCCGGTCTGCCAGGATACCGGCACCGCCACCATCGTCGCCAAGAAAGGTCAGCAGATCTGGACCGGCGGCAAGGACGAGGAATTCCTTTCCAAGGGGGTTTACAAAACCTATACCGAGGAAAACCTCCGCTACTCCCAGACCGTGGCGCTGGACATGTACAAGGAAATCAATACCGGCACCAACCTGCCGGCCCAGATAGACATCCAGGCCGTTGACGGCGATTACTACAAGTTCCTCTTCATGGCAAAAGGGGGCGGTTCTGCCAACAAGACCATGCTCTTCCAGGAAACCAAGGCGCTGCTCACCCCCGATAGCCTGGTCAAGTTCCTGGTCTCCAAGATGAAGTACCTCGGCACCGCCGCATGCCCCCCCTACCACATCGCCGTGGTCGTCGGCGGCACCTCTGCCGATGCCTGCATGAAGGCCGTCAAGCTCGCCTCCGCCAAATACCTCGACGAACTGCCGACCGAAGGGAACGAGCACGGACAGGCATTCCGCGACCTCGAACTGGAGAAGATCCTGCTGGAAGAGGCCTACAAACTCGGTATCGGCGCCCAGTTCGGCGGCAAGTACTTCGCCCACGACATCCGCGTCATCCGCCTGCCGCGTCACGGCGCCTCCTGCCCGCTGGGCATGGCGGTATCCTGTTCCGCCGACCGCAACATCAAGGCGAAGATCAGCCGTGACGGTCTCTTTGTCGAAGAGATGGACCGCAACCCCGGCCGCCTCATCCCCGACCAGTATCGCGGCAAGCATGGCCACGGCGTCAAGATCGACCTGAACAGGCCAATAAAGGAAGTGCTGGCCGAGCTCTCCAAGCACCCGGTCTCCACACCGCTCCTGCTGAACGGCACCATCGTGGTCGGCCGCGACATCGCCCACGCCAAGTTCAAGGAGATCCTGGACTCCGGCAAGCCGCTCCCCGACTATCTCAAGAACCACCCGATCTACTACGCCGGGCCGGCCAAAACCCCGCCGGGCAAGGCATCAGGCTCCTTCGGCCCCACCACTGCCGGCCGGATGGACTCCTACGTCGATCTGCTCCAGGCAAACGGTGGCTCCCTGATCATGATCGCCAAGGGGAACCGGAGCCAGCAGGTAACCGATGCCTGCAAGAAGCACGGCGGGTTCTACCTCGGCTCCATCGGCGGACCGGCAGCGGTTCTGGCCGAAGAGAACATCAAGAAGGTCGAGTGCATCGACTTCCCCGAACTCGGCATGGAAGCAGTCTGGAAGATCGAAGTCGAGGACTTCCCCGCATTCATCCTGGTGGACGACAAAGGGAACGACTTCTTCAAGCAGCTCGGACTGTAACCAGCAGCCCGCAGTCACACAGGAACGCCCCCGGTTGCCCCTGCAGCCGGGGGCGTTCCTTTTTCCCCCGTGCCCGCGCCGCCAGACCGGGAGAAAGGCTCCCATGCCTGTTGCCAAACGCCCGCCAGCCAGATATCAGCCCAAGGGGCTTACCATCCTTTACGAGGACAGGGATATCATCGTGGCGGAAAAGCCGTCCGGCCTTCTGACCATAGGGACGGACCGGGACAAGACGAGAACGGCCCATGCCATCCTCAACGAGTACGTGCGCAGGGGCGATCCCCGCTCCCGCAACCGGGTCTACATCGTCCATCGCCTGGACCGGGAGACCTCCGGAATCCTGATCTTTGCCAGGAGCGAAACAGCCAAGATCTATCTGCAGGAACACTGGCAGGAGACCGACAAGCGCTACCTCACGGTCGTCTCCGGAAGACTGGCGGAAAAGGCCGGGACGATCAGCAGCTACCTGGCCGAGAACAGCGCCCTTACGGTCTATTCGACCCCTGACCCGGCCCTGGGAAAGCTGTCCCACACCGAGTATACGGTACTGAAGGAGGCCAAGGGGTACAGCCTGCTGGAGATCCGGCTGCTCACCGGGCGCAAACACCAGATTCGGGTCCACCTGTCGGAAAAGGGGAACCCCGTGGTCGGGGACAGGAAATACGGCAGGGGTAACGAGGTGCACGGGACCCTGGCGCTCCATGCCGGTTCGATCTCGTTCACCCATCCTGTCAGCGGAAAACGGTTGACCTTTACCACCCGCATCCCTGATTATTTCATCCGCCTGGTCGGCAGCATCGAATGGCCGGCAGGCAGCGGGGAAGGTCGCGAGACTCCGCTTCCCCCTTGATTCCGGGCAACATGGATCTCATCGTCATCGCAACGACGCATCTCTGCCGATGCAGAGGGGAGTGACAACGGAACATGTACGATTTCAGCCGATGCAAGCTGTGCGCGAAAAACGGCGCCAAGCCCAAATACACCCTGAAAAAGGCGACGGTTTACGCCTGCCCGGCGTGCGGCTTTCACTATATCGACCATCTGGACGACATGCCGTCCGGGCCCCGGGGCGGTTCCGCGCAGACCCTCGACCAGAAGGCCTGGAACTACATAGAAAGCCGGCTTCCCGGCAACGAGAAGCAGCTCAGGAAGAACCTGCAGCTGGTCAAGCGCCATCTTTCCCTGTCCGGGGCCCGCTGCCTCGATATCGGCGCCGGCGCCGGGGTGTTTCCCCATCTTTTGACCGAAGAAGGCGCCACGGTGCACGGCATCGAACCGCAGGCGGTCTTCCGGGAGTTCACCCAGCGAAAATTCGGCATCGAGCTGCTGGGGGAGACCATCGATGCCAGCCACTGGCAGGAGGGTTTCAAAGGCTTTTTCGATGCGGTCACGCTGTGGGATGTGCTTGAGCATGTCAACTTCCCCGCCGAAACCCTGCGGGACGCCCATACCGTCATCAGGCCCGGTGGCTGGCTCTTTCTCGACACCCCTCGCCGGGACGCGCTCTTTTACCGGATCAGCGAATTGTCGTATCGCCTGAGCGGCGGCAGGAACTCCCTTTTCCTCGAATCCCTCTATTCTCCCATGCCGTTTCGCCACAAGCAGATATTCACCCTCCGGCAGTTGGTACAGCTGGTGGAATCGATCGGCTTTTCGGTGATCCAGCTGCAGAACAAGCCCCTTCAGCCGCAAAACAAGATGGTACTGGTCTGCCAGAAGCAGGCGGGCAATGGTGCTTAGTAGCAGCAATACGTTTCGTTAGAAACAGAGACCAGATTGTGGGTTGAAGATTGGTGCTCAACCAGCGGCCAGCGGCGACAGCGGTCGTTGCTGGCGCTAGCGCCTTGAAACGTTATGGCTGGAGGTGGGGGAGGTATTCGGCGATCAGTTCTTCGACCATATTGGCTTGAAGGACATCTCTTTGGCGCTTCATAGTGTCTCGTTCAGGCTGCTCTGCCAACCATCTCTTGAATCTGACAAAGGTCACCGGAGAAATGGTGTTCATCCTTGCCATGTGGCCGGTCGAGGAGACGATCATCGCCGAAAATCGAGGCCCATCGAGTAGCAGACCTGCATTACGTGCCGGTACCGCATAGAGCTCATCATCCTCGTCGGTCAGCCGCAACGGGTGGGGATCACCGTCCTTCGGTTCCCTTCTGATGATATCGACTTCGAAGCCCTTGCTGTTGACGGCGGTCTGTTTCTGGTCGTCACGGATTTCGAAGGTGGGATCCACCTTCTGGATCAGCTTCAGCATTGATGTACCCACATAGCTCATCTGTGTGATAAAGCTCAGGCGCTTCCGAATGTCCAGAAGAAGATCGACGTCCTGGGTTGCCAATGCGGCCGCGTCTCCAAAACCAACGCCTGCAGCAGCTTCATAAGCATAGAGGGCGTGAGTGCCGATGACAGTGAAATACTCCGATAGCCCCTCTTTGGCGAGTTTGTTGAGGATGTCGATGAGGATGCGGGGCGCCCGGCCGACAAAAAGCGCCCGGTTCATCCGCTGTTGTCGCTCAAGCGCGCCGGTAAGGTCTGAGAGCCTTTGCTCTGCCTCGGCTTTTCTGGCAGTAAAATGTTGGTAGATTTGTTCCGTCTTCTCGGAGCGAGGACCGATACTTTTTTGAGCGTTGCTGGGGGAAGTCCGAATCAAGTATTCCGTTTCCCCGTGTCGCTTCCAATACATGCCTCCACGTACTTCGGAAGCAGCTTTTCGGGCATCCTCCCAGGCCGTGAACGTCGCCTGCGCATCGATATATTGCCGCCTGGCATCTTCTCCGATATCGATCCACTGGAATTTTTTCCGTACCTTTTTCATATTTATATTTTTATACGGAAAACAATCTGAATACAACTAGATAATTCAATTGAGACCCCTCCGGCCGCAAAACAAGATGGTACTGGTCTGCCAAAGGCAGACGGGCAATGGTGTTTGGTAGCAGCAACATGTTTCGTTACATTGCCCGCTGTTATGTTGGCATAACCTGACAAAAGCACTGTCACTCCCCTGATATGTCATGCTTTTTAGCAGTTTGCAAAATATGCTCTCAGGCATTTTGAGGTTGCCTATTTGCGGAAGGTGGTGTAGTAGTCCTTATTGATTCAGCAGTTATCCGGCGAGGTGAGTGTATGGAGGCAGGTACACATTCTCCGTTGATTCAAGGCCGCATCGGTCAGCAATGAGCTGACTGGTGCGGCTTTTCTGTTTGCAGGAAGGGCATAAGAGGCAGGTCACAATATTCTACAAGCAGAAAAGGAACCGATTGGGAAGCAAACGGGAGACTGTTGATTGTTGCGATCTGACTCTTTTTAGACTTTTCCTTTTAGACTTTTTGACCCATTTAGACTTTTACTTTTAGAATTTTAGAATTCGTGACCCTTTTAGAATTCGCATGGTTGAGCACGCGGCTTTGTAAAACCTTCTTATTATTTATCGGAGGCAATTTGCTATGAGTAATCGAGTTGAGACAAAACTTATTCAGTTTTTCAACAAAAAAGACTCTTGTCTTTTTGCTGGTGCGGGCGTGGGTGTAAAGTCTGGACTACCTACTTGGCATGGATATCTGGATATGCTCATTGAGCTGGCAATAAAATATGAAGAAGCCACGGCCGATTTGATGAAATCTAGAGTGAAAGATAACATGTTATTGGAAGCAGCAACATTATTCATAGATTGCCCGTTTATACCAGAAGGAGAAAAGTATAAGGCTCTTTCTGACCCATTTATAAAAAATATAAACCCGCGGGAGTTGCTGCCACTTGTTGCATTACCATTTTCATCAATTGTGACAACCAACTATGATCGTTCGTTATATGATGCTTATTATACTTTGTATAACAATCAAATCGCATCAGGGCTTTCTTTAAAATCGCCTCTCCCTGTTGAACTTGGAGATCCGAGCATGAAGCAGGCCATCTATTGGACTGAATATTTTATAGCCAGAATCCATGGTCGAGCTGAAATTCCAAAGTCAATAGTTATCGACAAAGACGGATACAGAAGACTTGACGAGGATCCAAGTTATCAAGACTTTCTGCTTCATATTTTAAAAAACTATCATTGCCTTTTCATAGGGTTTTCATTTATTGACCCAGCAATAAATAAGATTTTCTCGATAATGACAAACTGCCTTCCTCTGCCTTATCCGAAGCTTCATTTAGCTCTTTTACCTAACGATGCAAACAAAGATTTGATAGCACAACTTGCAAAATTCAATATAGAAACCTTTTTCTATGACACTTCTGGGTATCACGCCGAGTTGTGGGAAGGAGTCAAACTCGCTCAAAAAACACTTCGTGGGAAACCAAGGTCTAGCACAATTAAGACTGCTCCAATTAAAGGAATAGAACGCTACTTAGCAACTTGTTATTCAAGGCTGAAAATTGGCAATCGAGCTGAGCCGTTATATGAGGTTGTCGCTGAGGGGATAGTAGCCCAAGCAATAGCTGATGCAGGGACTGGCGGAGTTACAAAAGATAATCTCGTAAATGCAATTAAGAAATACTTTAACCTTCCAAATGAAAGTGTCATCAATATTATTATACGTGCCTTTGACGGACTGTCTGAAAAAGGTATTTGCTCTTTAGTCGCAGATAAGTATGTCTGTAATATAACAGATACAAACATGTACGACGATAGCATGTCTGTCGTCATAACCGGTGTTTTAAATAGATTGCTTGTCAGAGAAGGTGTTACGCTGGATAGTTCAACAGCCGCAAAGATTCCAAAACTTATACAAAAAATACTCATTGCCAGGGGCTGGGATTTAGGAGCTCACTTTGCAGGTAAACAGGACGGTGATTTATACGATAGCTGGGATCAAATCCACGCTCTGATCAAAGAAGAATGTAAAGGTATTAAAGATAAACTGTTATTATCAATTGCTAACTCGATTTTTGATACTTTAAGGCATCCAGATGACGCAGAATCAGAGGTACTATGCGACTTAGGCAGAATTGCTTTCGCTGTAGAACTGGTTATGAATCAATCTGCCTCAGTTATTAAGACTTCATTGGTACCAGAAACAATATACTTAGACTCAAATGTTCTTCTCCCAGCCATAGTAGAAGGTCACCCATACAGTCCGGTTTACGCAGATGTAATATCTAGAATCAGGTCTGCTGTCACCGAAAACGGCAAAACATTAAGAATATTCGTGGGGAGACAATTTCTGAATGAAGTAGTAAGTCATCGAGCTTTGGCAATAGACGAAGTAAAGGCTCACAACCTCAACAATATAGACAATCTAAGACGATATATTGCTGGGAGAGGGCCTGAAAATGTCAATGTGTACACTGGTGCATTTTCATCATATGTGGCTAAAAATGGCAATATTTCATTTGATGAATTTCTTCGAAAAGTAGCTCCCTACAAGAATGAAGATGAGCTGTCATTATTTTTAAAGAATCACAATATAATTGCCATTAACTTCAGCTTTGCTGATAGCAATCATATTCAATTATATGAAAATATAAAATGCAGCTTAATAGACGCTTACAATGATTTAGAACTTATTAAACCAAAACCTAAAATATTGATAGAACATGAAGCTGCACAGCTAGCAACGTTATTGATTGACATAAAGCTTGGCATGAAACCAATCTTTGTATCAGCAGACAAGAAACTAATGGCTGTATGTAAAGGTCCTACATTGAGCAGCTGTGCAGGGGCAATAGTCACACATCTCGGACTGATCCAACTTGTAGATTTGTTGCTAGGTGTTACCACCGACAAGAGATCTTTAGCCAGACTGATGTGGAATTTGCAAATAGTTGATAAAAAAACATATATACGAGAGTTTCTTATCAGCCAAGCACTACGGCACTATGATGATGCTATGGCGATGGCTATGTGGGATGTTGTCGATGGTATTGCTGAATTAGCTGTTGATTCTGCCAACAAAGAGGGCATAGATTTTTGGTCAAAATCGGATATAGGAAAGACTTCAGCTTTCCTCGATCGTTTTGAAAATGACTTCTTTGGTAAAATGGCTGCTGTCATTGAGAAGCGGAAACAAGAAGCCGTTTCTTCTGCGCCACCAAATGATGACCGCCCCTTGAAGATAGCCAGTCGTTCGAAGCCACGGACAGGTGATGGGTTCCGGTGACAGTATACAAATCTATTAAATATACTGCCCCCGAAACTCCTCCAGATTTATAATACAGGAGGGAAACTTGCCATCGTCTGTGTCTATCACATCCGTTGAATTTCGTAATTTCAAGGCATTAAACCAGTACTCCTTGAGCTTACATCATATGAATATTCTTGTAGGCCCTAATAATTGTGGTAAGTCCACGATTCTAAGCGCTTTTAGGACATTAGGTGTAGCTGTCCGCAGGGCAAGAGCAAAAAGTGCAGAATGGGTAAAAGGCCCACAAGGGAATGTTTACGGCTATAAACTTTCGGAGGAAGTATTACCGATTTCAATCGAAAATGTTCATACTGATTATGATGAGACAGATTCATCAATTACGTTCCGCCTTTCAAATAACAATAAGTTACAGCTTTTTTTCCCAGAAGAGGGTGGTTGTTTTTTGATACCGTTAACTGACCCTCCTGCAATTCGCACTCCTTCTCAATTTAAGCATGCCTTTCCTATAACAATAGGAGTCGTACCAATACTTGGGCCGGTTGAACATGAAGAAGACGTGCTAAACGAAGAAACTGTCCGAAAGAATCTTGCGACACACCGTGCTTCACGGCATTTCAGAAATTCATGGCATTTTTTCCCGGACAAGTTTGAAGAGTTTGCGCAACTAGTGAAGAAAACATGGTCTGGTATGGAAATTGAGAGAGCGCAAAGAGCTGATCAATTTTCATCTAAATTAGTCATGTTTTGCGCAGAAAATAGAATTACTCGTGAACTATTTTGGGCAGGTTCTGGTTTCCAAATTTGGTGTCAATTACTTACTCATATTACGAGGGCCAGTGGTGATACGATATTAATTGTTGATGAGCCAGAAATATATCTGCATCCAGATGTACAGAGACAACTACTTAATATATTAAGACAAGCTGGACCAGATATTTTACTTGCAACACATTCGACTGAAATTATGAGTGAAGCTGACCACTCCGAAATACTTCTAGTCGACAAGAGTAGAAAATCCGCACAGAGATTAAAAGATATTGAAGGTGTTCAGCAAGCGCTGAATATTATTGGATCAATTCAGAACATTACGTTGACTCAATTGGCCAGAAACAGGCGATTAATATTTGTTGAAGGGTTGGATGACTTTAGAACCATCAGAAGATTTGCTCAGAAATTTGGTCACATGGAGCTTGCTTCTGGCATAGATCTTACTCCTGTACAATCTGGTGGATTCTCTTCATGGGAAAGCATCTTATCTTTTGCTCAAGTATTTGAAAAAGCCGTTGGGAATACAGTAAATATTGGCGTCATTTATGACAGAGATTATACTCCACAGGAACAATTAACTGATATTATCCAAGACCTTGAAAAACACCTCAATTTTGCTCACATACACTATCGTAAAGAAATAGAAAATTATCTATTGATCCCGGCTGCTCTAGAACGTGCAGTTAAAAAAGGAATCACCGAGCGTGAAAAACGTTTCGGAGAGAAAATCACCTCGTTTCCAAATGTCAGAGAAATATTGGACGAAATAACAAATACTCTGCGTAGTGATATTCAAGGGCAGTATTTGGCCAAACGGTCAAAGTACTTTGAACATTCAAAACTCGATAAAGCTACTATTAACTCTCAGACTATAAAAATATTCGATGAAAAATGGGCTAATTTAGAAACTAGAATGGAAATTGTGCCTGGAAAGGAGGTTCTTAAGAAACTAAGAGATGTCATACAGAGCTCGTATTCTATCAATTTAACTGACAATAAATTGATTGATGAAATCAATATATCCGAAGTGCCTGAAGACTTAAAAAACTTGTTAACCAAATTGGAAGCTTATAGGAGTGCAAGGTAGACCCCTCACAGTCACGGCGGGTCAGGCCTGCAAACATGCATAATAGTCACATAACCTACGGATATCACTAGATGACATACTACAAGGTATGCTAGGGTCGATTAAAACGAGTGAGGAAGACGTCAGTTGGGGTTGACAGACAGGGTGGCATAGAAGCCACCCTGTCCGTTCTCAGCAATCAGTTTTTCCGAATCAGGGGACCTTGATCAACCCTATATTCCCGAGGTCGGTGGTAACTCCCTGGGTAACGGTAACGGCCGGTGAGGAATAGACCTGGAATCCGTTGGAGGAGATGAAGGTCTTGTAGGATACCGTCGCGGAACCGGGTACGAACGCGGCAAACGGAGCCTGCCAGGCGCCGCTGGTGTAGTTGCTGAAGATTCTCCCTGCCGCGATGGGATCTACATCGTTGATCGAGCCGCGCCGTTTGACAGATACGGTGGCACTGGACCACCGGTCGAATGCGGTAACAGTGCCTGAAATGGAGCCATACTGGGCGAGCACTCCGGACATCTGGACCATGCGGATGCCGGTCGGCTTCAGGTTATAGTCGCCGTTGCCACGATCTACAATGGCCGTATTCGGGTCAAAATCGATCATTACCGCATTGATGACCCCTGGTTTGATCTCGATCGGGCCGAGGATTTTGAGTCCGGACTGCTGGGCACTGGGGGTCGTCAACGGAATCATGGTGGTGAGATCGGAGTTCAGCACAAGATAGTTTGACGGCAACTGTCCCTGTCCATTGGGGTTTGGCTCAAGAATCAGGCGAATCTGGCTGTAGGTGCCGGCGGGCAGGACAACCTCCCCCAAGGCCTGCTGCACAAACTGCAACTGCATGACGTCAATGACCCGCGGCGTACTGAATCGTGCCACTACGGGGAGGCCGGGGTCGTTGTCCTGGGCGCCTTCTCTGCCGGCAGGGACAACGCGTATTTCCTTGATGCTGATGACGACATGGGCAAAGTTGTCGCTCATCTTGTCAGTGATGGAGAGGTTCAGGGTTCCCGTAGCGGCACTTCCGCCGCTGCCACCACCGCACCCCTGAAACTGCAGCAATGCTAATGTTACGATCCCCAGGACCAGCGATACTTTCAGGAGTGGTAAAATTTTGCTCGACATAAGGCCTCCCTTTCCGGCTGGGATGAAAAAAGCCGGGTTGCAGAAATAGAGTGATATTTCGGCAACCCGGCTGTCTCGGGGAGACCCGTGGGCTTTCCGTCCCACCCTCGCGGGAGGTTTAGTATTATCGTGTATCACATAATTGGATACATAACGGATATATGTAGCCAAATATATCACTGCGTGCCGAAAGTCAAGCACGCATCATCTGCAAAAAACGGCGTCTCGTTTCCGAATGACAGAATCCATCGATATAAGGAGATTATATGAAAATCATCACCCCTGTGCGGAGTTTCGAGGACAGTATACAAATCTATTGAATATACTCCCCTCGAAACTCCCCCGGGGGCTTTTTTTCACACCGTAATGGCCCCGGTTGCTCCGCAGCTGGGGCCTTTTTTTGTTTTACGACATAGGGAAGGTTACTTGATTTTCGCTCGCCAAAATATGAAAGAAATACATGTTTTGCTGTGCATAACATGTAATAATTACGATTAATATTTTCATTACTGACATAACTTATGAACTACATTCATTATTTATGAGAGTTGATGTGGTTATGGCAGTAACGTATGGCCATTGTTAGCATTTTCTGGTTGCCCTGCGCTGAAAGGTGGTGTAGAAGTTCTTCTAGCTTCTACAGTTACCCTCCCAGGGGAGTGCAGTGGGACTGACAGACACGATGCACAGGGATTACAGGCCGCATTGCCCCGCAGAGAGCCGGGTGATGCGGCCTTTTGCGTCTATAAACCCAAGGACATGAAGGTCAGCCTTCGCGAAACCGCCCGCGAATCGGAAAAGAGGACGCCCACTTTGAGCGCCTGATAAAAAAGGTAGCCTGTCCTCTTTTGGCTATCCAAACGAAAGGGAGAGCATGATTAGAAACACCATGACATCTTTTCTTGTATTGTTTTCTCTCGTAGCTTGTGGAAGTGGAAGTAACTCAACGAGTCTTTCATCTAATGCATCAACGCCACCATCAAACACACCTCCTGAAGTCGTATCGGCAGAGAGTTGGCAACTAACCAGTGGCCCCACTGATAACCGTATAACCAGATTAGTAATTAACAGCAACAGTCAGACCATATTTGCGGGGACATCTGATGGGATATATAAATCTGTAATAGGTAGCAACACCTGGACCGCTATAAATGCTAGTTCGCCATTCGGTTACGTCTCAACACTATGTATTGATCCTAGTAATGTTCAAACTATGTACGCTGGTACTTACGCTGGATTCTATAAATCTATAGACGGTGGTAATAGTTGGAGCAATACCTCTAATAATCTGGTGGGATCTGTGACTACTGTGGTTATAGACCCAAATGACTCCAATACACTCTATGTCTCAAAAGAGGGCACTGGTGGCTTTGGGCTGTATAAGTCTGTAAATGGTGGCTTATCCTGGTCCTCTATTGGTGATACATTTCCTCCTTTAACATTTATTAGGTCACTAGCTATCGATCCTACAAATACCCAAGTGATCTACGCAGGTAGACACAGCGGCGGTATATTGAAGTCGATAGATGGGGGTACATCTTGGACTGATGTCAACAATGGCCTACCAACTGATGTGTACATGAATTACCTGGCGATTGACCCGTCGAACAGTCAGACCATCTATGTGGCCACGAATGGGAGCGGAGTTTACAAATCAATGAATGGTGGGAGCTCATGGTCGGCAACAGGAAGTACATTGGCATATTCATTCCCTTTCGCACTTGCCATTGATCCTGCCCACCCACAGACAGTCTATGCAGGAATGTATTACTCAGGCGCCTTCAAATCAACTGACGGTGGTGACACCTGGGTTCAAGTAAACACCGGTACCGGCCCCACGTCCATTTGGACACTTGCGATTGATACTACCGTGCCCCGCGCTATATATGGAGGAACAGAAGACGGTAAAGTATTTATAGGATCTTTATCGAACTGATTATTATGACCACATTTAGAGAATCAGCCCTCGACAGAGGACATGAAACAAGAACAACACAAAGCGGGGTCAAGTTTCAACAATCAACAGAACTATGTCAAATGTCGAGACCTGACCCTTGTATGTGCGTGCAGTGACACCATAAGAGTGCAATAATGGGACAGGCTACCAATTTGTGCTCTTAAAGAAAATAGATACAAATATCAGCCAGAGCTTAGTAGTTTTATATACTGTTTCTGAAATGCCTTAGCATTTATTGCATTGCTCTGACCGTTAGCTTATTGAGTTCTATACATAACATATGAAATTGACTGACTAAATTGAAGAGGAGATAAAGAAGTATGTCATTTAGGATTATCAAGTCGTTATTTGTTTCATTGATAATGTTATTGCTCGCATCGTGCGGAGGTGGGAGCGGCACCAGCGGAAGCAGTACCGATGCGGTATATGCTGTTACCTCCCAAGGGAGTATTGCTGTGCCAGTGGGAAATCCCGTTGGGTTTACCTTCGACAACAACGATAACATATGGATCATGTCAGGCGTTCATAATGGCTCATCCCACAGCCTTACCTGCTTCAATCCTAATACTGGAGCCATCCTTGCTTACTATGTTTATCAAAACCTGATCGAGGTCTCAGGAACGGGGGTTTATGGCATTACCTGGGATGGAGCGTCGATATGGATTTCGGTTGCAGGAAATACCAATAAACTTGTTCAAGTTGATCCCTCGACAGGTCAAATTATTAGAAATATGTCTTCTACATCCATACTTGGGCCAACAGATCTGTCTTGGGATGGCACCAATCTTTGGATTTCGTCAGGGACTGGAGAAATAGATACAATCAACCCTAGCAACGGCCAAAGAATTCACTTCTTAAGCAGAGGAGACAGAGATACCGGCATTGCGTATCATAATGGAGAGGTTTGGATCAGCAATATGTTCGACAAGAAGATAGTTGTTTACGACGCTGTAACCAAAGCGATAATTGATGTAATTACCGCCATCGATCTTCCGACCACCTCATGGGACAGAAGGCTTGAGTTCCATAATAACCAGTTGGTAGTTCTCACCAGTGCTGGGATTGATTATTATTCAGTAACAAGAAAATAGGACAGACCTGGGAGAAAGAGCACGCGCATAGGGGATGAAGGGCAACAGCCCAACAAGAAAGATGCACCTTACCCAAAAGCTGTCAGGTGATCTCCCGGGCCGTTATAAAAACTCAACAAGGAAACAACACCCCACCATTTTTCACTGAAACCTCCCGCAGACATGCTATCATCTGAGGGAAACGCCTGAAGCGAGCAGCCCCGCAATACCATACCGGAGTAAATGCCTCCTATCATCACATGAACAAGGACTCTACCCTCTATGCCGCTCACCGAATGGGACCCAGCGTATAACATTGGAATCAAGGAGATCGACGAACACCACCAGAAGCTCGTCGAACTGCTGAACAAAACCTACGACATCATCCTCTATTCAACGAAAAAGCGGGATATCGAACAGATCCTCAAGGAGTTGATAGACTATACGAACTATCATTTCGCCGCCGAAGAGCACGTCATGAAAGAAAACAAGTGCTCCGGCTACCGGGCCCATGTCAACAGGCACAACGAGTTCAAGCAGCAGTTGAATGCCCTCTATGCAGGCTACCATAGCGGTGAAGCGTTCGTTTCGACCGATGTAGTGCTGTTTCTCAGGGAATGGTTGTTAAATCACATCCTGAAGGCAGATATCAAGATTGTGTCACAGGTGCTTCCCCCTCACACCTCGATATCCGGCAACAGCGCCTCTTTCTCCGGCAGCGGCACGAGGAGCGATTCTCCGTAGCCGAGGGCGAAGAGCGTCCCCTCTTCATACACCAGGGCAAGAACCCCTTCCGGCGTGCTGCCACAGGCATCGGCATACTCGGTCGGAGTGACGAGCCGATACCCCTCGTTGCCCAGTTCACTGGCAACCGTTGACCAGGCAACGCGCGACTCCGGGATGAAGATGTTCCGCTGCGGGCCTTGCAGTTCGTAGTTTCCCAGCCCGAGCCGGATGAGAATGCGCAGGGCATCACGCCGGATCCGCTCCAGTTCCACCGCCTCGACGTCATGCTGCATGGTGGCCTCCTTGCCGTTGTCTCCCCTGCTTCACTGTACCAGATCCCGGCTCGCTTGCGAGCGGCCTCAAATACAGCGCTCCGGCGTCACGGGCTGTCGCGCCATGCCTGCCGTGCTCTTGCCAGGGTTGCAGGGCCGGTGAAAAAGAGGCTTTGTTGCGCCGACTTCTTGTGTACAATTGATGACACGAACTGCCGGGGTGATGCCCTGATCCGGAGCTATCATGAATATGCTGCGCGAATTTTACGAATCCTGCCGCTCTTCGCCTTCGTCAACTCCGGCATCGACCTGCGCGGCATCTCCCTTGATCAGCTCGCGACACCGGTTCCCCTGGGGATCATGCTGGGGCTGTTCCTGGGCAAGCAGGCCGGGGTCTTCCTCTTCAGCTCGGCAGCCATCCGTCTCAAGCTGGCGATCCTGCTCGGCTCGTTGCTCTCCGGCATCGCCGGTTACCTGGTGCTGCGTGCAGCAGGTGACCCTGCCCGGTCCTGAGCCCCGGACAGGGCGCACATGCCGTTCGACTGCCCCGCGTTCCGGTCGCCGGCGGGCAGTGCCTGATGTGTACGAACAACAACTCCGGAACCGTGCAACTGCGGCGTGGCCACTGACACTGACAGGAGGCCGGTCTTCGCACGGGAGCCGGCCGTTTTCTCGAGGCGGATATCATGGAACATCCCGACTATTTCTGGCTGGCAGCCAGCCAGCAGGAACGACTGGACGAGATTACGACCGCAGATGATGCGGTCAAGGAGGAGCCGCTGCGCCGTGATGTGCGGTCGCTGGGTCGACTGCTCGGCACCGTGATCCGGGAACAAGCCGGAGACAGGATCTTTCAGACCGAGGAAGAGCTGAGGACCCTTGCCATCAGCCATCGCAGGCTCAATCAGGGCCAGGGGGAGGCCTGCCTCGATTTCCCCGGCGAGCAGGAGCTCTCAGACCGCGCCAGGGAGATCGTCGGCCAGCTTTCCATTGCCGATGCCGGGAATATTGTCAAGGCATTCGCCACCTACTTCGAACTGGTCAACCTTGCCGAAACCAACCATCGCAAGCGGCGACAGAGAGCACACTGGATTTCCCAGGCGCCGGACAAGCCGGGCTCCATCCACGGCACCTTCAGCCGCCTGCAGGAGGCCGGCATCCCAGCCGACCGGGTGCTGGAGCTTCTTGGCCGGATCGAGGTGATCCCGGTCTTCACGGCGCACCCCACAGACGTCGCCCGTCGGGTCGTCCACTTCAAGCAGCGGCGCATCGCGCGCGAGCTTGAGAAACTTGATCTCCTCCCGCTGACCGACAGCGAGGCAATGCGGGCTCAGGACGCCATCCTCACCGAAATCACCGCACTCTGGCAGACCGATGAGGTGCGTCGCCGGAAACCGACGGTGCTCGACGAGATCAAGATGGGGCTCGACCACTACCCCGACTCCCTCATGGAGCCGCTGCCGGCACTCTACAGCGATATCGCCGCCGCCTTTAAAGCGGTCTACGGCCATGAGACCGGGCCGACCGCGCTGCCGACCATGGTCCGTTTCGGCTCCTGGATCGGCGGTGACCGGGACGGCAACCCGTTCGTCACCCCGGCGACTACCCACGATGCACTGCTGCATGCCCGGCAGACGATCCTCGCCAGCTATGTTGCCTCCCTGGAAGAGCTGCGCCGCCTGCTCACCCCTTCGGACTGCAGAGCAGTCATCCCCACCTGCATCTATGAAGCGGTGCATCGCTATGAACAGATCTTCGGACCCCATGACCAGGAGAGCGAGACCCTGCCCGAATGCGAGCAGTACCGCCGCCTTGCCGGCTTCATGCTGCACCGGATGCGGACGACTCTGCGCGGAGGTGGCGACATCGGCACCGTCTATGCCACCGCCGGGGAATTTCGCGCCGATCTGCAGCTGATCCGCGAATGCCTGACCGAGAGCGGCGCCGAGCGGCTCGCGCGCCAGCTGATCGACCCGCTCATCCGCAGGGTCGATACCTTTGGCTTCCATCTCCATGCCCTCGACATCCGCCAGCACGCCCAGGTCCACGAACAGGCGGCTCAAGAACTCGCCGCTGCCGGCAGGGATGACGCCCCATCAGGAAGCCCTTCTGCCGGTACCATCGCCCTGCTGGACACCCTGACCCACCTCGCCTCCTACAAAAAACAATTCCCTGCCGAAGCGATCCGGAGCTACATCATCAGCGGCACGACATCTGTCCGGGACATCTACCAGCTCGTCCGCATCATGGAGCTGTCGGGCATCGCGGTCAAGGCCGCCGGCGACGGCAGTGATCCGGGGATCATGCCGGTGCCGCTGTTCGAGTTCATCGAAGACCTGCGCAACGCCCCGGCCATCTGCCGCGAGCTCTGGCAATCTCCGTCTTACGCCCCCTATCTCGATTCCTGGGGGAGGTGCCAGGAGGTGATGCTCGGCTATTCCGATTCGAACAAGGACGGCGGCATGCTGACCAGCTCCTGGGAGATCTACAAGTCGCACCGGGAGCTGCACAAGGTGGCGGAAGCATGCGGCGTGCGCCTGCGCATTTTCCACGGCCGGGGCGGCACCGTCGGCCGGGGAGGCGGGCCGACCCACCGCGCCATCATCTCCCGCCCTCCCGGCGCCTTTTCCGGTTCCATCAAGATGACCGAACAGGGAGAGGTCATCACCTGGAAGTATTCCGACCCTGCCCTGGCCAAGCGGACCCTGGAGCTGATGGTCGCGGCCTCCCTCGATGCCCTCGCCCGTCCGCAGCTGACTGCGACCGCACCGCACGCCGACTGGGAGGAGACCGTCGAGCATCTGTCGCAGGCCGCCTTCGCCTACTACCGGGAAAAGATCGTCGACAATCCCGATATCATCCCCTATTTCGAGCAGGCAACACCGGTCCTGGAATTTGATCTGGCAAAGATCGGTTCACGCCCGGCGCGGCGCACCTCCGGCAAGGGTCTGGCCGATCTGCGGGCAATCCCGTGGGGGTTCGGCTGGATGCAGAGCCGGCACGTCATTCCCGGATGGTTCGGCATCGGCCATGCGTTTGAGCGCTTTATCGCTGAAGGGCCGGAAAACCTCGAAAGACTGCGGGACATGATGAAGAACTTCCCCTTTTTCTTCGACATGGTCCGGAACGTCGAACTGGCGCTGTCCAAGGTAGACCTGCCGCTCGCCCGCCTCTATGCGGGGCTGGTCGCCGACGGGGCACTCCGGGAGCGGGTCTTCTCGCTGGTGGTCGACGAATATCAACGGACGCGGCGCATGATCCTCCTGGTCACCGGCCAGGAACGGCTGCTTGCGAATCACCCCGACATCGAGCGTTCGCTGCACCTGCGAAACCCCTACGTGGACGTGCTGAGCCTGATCCAGATCGAACTGCTGCAACGCAAGAGAAGCGCCGGCAACGACGAGGATATCGATTACGTGCTGGCAGCGACCATCAGCGGCATCGCCTCCGGGCTGCGCAACACCGGCTAAAAGCGAGAGGCCGTCTCATCCATTGCACCTGGCGTTGGGCGATCCGGGGCTCTCCCCGTAAGCCTTGCCTTACGCAACTGTTCGTGTCATAACAGGTTTTGACGTTTTGCCGACAGCCCAGATGCCGGTAACTCACGACGTTTCCCCCTGAAAGGAACCACCATGAACCGGCGCACCGCCGTCATCTTCCTCTTCCTGGCGGCGCTCTGCTGGAGCCTGGGAGGAGTGCTCATCAAGGGAGTCGCCTGGCACCCCATGGCGATCTCCGGGGTGCGCAGCTTCATTGCCGCCGGCATGATCCTGCTGGCCTTCGGCCTCCCCCGCTTCACCTGGTCCGGGCCGCAGATCGGCGGCGCCTTGGCCTATGCCGCCACTGCCATCCTCTTCGTCATCTCCACCAAGCTGACCACGGCTGCGAACGCCATCCTCCTCCAATACACCGCCCCGGCCTTTGCCGCGGTCTTCGGTATCCGCTACCTGGGAGAGCACCCGCGCCGAAGCGACTGGATCGCCTTGGCAGTGGTCATGGCCGGCATGGTCCTCTTTTTCCTCGACAAGTTGAGTCTCGCCGGCCTCTGGGGCAATCTGGCCGCTCTCACCAGCGGCATCACCTTTGCCTGGATGGCGCTCTTCCTGCGCAAGCAGAAGGATGGCTCGCCCATGGAATCGGTACTGCTCGGCAACCTGCTCGCCGGCCTGGCCGGCATACCCTTCATGACCGGCGATCTGCCCGATGCCGGCGGCTGGCTGCGCCTGGCGGCGCTGGGGGTGGTCCAGCTCGGCATGGCCTATATCTTCTTTACCAAGGCGATCCGCCACGTCACCGCGGTCGAGTCGCTCCTGATCCCGACGGTGGAACCGGTGCTCAACCCGGTCTGGACCATGCTTTTCATCGGCGAGGTACCGGGTCCCCTTTCCCTGTGCGGCGGTGCGATCATCATCGCTGCCGTCCTCGCCCGCGGCCTGGTCCCACTGTTTCGCTACCGGCCGCCGGGCCCCGGCGTAGCGGCCAACGGCCCATCCCCGTAACCGGTCCGGCCGGGGAACCGCAACTTTTGTTTGCCTCCACGCCCCCCGAAATGCTATAGATACCCCATGTACTTCCCGCACCTGAGCATACTCCCCCCACCATCAGTCATTCCGGCCCGATAGGGCAGGCTGGCTGATTCCTTTCGTCCCGTCGCTCACCTTCCCGGAGCGTCCACACCAGAATTGCGCCCGCCTGCCGAATGCTGACGTCGTATTACGTTTTGCCATTCGGAGGTTTCCATGCGTTCACTGTTCGAGTCCCGCTGCCGGTCACGGCACGGGCTACTCCTGGTAGTAACTGCCGCTGTCCTGTGGGGGACGGTCGGCATTTCATCGAAGATTCTCTACGCCATGACGGCAACAACGCCGCTCTCGGTCGGCTTCTTCCGCCTGGCATTTGCCGTCCCTGCCCTGCTCGGCCTGAGCTGGCTCACCCAGGGGTCCGGGATGCTCCGCATCGAAAGGCGCGACCTGCTCCTGATGTCGCTCATGGGCCTCATGACGGCGCTCTACCAGGTCTGCTACTTTTCCGCGGTCGAGCGGGTCGGCGTTGCCGTGGCCACCCTGCTCACCCTTTGCAGCGCGCCGGTCATCGTTGCCCTGTTGTCGTTGATCTGGTGCGGCGAGAAGCCCGCACGCAACGTGCTGATCGCCTTGGCCCTGGCCGTGGCGGGTACGAGCCTGCTCGCCTGGCCGGCAGGAGAAGCCGGCCGGGGAGCGATCCGGATGGGTGGCTACCTGCTGGCGCTCGGCTCGGCCTTTGGCTATGCGGTGGTCGCCATGGTCTCCCGGTCGCTGTCCGGTCGCAACCAGCCGCTCCAGACCATTGCCATAAGCTTTACGGTCGGGGCGCTGGTGCTTGCCGCTTTTGTGTCGGGCTATGGCCTGTCAGCCAGCTTCACCCTGCCGGGCTGGGGCCTGCTCGTCTACCTCGGCCTGATTCCCACGGCGCTGGCCTATGTCCTGTTCATCACCGGCATCCGTCACACCACCGCCACCGCGGCCAGCGTCTGCACCCTGGTCGAACCGCTCGCCTCGACGGTGCTGGCCTGGCTGATCTTCGGCGAACGGCTCGGGGCAACAGGCGGCATCGGCGCACTGCTCATGTGCGGCGCCATGGGCTTTTTGTTCGCACCGCGCCGGAAACAGCCGAGGATCACCCTGTCATCGTGACCGGTGTTCTGCTCGCAATAAGCATGTCGTGTTTGGGGGAATGCCGATGGAGAGGGGCTGCCAGCGGGCAGCGCTTTTGTGTCAATTGTCGCGTTCTCCGGGAGTCTGCCCTCTCCTCCGCCGGTCGACACGGACCGGCGGGGGGGTCGCATTCCGGGTTTCGGGCATGACGGTAATCGGCGCGGCTGCAGGCGGCGGCTGCTGTGGCGTGGCCGCAACCGGTGGCGGCGGCCCCAGGTCGAGGATCTTGACCTTGGCGCGATACCGCTCGGGGACTTCATACATGCTGTTGGTATAGTGCCGGGTCCCACGGGCATCGGTCCAGGTATAGATCTCCCCGAAGGCGGGAACGGCAATGAACAGCAACAGGACCAGCATCCATTTCATGATTCCCTCCCCAGATCTGCGCACGACCATGCTCTCTCCCTGTTTCGTACCAGAGAAAACCGTCCCTGGCAACGGGGAAAACGCACGATGGGTCACGCCCCACCACCAGACCCTCATTCCGGCCCGGAAACGGTACAAAGTCGTTACAATGCCGCTGTTTGCCCTTGCGCATCCGTTGACACTCTGCTACATAATCCCTGAAAACAAGATCTGGAGGTGCCCCATGGATGAGGCCCGGGAATTTATCGCCGTATTCCGCGAACTGAACGCCACCAGCGACCGGTGCGTTATCCGCTTCACCCCGTCGCTGATCGGGCTGTTCGGCACGCCGAGGTTGTTCGAGTTTTTTCTCGACGAGCTCGACGCTGCCCTGTGCAACAAAACCATAGCGCCGCCCTTGCATGAGCGGGCCAGGAACCTGGCCCAGATCTTCATCCCCCAGGTAGCCGGGTACAACAGCGTCTCCGAACCGGCAGCCGTCAAGGTCACTCCCGAGCAGCTCCGCAACATTCGCATCGACACGCCGGAACATCGCAAGCTGGGGGTACAGATCATTCTGGCCGCCCTCATGCAGATCCTCGTCGAGATCAACACCCTCGACTGAGACGCGGACCCTGGGCGCCGGTTCTTTGTGACCCGGTGCAGAAACGCTCCCGCAGATTTTCTCATGAAGGCCAAAACCGCGCCAGCAGTGCCCGCAGGGCCTACTTGAGGTTTTACATCCCTGTCGATGCATGGTATACAGTCGAAGCAGAGTCATTCCTGCCGGAGGTATGCCATGCATCCTGCCAAACTGATCCCTCCCGTTCTTGCCACCACGGTTCTTGCCAGCTGCACCTTTATCCACGGCAACAGTGAAAACCACCTGGACAAGGTGGATTACGGCCAATATCCCTCCAGCTATGCCAGGATCGTCACCGACTATATGACCGATTACCTGCTCGATCCCCAGAGCGCCGTCTATACCAACTGGAAAGGCCCGGCAAAGGGCTTTCTGACAAACGGCACGGGGGTCTTCTACGGTTACCGGGTCTGCGTGGACATCAATACGAAAAACAAATACGGCATGTACACCGGCGAGAAACAGCACCTCTTCATGATCGTCAACAACAGGGTCGTCATGATCGAAGGGGGGCACCGGAACGGGACAGCAGAACACGACCAGGTGTTCAACATGTGCAGCACGCTCTGAGGGGGCAACTCCCCGAGATGCTGCCCGGATACCCGGCGAAACCAGAGCACCATTGCATTCAAGGACGAGGGGCAGAAAGCCACCCAGACACGGATTTCCTCAACCGGAAGGGCGAATTGGAGAGATTCAACGCGGAAGAGAGAGAGGCCGGCGACGACGACATTGACTTATGGGAGCAGCGCTGTAATCTGTACGGATGATCTTCTGGTCGTGACTGTCATTCCCTATCTACCCGTACCGGTGCCCACGACATGGAACTGCTCAGGTTATTCGTACTGCTCCCGCTATTCGCCTTTTTCTATCAACTCTACCGGTTTGCCGTAACTCAACACGGAATTGCCAGGGAAAAGGCATGTTTCTCCCTGGGGATAACCTATTTCTGTATCGGGACCTTATGCCTCGTACTCCGGGTGCAGATCCTGGCACTTCCTGGCGTGCTGTTCCTGATGATGGCGCTACTCCTGATTGCCAAGGGGCTTGATCGTAAGGACAAAAAGATATTCATCGACCGCTATGACGACGACAACACGCCATGACAGCTCCGTCCAGCCACGGCAAAGTGCCACCAGCGCAGACTCCCCGCACGAATCGTAAGCAGACCGGGGAACCGGTCCCCCTCCTCCATGCAGTACCGGAGCAGTGCCTCAGATTCCGGTCATCTCCTGCACCTTGAGTTCCAGATCGTCGGCATTGACCCGAATCACCTTCTTCTCCAGATCCTCGGAACGAACAATCCCCTCATCCACCCACTTGAGGATCATGCTCAGTTCCACGCCGAATTTCTCCACTGCCTCGTCCAGGGTGTACCAGGTTTTGTCGAATGACATGGCAATTCCTTTCCCGAATCAGACTTGTTTGGTATCAGTATACCACCCGCGTCGCACCACGCAGAAAAACTCTCATGCGGGCTCGCACGGAGTCAGGGGAAAACACTCGAGGAGATTTTTTCAGAAACGAGAGAAGGTTTTACAATCGCTGCGGAAATCTGCAAGGCCAGATCAATACCCGCGATGCTAGAAGGAGACGCCGAGTTTGATGCCAATACCGCTAACTGCAGGGGATTCAGGTTGGGCCAGTGCAACGCGCTCACGAGGCTGGGGCATGAGGTCATCCGGGTTATAGGTAACTGTCAGGGACATCCGGTTATAGGTGAGGGTCACGTCTCCGTTATCGTCCAGACCGATCCCCATGGATTTCTTTGCAATCTTCTTTGCGACAATCGAGTTGAGGTTTCCCAGTTCAGTCGTTCGAACCAGATCGATACTCCCCGCACAGACTGCCTGAGGGATTAAAACGGCAGCGACAACGATGAATGACCGCCTGAAAAGAGAACCTGTCGACACTCGTTGCGCACATTTCATCTTTTCCCCCTCTTGCCGGACGTCCTATGGTCCGGATGTGCCTACGCCGGAAAAACAAAAAACCGGGTCGCCAATATCGTTGAGATATTTCGGCGACCCGGCTGTCTCAGTAAGACCCTTGGGCTTTCCGTCCCACCCTCACGGATGGTTTAGTATTGTCGATATGCTCGAACTATTCAGTTGTAAGTCGATACTACCGATCTATAAGGAAAAATGAGGTGATCTTTATCACCACAATCAGCAAAGTAAATACATGCTTCCCCATCCCCTTGAAGACATGCTTCAGATCACTGGGTTCGGTTGCCGGCAGACGGCAGTTCATCTCCGCAGGACATTCGCGGTGTCTTCCCCATTTTGCCTCGCGGCAAAGTTTGCCAAAAATAAACACCTGAACACAATGGCTAATCTTACACTTTCCCCATCTATAAAATCAAGTACATTCTCACTCCACTCCCTCGACCCGGGATATGAAAAGAAACCACACCCCAGTCCTTCACCTGAGGATTTCCAGGCACTGCCACTTCCTGAATATGCCTCTCACTCAGTGACTCGTGACTTCAGTGCACTCCTCTTTGCTCCAGGAGTCCAGTCCACCGTTTTCCAGCTTTACCTGTACCGTCTCGCCGGCAGACGTACACCCGAATGAATACCCGATCTCACCGGTTCTCAGGTTTTTGAGCGGTACCCGTTCCTCACGTTGTTCAGTCCGGTAACAGACCGTATTGTATTGCGATTCCCTCATGACTGTTCGCCTCCCCTCTTTCTGCTTCCATATAAACTATAACAGGAACGGGTTATTTTGAAAACAGTTTTCATTTTCACGCCTTTCAGGCGCATGGAAGCGGCTCCGTGGCGTCTGTGAACCTTCTCAAAAAGCGGGTGAGGATATCAAGATTTGCATTTGCCGCAGATAACCGATACCCTTTGCAGCATCACCCTTTGCCACAAGCCTGTCAGGAGAGTTCGATCATGAATAACAAATCAGTTCGAATCATCGTAGGTACCATATCGGTCGCGGTCTCCCTGTTCCTAGCATGGCGGATCGGTCTCTGGCTGGAGCCTGCCCCGGCGCAGCAGGGTCCGAAATCCGTGGTGGCCACTGGGAACATGGCGAAAAGACCGCCATTTGCCAGCGGCAAGGTCAGTGAGCAGCTAGCCTATGAACTTCACCGTGTCAAACAATCCGAAGATGGAAAGATATTTGAAGGAGTCGGGCTGGTCAGGTTCGATATTCGCCAGGAGGAGTTGAAGCCGGTTGTCCAGTCGATGCTCAAGGAGTTGCAAAAAAAGATTCCGCATCTGCAGCGGATACATCTCTTCATTCGGCCCTCCCTTGACTGCCCGGCTTGCACCATTGCCGAGGTTTCCTCGCAGCAAGGGAATACCGTGCTCAAATTCGGCATCCCCTCCCTGGCGCAGATATATGCCAACAACGCCCAGATCGGCAATCTGTCTCCTTCCGGAGAGAAGATCGACCGGCCTCGTCTCTCCCTTCCCGATCGTGAGAGCTTTTCCGGGGGTCTTGCCGTTGTGATGGCCATGGACGCTGCACGGAAGAAATCCCCTGCCCTGACCGACGATCAGCTCCTTGAGCAGGCCGCCACTGCCACCGGCGTCTCGTATGTCGTTGCCAAGAAATATCTCGATTTCATGCGCTCCTATTTCACGGGCGACACATTCGGCAGTGAAACCTTCCCGTTCGACCAGCGCTGACGCCCATCTGCGGAATACTCGGCTGAAAGGATCCGGGAAGCACATGTCACATCCGCGGGAAGGTCATGACACCAAGAAGCTGCCACCGGCACCGCAGAGCCGGCATGTGCGCCATCCCGTCTTACGCTGGGCACTGCTGATCATCGGCCTGGCAGCAACCATCTTCGGCATCATCGGCATCTTTCTCCCGCTCGTACCGACCGTCCCGCTGCTGCTCCTGGCAGCGGCCTGCTTTGCCCGCAGTTCGGAGCGTTTCCATACCTGGCTCATCGAGCACAGGCATTTCGGACCGCTGATTCGCGATTACCTGAAAGGTTCCGGCATACCCAGGCGGGCAAAGGTGTCGGCCATAACCCTTGTCTGGCTGACCATCCCCCCATCGGCCCTGTTCATCGTACCCGTGCTCTGGGTAAAGATCCTGCTCTTTGCAGTTGCCGCCGGGATATCCCTCTACCTGCTCCGCCTGCCGACACGCACGGACTCCCATAACAGCAATCCCTGAAACCGGCAGGTCATGCATCCCATCCGACGCCCGGCCGATCCCTGTCGGGAATCGTTTCTCTCACCCCAATGGGACCGGCCCGTTGACAATGACATCCCTCCCACTAAACTTGTCAGTGAAACCCGTTGACAAACGACATCCGACATCAGGAGGGAGATATCATGGGATCAAAGGCGCGTGAAATTATCGGCATGGATGTAGATGAACTTCTGAACCTGCTGCGGCGGGCCTACGCCGATGAGTGGCTGGCCTACTACCAGTACTGGCTCGGCGCCAAGCTGGTCAAAGGCCCGATGAAAGACGCCGTCGGCGCGGAACTGCTCCAGCATGCAACGGAAGAGCTCATGCACGCCGACATGGTGGCCATGCGGATCATCCAGCTCGGAGGAACTCCGGTAACCAAGCCGGAGGACTGGTACAAACTGACCAACTGCGGCTACGAGGCACCTGACGACCCCTTCGTGAAGACGCTGCTGATGCAGAATATCAAGGGAGAGCAGTGTGCCATCGGCGTCTACAAGAAACTCATGGACATCACCAGGGAGAAGGACCCGGTAACCTACAACATGGTCCTGCAGATCCTCCAGCAGGAGGTTGAGCATGAAGAGGACCTCCAGGCGCTTTTGGAAGATTTCGAGCTGATGATGCAGGCGGTGCGGGGCTAAGGGGGCCGCTAGCCTGTCTGCATGACCCCTCCCCGCCGTTTTCCTGCCTGAAACGAAAAAAGCCTGCATTGATGCAGGCTTTTTTCGTATTCTCACCATGAAGTTACGCAGAAATTCTCGTGCGATTATCCCTGGCGGTTGCTTTTGTTCTGCCGGTAGACCACCACCGGGTCGCGGTCCTGACGCTTGGGTGCGCCCCACGGCCGCTTGGCCGCATGTGCGGAACCGTTGCCTGCCGCACCGGCGGCACTCCGTTGCCCTCTCCCCTGGTTTGCACCAGTGCCGCGTCGCTGTCCACCGCCCCCCCCTTTGCCGGCAGCAAGCCTGCGCAAGGGATGCAACGGCTCAAGGCCGGGAATGACATGCAGCGGCAGCTGGGCACCGGTATAGCGTTCGATCCTGTCCAGGTAGCTGATCTCGCTGTGGGACACGAACGATATCGCAATCCCCGAAGCCCCGGCACGACCGGTCCGGCCGATCCGGTGGACGTAATCCTCGGCATATTTGGGCAGATCGTAATTGATGACATGGCTGATGCCGGTAACGTCCAGGCCACGGGCAGCCACGTCGGTGGCAACCAGGAAGCGGAGCTGACCCCGGTGCATGTTGCTGATGGTGCGGTTGCGGGCACCCTGGGGCATGTCGCCGTGCAAAGCTGCCGCCTTGTGACCCTGGGCGGACAGTTCCTTGGCAAGCGAATCGGCATCCCGCTTGGTGGCGGAGAAGATGATCGCCTTCGACACTTCCGTGTCGGCCAGGAGATGCTGCAACAGGCGGTTCTTGTGGGGAAGGCTGTCGGCAACCAGGAGCCGCTGTTCGATATTGGCATGGGTAACCTGGCTGGGGGTTATCTGCACGACTTCAGGCTCTTTCAGCAGGCCACCGGCCAGCTTCTTGATCCGGTGGTCCATGGTGGCGGAAAAGAGCAGGGTCTGACGACTGGCCGGCGTTGCCGCGGCGATCTTCTCCACATCCTCGACAAATCCCATATCGAGCATCCGGTCGGCCTCATCCAGCACCAGCATCTCCAGGCGGGACAGGTCAAGCCGCCCCCGCTCCAGATGGTCGATGAGACGACCGGGAGTGGCGACGATCAGGTCAACCGGGACCGAAAGGAGGCGCAGCTGCTCGCGATAGGGCATGCCGCCGAGAATGGCGCCGCTTCTGACCCGCATGAACTTCCCATAGGTACGCACCGCATCGGTGACCTGGTTGGCCAGCTCGCGGGTCGGGGTCAGCACCAGTACGCGCGGTCCCCTCCCGGTGGCGGTTGCGGGCTGGGATATCCTCTGCAGCGACGGCAACACAAAGGCCGCTGTCTTGCCGGTGCCGGTCTGGGCAGAGGCGATCAGGTCGCGGCCGGCCAGAGCCTTGGGAATTGCCTCGGCCTGGATCTGGGTCGGCTCGGTATAGCCGCAGTTTTCGATAGCCTTGAGGATGACGGGGGAGAGATTCAGTTCAGCAAAAGACATGTATATTCCTTCTTTCTGTAATGGCCCGACAGGCAGCCGGGCAGAAGTATGCATCACCGGACAACGGCGGACGAAGACGGTATGCAACAGGACTTCATCCGGATCTGCGGAAAGGCGCCTACCGGGTGAGGAAATGTTGTGCGTGATGACTTGGATTGAGCGATGGCGGATCGAGAAAGGCGGCCTACGGAAAACGCTGAGGACTGCTGCGAAGAACTGCAACCAGCTTGAAAAGGACGACATACTGCCCGCCAGGGCAACGCGTAATATCTACTTATAGCAGCAATATGATGGACAAGCAATCTTTTTCATTAATTATTTTATGAAACTTCTGAAGAGAGTGCCCCGGCAGCTCGAAGCGGCGCGGCAGGTCACGAGCCCATCGTGCCACCAAACCTGATCAGGAGGGCACTTACGGTGGCCCAGCCCAATATGGCCACGGTAACCGCGGCACAGGCCAATGCCAGGACCCGGTGGAAAAGGGTCTCCCGGCCGCGCTCCTCATACCCCAGCAGCATCCCCAGGAGAATTCCGCTGATGATCCCGCCACCGTGCCCCCAGTTGTTGATCCCCGGCAGCATCAGGCCGAAAAGGACCAGACCGATCACCCAGCCGCTCACCTCGCGAAAGACCGCCGCGCCATAGGTCCCGCCCCGGCTCTTACCGTAATAGAGCAGGGCACCGATGAGCCCGCAGATTGCGGCCGAAGCGCCGATGGTGAAAGGAACCCCGGCCAGGAAGGAGACTACGAACCCCCCCACCCCTCCCAGGGTGTAGATGATGAACATCCGGCTCGGCCCGAATTCCTGGTTGACCCAGGGGGCAATCTGGCGGATGGCCATCAGGTTGAAGATGAGATGGAGAATCCCGCCATGGAGATAGGTGGCCGATACCAGGGTCCAGATCCTGCCGAGCCGCGCAATGGGGATCGTCCCGGTGCTCCCCAGGACCAGCATGCTGGTCTGGTCCGGGGCAAGGAAACTGAAGGGATTGAGAGACGAACCGCGCCGGACGCTCAGGAGCAGGGAAAGGATGTAAAAGGCTATGGTGACCGTTATGATGGCCTTGACCAGCCAATCGCCATCGAGACCCCCCTGGGCCCAGGCGCTGGCGCTCCATCTCCCCTTGGAGCGGTCAAAGCCGCACCAGGAACAGGTTGTTTCGGAACTGCCGATCAGGCGCCGGCAACGGGGGCAGAGCATGGCCCTCTGCGTCATGGTTATCACTCCATTGGTCTGGATTTCGCCCCACTATAGCATGGGCATGCGGGAAAGCCAATGTCCGGACAAGCCGCCGGGCAGAGAATCGCGCAAACGGCATGGCCATGTGCCCGAATGCCCGGGGATTCCCCCGGTTACCCTTTCAGGTTGTGCCAGAGGTTGACCATGAAATCCTGGACATTGGTCAGGATGGCCACGGATTGGGCAGAGCCGCGGTTCGCCAGTTTATCGGCGCTGAACTCCGACATGTCGACGATATAGAAGAAGACCGGACGGACCGTGCCGTCTGCCAGGACATGATAGCTGGGAAGCATGTTGCCGAAGGCGATGGCATGGAGCTGGGTAGCCAGGGCAATGACCGTGGTCGCCCGCCGCGCGTGAACCCGCATGGCATCCTGTGCCCGGCAGGAATCGGCGATCACCTCGGGCAGCGGGCCGTCGTCCCGGATGGAACCTGCCAGCACCAGCGGTATCTCCTTGCGCCGGCAGGCATGGACGATGCCGTTGTCGACCCCTTTATCGGCGATCATGGCGGCCATGGACCCGCACCGGCGCACCTCGTTGATGACATCCAGGTGATGATAGTGCCCCTGGGGCCGCAGAGCCTGGGAGTAGATGTCCTGTCCCAGCCCGGTCCCGAACAGCGCTGCTTCCAGGTCGTGGGTGGCAAGGGCGTTCCCCGCCAGGAGGGCATGGCAGTAACCCTGCTCTATCAGCCCCTGCATGGCCTCCCGACTGTCCCGGTCAAAGGCAACCGCCGGCCCCAGCACCCAGACGATGGAGCCATGTTCGCGGTCATGACGCAGGACCTCGTACAGCTCCTCGTAGGAACGGGAAAAAGGGGATTCCCTGGTTCCCCTGGTACGGAAGGCAAACTTGTCCGCCTCTTGTGCCGGGGAGACGGTGAAGCCCGAGGTATGGACCAGTATCCCCTCCTCGCCATCCTCTGTGCGGCCGACCACCACCGGATCGCCCCGCAGCAGCCGGCGGGGCTCGACCACGTCAAGGTCATCGCCGCGCAACACCAGCACGCCGTCCATCCGGCTTTCGCGGGCGAGGAGCCACCTGCCGTTGCCGAGACGGACATATTCCGGATGGTTTGACGTGGCATGGAAGCCCTTGGGGGCCACGCCGTCGGCAGGGGCCGGCTCGACCCGCGCAGCCGGGGCCGCCACCAGGTCGGGTCGGTCGAAATCAGGCGGTGAATAGGAAGGGATAACTGCCATGCCGTCTCCTCGTCGATGCAGGTGCTACGCCGTTCCCGGTGACCGCAGGGTTCATGCAGAAGGTTACAGGGCGCCCAGCACCTTCATCAGGTGTGGCACCATCTGCTTCTTGCGCGACATGACTCCCTTCAGCTCGTAGAGGTGCGGTTCCAGCTGGGGATAGCCCATGACATGGGCCAGCTCGTTCTTCCCTTCTGCCAGGAAGAGAGTGGTCTCGGTGTAGATGTCGGTGACCATCAGGCCGGCGAGATTGAGCCGCTCCTGCTCCTTGATCCGCGCCAGGGCCTGCCGGAGCGTCTCCTTGAGCTCGAAGAATTCGTCGAAGCCGACCACCTCCACCTGGCCGATGCCGAACAGGGTATCTGCCGCGGAGAAATGCTTGAAATCGGCCCGGATGGCCTGTTCAGGGGTGTCATAGGCGCTGAAACCGCTGCAGGAGGAGAATATCTCCTTGCCGAACGTCTCGTGACAGAGACCCGAGCGCCCCTCCAGCCAGGCAACCATCTCCCTGTCCCGCTCGGTGGTCGTGGGGGATTTGAGGATCACCGTGTCCGAAAGGAGACCGGCCAGAAGCAGCGAGGCGATCCGCGGCTCGGGCTCCACACCCTGTTCCCGGAAGAGGGAGGCGACCACGGTGCAGGTGCTCCCCACCGGGGCGGCCAGGAAGGTAATCGGCTGGTTGGTGGGCGCATTGCCGAGCTTGTGGTGGTCGATCACCTCCAGGATCTCCACCGCCTCGGCCCCCGGCACCGCCTGGGTCAGCTCGTTGTGGTCCACGAGGATCAGGGCGTAGGGGATCGGCGCCAGGAGCGACGACTTGGTGGCGATCCCGGCCAGGGTGCCATCCTCCTCCACGGCGATCACGGCCGGCTCCCCGGAATGGATCAGCTTGAGCCGCAGGTGCTCCAGGGATTCGGCAACGCCGATCCGCTCGAATTTCGTCTCCATGAAGCAGGAAAGGGGGGTGGAAAGCCGGGCCAGCCAGGCAGCCGTGGCGGTATCATGGGGGGTGGAGAGGACTGCGACCCCGGACTGGCGGGCGCGGGCAAGGAGGTCCTCCCGCACCGGGAAACCGCCGGTCACCACCAGGAGCCGTACCCCCTTGTCGATGGCGGCCTGCTGGATGGAGGGGCGATCGCCGGTCATGATCAGGAGCGACGCAGGGTCATAGCCGCTGATCCGGCTGGAAAAGGATTCCTCGACCATGGCGCCGATGAAGAGGTGCAGATGCTCCACCGCGTCGGCAGAGGTCCCGGAGAGGAAAGTGGCGTCCAGGCAGGCGGCCAGCGAGCCGAGCGAGCTGTCGACCCCCCGCTTCCGGTCCGTTCCCGCAACCAGGTACTTTTCCGAGAGCTTGAGGAGTGAGACGATGCCAATCGGGGCATTCTGGCCGTCGACCACCGGTAGCACCCGGATGGTGTGGCGGTGGAAGAGTTCCAGGGCCTCCTTCAAGGTGAGGGCCATGTCGGCGGTGATCGGCCGGGGGTTGAGGACATCCCTGACCTTGGGATGGACGTCCGCCAGGTAGAGCGGCGGCTCCAGCCCGAGCCGCTCCAGGATGAAGCGGGTCTGTGGGTTGGGCGCGCCGGCCATGGCAGCGGTCACGGCGGTATGTCCCTGCATCCGCTTCAGTGTCGCATAGGCCATGGCCGCCGCAACGGAATCGGTATCCGGATTGCGGTGCCCGATGACATAGATCTGCTTGCCCATCTCTCCTCCCCTGAATGCCAAACCAACTGCAATTCCAGGCAGTATAGGGAGCCGGGCACCGCTTGTCAAACGGCATCGCCCGAGGAAACCTCTCCCTGAAGCGCCCGGCGTGATTGCCCGGCCCGGCGCCGTTTCATCGGGGCGCTCCCGGATCAGCCTGCCAGTTTGGCCGCTATTTCCGCAACATGCCGCCCCTGGAAGCGGGCTGCAGCCAGTTCATTGTCGCTGGGGAGCCGCTCCCCCTTGCCGCCGGCGATGGTGGAGGCGCCATAGGGGCTCCCGCCGGTGATTTCGTCGATCCGCATCTGGCCGGCAAAGGTATAGGGGAGCCCGACGATCACCATACCCTGGTGCAGGAGGAAGGTATGGAAGGTGAGGATGGTCGACTCCTGGCCGCCATGCTGGGTGGCGGAGCTGGTGAAGACGCTCCCGACCTTGCCGACCAGCCCTCCGGTGAACCAGATCTGCCCAGTTGCATCGAGAAACTGGCGCATCTGGCCACACATGTTGCCGAACCTGGTCGGTGTGCCGAAGATGATCGCATCGTAACCGGTCAGCTCTTCGATGGTGCAGACCGGCACATGGGCGAGCCCCTTCTGCGCCTCCAGGGCACCCATCTTCTGTAGCACCTCCGGAGGCAGCGTCTCCGGAACCCTGCGCAGGACGGCACGGGCGCCCGCCACCTCCCTGACCCCTTCGGCAACAGCCTCGGCCATCCGGTGGATATGGCCATACATGGAGTAATAGAGCACGAGAACGTTCATGATTCTCTCCTTTCCTGGAGCCTCAATCCGTGACAGATGCCGGGTCGACGAAGCGACTGTGCCCGAGAACCAGCCGCTGTAGGCGAAATGGAGCGTCAACCGGCCTGCCTGTCTGAGCCCGTCTGGGTGAGTTGCGGGCCGGTAGCGGAATGAGCCGTACAGCGGCGGTTCGAGCGGCACGCGGAGCGTAGCGGCCCGGCAGTCGTCACGGATTCACATGGAGGACAATCGTAACCTCTGACACTATCTTACAGCGCGCCAAAGCCATTGCAACCGAACCTCTCTCATTGGCCAATGGGAGAATATCATTGGAAAAATTTCACCACTCCTGATATAGAGCTTTACAAATCGGCAATCTATTCCACAATTCCAACAGTATCATCCCAGTGCGCGACAATGCCGCCAGCCCCCGACACTCGGACCGGCATGCGGAATCCCGGCTGGCATGAGGAGGGAAATGCGATGCGATATCTGCCCCTGGCGGCAACAGTGTTGTTCTGCACGATCCTGAACGGCTGCTCCACCCCTCAGGGCATCTACAACGGGCGCGACGATATCATGGGGATCTATGCCGTCGGGTCAGACGGGAAGGTCTTCGACCGGAGCGACAGAAACGCCCGGATCGCCCTTGCTTCCGCCAACCGAACGATCCTGGAGACAAAATACGGCACGGAGCAACAGTTCCTGAGACGGAAAGGGGTCCCGCAACTCGGACTGTCCCTGTCGGGCGGCGGTACCCGCTCGGCCTCCTTCAGCATCGGTGTGCTCAAGGGGCTGACCGAACTCGGGGTAATGTCCGGGGTCGACATGGTTTCGGCGGTCTCCGGCGGGGCCTACGCAACCTACTGGTACTTCACCCAGAACTGTTACCTCAATCTCCCCGCCGGGGGTGCAGGCGCGTTCTGCGACCCGGCCGACCGCAACGACGAGGATCTCAGGCTGCTGGAGAAGGCCAGGAACAGCTTTACCCCCGACATCATCTTCGCCGCCTGGAACGACCCGTCCAACGGCACATCACAGCAAGAACGGAGCAATATCCGCGATCCCAATGACTATCGCTTCCAGCTCGCCCTGGAGGGAAGCTCGGACATCCTCACCTACCAGAAACGGGAGGGGATCGTCGGCTCGCTGCAAAACGCCTCCCAGCAGGCCGGCAATATCTTTACCCATAGCCTGATCACCCCCTTCCACTGGCTCTTCAACGGCCTCTTCGACTGGGACGTCAACCTCAACCCCTACCGCAGGTACTACCAGAACGGTCTGGAACGGACCTACGGACTCGTCCCCCTCACCTATGACTATAACCATTATGCCAACGACACCTCCCTGGTCTTTGCCGTCAATCAGCAGTACAGCCTCTCCAACCCGAACGAGCCCTTTCAGAACAGATACGATTCCCACGCCATCCGCTTCCCCCGCATCAATGCCCAGCAGGTCCCGCTCTCCCGCATGGCCGGCTATCTCAGGGCAAAAAAGGAGGAAGGGAAACCGCTCCCCTTCTTCATTATCAACACCACCGGCGGGTTTAGTCGTGCCTTCAAGAAGTTCAGCTCGGAAAAAAACCGGGAGGTCTGCGCCGCAAAACGTGAGGTATGCAACGCCGAGCCGCCACCAAAGGCTGGGCGCTGCAGCAACTACTGCGCCGAGAGCGAGGAGGTCTGCCTGCAGCGCAGGATGAGCAACGCCCTTTTCGAGTTCACCCCGCTCTGGTACGGCTCCAACCTGGTCGGATATTACCCCGTCGATTCCGCCCCCGAGCCGGTAAGCTTCTCCCAGGCGGTTGCCATCTCCGGGGCCGCAGTGGACAGGCAACAAGAGGCGGTCGACATCGCCGGAAACAGCCAGGGCTCGTCGGCCACGGTCGAGGCGGCAATGGATCTCCTGAATGCGGACATCGGCTACCGGATCTCCAACCCCAGGACCAACGGGTTCGTCCAGGTCCTGCACAAGGTCATGCCCTTCCCCCTCTATTACCTCCTCGATGCAGTGGAAGGGGACAGCGGGGCAGCGCTCCACCTGAGCGACGGCGGGCACACCGAAAACCTGGGGGCCTTTTCCCTGGTGCGCAGGGGGGTGAAGAAAATCATCATCGTTGATGCCGAACAAGACAACCGGTCGACCTTCAGCTCGGCGCAGCGGCTCAAGGTCCAGTTGAAGAAGGAGCTGGGGCTGGAGATGTCCTTCGACCAGGTGAAAACCGTGGATGTGTTCCATACCCCTCTTGAACAAGCGGTTTTTTTGGGAAAGATCAAAGGGCTCGTGGGGGAAAATGGTGCAGAAGAAGACCTGGAACTCTTGTATATCAAGCTTTCCATGGACCGGAACAGGCTGCAGCCCCCCGGCCATAACGACTCGATCCATTACCCCTTCTCGGTAACCGGTTATCAGGTACGGGACGAGGATTTCCCCCACAACTCCACGGTGGATGTCTTTTTCAGCCCCGAGCAATACCGCGCCTACCGGGACCTGGGATACAGCATGGTCATGGGGAACCGGGAGAAGATCCGTGCCTTTGCTACCGGCGGGAAAGCCCCGTGACGACGCTGCTCCAGGAGGGATAGCCATGAGCCGGAATGAGACGAAACCGTTACTACTGGTGGCCCTGGGGGGAAATGCGCTGATCCGTCCCGGTGAGGCGGGAACCGCCGAGGAACAGCTCGCCAACCTGCAGGGACCCATGCGCCAGCTTGCTGGGCTGGCAGATCCGTTCAGGCTGATCATTACCCACGGCAACGGCCCCCAGGTGGGCAATCTCCTGCTGCAGCAGGAGTGCGCACCGGAAGTCCCCCGCCTCCCCCTGGAGATCCTGGTTGCCCAGACCCAGGGGCAGATCGGCTACATGATCGAATCGACACTCGACTCGGCCCTTGCCGAGGCAGGCCTGAAGAAAAACCTGGTCAGCCTGATCAGCTATGTGGTGGTGGACGAACAGGACCCCGCCTTTGCCGCGCCCACCAAGCCGATCGGCCCCTGCTACAGCGCCGAACGGGCAGCAGCACTCCCTTTTCCCACTGTGGCGACCCCCTGCGGCTTCCGGCGGATCGTGGCTTCACCTCAGCCGTTGACCGTGGTGGAAAAGGAGGAGATCCGCAGACTGATGGAGATGGACTTCATCGTCACCTGTTGCGGCGGCGGCGGAATCCCGGTTATCAAAGAAGGACGGGCCTTTCACGGCGTCGACGCCGTGATCGACAAAGACCTGGCCAGCGCCTGCCTGGCGGCCGAGATAGGGGTGGATATCCTGGTGATCGCCACCGACGTGCCAGGGGTGGCACTGGGGTTCGGTACGCCGGAGGAGCGCTATCTCGACCGGATGACCCTGGCGGATGCCAGGCGCCTGCTGGCGGCCGGGCTGCTCCCTGCCGGCTCAATGGGCCCCAAGGTGGAGGCCATGACCCGGTTTCTCGACAACGGCGGGAAGCGGGGGGTGATCTGCCACCTGGACCGGATCGCGGCAGCCGTGGCAGGAGAAGCGGGAACGCAGTTCATCGGAGACTGATGCGGAGGATCGACATGGAACAGGCAGGAGAGCACAAGCCCCCCCACCACGGCAACGGCGCGGACCCCACCCGGGTGATCATCATGGGCGCCGCGGGCCGCGATTTCCACAACTTCAATTGCTGCTTCCGGTCGAACGGAGCCTACCGGGTCGTGGCCTTCACCGCGGCCCAGATCCCCTACATCGACCGGCGAAGGTACCCCGCAGCACTGGCCGGGCCGCTCTATCCGCGGGGCATCCCGATCCACCCGGAAGAGGAGCTGCAGGAGCTGATCCGCCGGCACCGGGTCGAGCAGGTGGTCTTTTCCTACAGCGACATCTCCCACCAGGAGCTGATGCATACCGCCTCGGCGGTCCTCTCCTGGGGAGCGGACTTCCGACTGCTAAGCCCTCCGGCCACCATGCTCCGGAGCAGGCGCCCGGTCGTCTCGGTCTGCGCCGTCCGTACCGGCTGCGGCAAGAGCCAGGTGGTCCGCTATCTCTGTCAGATCCTGCTGGAAAAGGGGATCAAGCCGGTGGTCGTCCGTCACCCCATGCCCTACGGCGACCTGGTGCAGCAGGAGGTGGAACGCTTCGTCGAATCGGCAGACCTGGAGCGCTACCAATGCACCATCGAGGAACGGGAGGAGTACGAACACCTGCTGGAATGCGGCGCCGTGGTCTACGCAGGGGTGGACTACGGAAAGATCCTGAAGAGAGCCGAAAAAGAGGCCAGGGTCATCATCTGGGACGGCGGCAACAACGACCTCCCCTTCTACCGGCCTGACCTGGAGATCGTGGTGGCAGACCCGCTCCGGCCGGGGCACGAGACATCCTACTTCCCCGGCGAGGTGAACCTGCGCCGGGCCTCACTGATCGTGGTGAACAAGGTGAATGCCGCGCTCCCCGCCGATCTGGCGCAGGTCGAGGATGCCATCCGGAGAACGAACCCTCAAGCAACGGTGGTGCGAACGGCATCGCTGGTCTCCTGCGCTGAGGGGGAACGGGCACGGGGGAAGCGGGTGCTGGTGATCGAGGACGGGCCGACCGTGACGCACGGTTCCATGCCTGCCGGCGCCGGACTGGCCGCCGCGCGGCAGTTCGGTGCAGCCGAGGTCGTCGATCCGCGACCATGGGCGGTCGGATCGCTCAAAGAGGTCTATGCCCGCTACCCGCATATCGGCAGCGTGCTCCCGGCCATGGGCTACCGGCCGGAACAGGTTGACGACCTGTCAGCGACCATCGATCAGGTCCCGTGCGACCTGGTGCTGGCGGCAACCCCCATCGACCTGGCGCAACTGGTCACAAGCAGGGAACCGATCCTGCGGGTCGGCTACGCGATTGCGGAAATCGATGGTACCCCGTTGCGGGACGCCTTTCTCCGCTTTCTCACCGCCTGCGACCCCGGCAAAACGGCGCCGGAAGCCAGATGAGCACACCCTGTGAAGCAGCACCCGGCAAGGCTTCGCAGGGCATGCTCGTTTGACACGGACAGCGGGCAGGCGTACTATAAACATGTAAGAGTGATCATTGACAAAGCGACGGTACCCAGGCAGCGCCTGACGCGCAGTGACGGCCTCATCCGCCTGAGCGTGAAAACCTCTTCAAAAAGGTGGAACTGAAGGGCCACTCTCCGCAAGGTCCCCTAAGGAGCGTGCGGGAAGCCTCCCGATACTAACACCGGCGGATAAGGAAAGAGTGCCGAGTAGGGTACCGCCCAAAAAAGCAAAAGCCCGGAAGCGATTCCGGGCTTTTGTGCGTTTCAGGATAGGCTGTTGCCTGTTGCAGCTCCTGCCTTCTCAGCTCATCTCCCCTGCCGCGGCTGGGTGCTCCGGGAGGATGCGCCACCGCTGCGCTGGTTCGTGCCATGCTGTCGCGGCTGCTGCCCGCCACCCTTTGCCTGGCCGGGAGCAGCTCCCTTGCCGGGGAAAGAGGAGGCATTCTTCTTCGCCCCGGCCTGCTGACCACCACGCGGGGGTCTTGGAGCACGGGAGAATTCCACGTCGGAACGGGGTGCCGGAACTGCGTAGTCAAACCCTTCCAGGGTCCGCCGCTCGATGGTATCGTGCAGCAGGCGCTCGATGGCACGGACCATGGCACCGTCTTCGGCAGTTACCATGGTATAGGCGTCGCCGCTTTTGGCCGCGCGGCCGGTCCGGCCGATGCGGTGGATATATGCCTCCGGAGTATCAGGGATATCGTAATTGATCACGTGGGAAATGAGTGAAACGTCAATCCCTCTGGCCGCGATATCAGTTGCCACCAGGATCTGGTAGCTGCCGTCGCGAAAACCGTCCAGGGCCGCCTGCCGCTTGTTCTGGGAGAGGTTTCCCTGCAGGGAGGCTGCCCGGTAGCCGGCCTTTTCCAGCTGCTCGCCGAGACGCTTGGCCCGGTGCTTGGTGCGGGTGAAGACCAGCACTGATTCGGTATCGGTTTTACGCAGGATCTCCAGGAGCAGCGGGGTCTTCAGGTGCTGTGTCACAGGGTAGAGGGCATGGCTGACCGTGGTTGCCGCCGTGGTCGCCCCTACCTGGACCGTAACCGGAGCGCGGAGGATCTCCTGCGCCAACCCCCTGATCTCGGTCGGCATGGTGGCCGAAAAGAGCAGGGTCTGCCGGTCAGCGGGAAGGCGCTGCAGGATGCGCCGGATATCGGGGAGAAAGCCCATGTCGAACATCTGGTCAGCCTCGTCCAGCACCAGGACCTCAAGCCGCGAAAGGTCGATGTTCCCCTGGTTCAGGTGATCGAGGAGCCTGCCCGGACAGGCCACGACAATCTCCACCCCCCGCTTCAGCTTCTGCACCTGGGGCGAAACACCGACTCCACCGTAAAGCGTCATGCTCCGCAGGCGGGTCTCCTTCCCCAGCGCCTCGAAGGCTTGGTGGATCTGCTCTGCCAGCTCGCGGGTGGGGGCGACGACGAGCGCCCGGACCGTGCCCCGCGCCCCTTTCATCAGGCGATGCAGGATCGGCAGGGCAAAGGCGGCAGTCTTACCGGTACCCGTCTGAGCCAGCCCCATCACATCCTCTCCCTTGAGAACGGGGGGGATCGCCTGAAGCTGGATCGGGGTCGGTGTCTGGTAACCGGCAGCCTTGATGCCGGCTGCGACCCTGGGGTCGAAGTTGAATTGCTGAAAATGCATGAATCCTTCTTTCTGTGTTCCGTACGAAAAAAGCCCCGGAGATTTTCCGGGGCTTACGAATGATTGGTCGTCTTCTTCCGGGAACAGCGGTTGTAGTTGTATGACCCTATCAGCATGCAGGTACCATTGTCAAGGCATTCCTCGCGCAGTCATTTCTTCGGGTCTCCAGCCGCGTCAACGGCATGGTGCGGCACAACAGGACGATTACCCCCCGGAGAAGGCCGGACTTCCTTCAAAACCGCGCAGGCACGATTTTATGGCATCGGTGATGCTCTGCAGCTCTGTTCCGGCATAGCGGTTGCGCCCGGACTGCTTAGCCTGGTAAAGGCAGCGGTCCGCCAGCGCCACCACGTCGTTCCACCCTTTCCCCTTCGACCCCTCGGCTGCCTGGCAGGCTATCCCGCAACTCATGGTCAGCACCTTGTGGGTGCTCATCTGATGGGGGATGTGCAGTGCAGCAAGCCCCTCAAGCAGCCTGCCGACCAGGATCTCGGCCCCTGCCAAGGGGGTTTCCGGCAGGAGCAACAGGATCTCTTCGCCGCCATAGCGGTAGAGCCGGTCCGACTTGCGGATGCGGATCTGGAGATGCTCGGCGACCTTGCGCAACGCCATGTCCCCGGCCAAATGGCCGTAGCAATCATTATAGGCCTTGAAGAAATCTATGTCGAAGAGCGCCACCGAATAGTCCCTGCTGTAGCGGACCGACTGGGCGTGGGAATAAGCCAGATCGACCTCCATGGCGCGTCGATTGCCGATCCCCATGAGCGGGTCCACCATGGAAAGCGCCTTGAGCTTCTCGTTGGCCTCCAGAAGCTGCCTGGTCCGGGCGGTAATGGAGTGCTCGATGATCTCCCGCTGCTTTTCATATACCTGGAAATGCGACTTGGCGAGATCGGTCAGCGTCACCAGCCCTGACAGCTTGCCATCGCCATCCACCACCGGAACATGGCGCACGTTGCGGGAGGTGATCATGACCAGCGCATCGAACAGCGTGGTATCTTCGCCAACGGCAATCAGCGGGCGGGACATGACATCACGCACCTTCAATGCCCTGATGGAGCGATCGTCCCGTTCCGCCAGCAGCCGGATGAAGTCCCGTTCCGTGACGATCCCCACCGGGACATCCTCGTCGGTGACCACCATGCAGGAATAGTGGCTGGCGAGCATGGTCTGGATCACATCCATCAGGTCCGCAGCCGGCGGGGTAACGGCAACCTCGGTGGTCATCAGACTCTTCACGAAAATGTCTTGCATTGCAACCCTCCCAAACACAGAGCATTTCGGCTGAATTAAGCCGTCATTCCCGGAGCGGATTGCTGCCGGATTCTCAACTTATCGGTACTACCTGAAATTACAAAAGCACCATATGCATATTTTTTTTGCAGTAAAACAATTCTCCCATGCCGGGGATTCATCCTGCTGGTCGACAATGATTGCAGGAACTTGAAGCTGTTTCCGTGACACGGCAACGACCGTAGCAGGCAGAGGTGTACCTCCACGCTTACGACGCGACTTGTGTGCATAAAAAACGGCTGCCTTTGCAGGCAGCCGTCCATATCGAAACGCCTCTTTCGTGCGTTTTGGCCTTCATGCACTTACCCTATGGGATTGCCATGGGTTTCAACGTCATAGATGTTGATCAGAGTTTCGGCAGTGTAGGGGCAGACGTTGGTGCTGACGCCCGATTTACCTTCATGGACCCATTCCACATCGTCTCCCGTCTTCCCGTGCACCCTGTGAACGCGATCTCCGCTCACCCGTTTCACCTCTCCCCACATCTCGCCCATGGTCAGCAGTTCAAGGCCGCCGATCTCCTCATCATCCGCAACCTTATCGGCAAACCGGTCGATCAGGTCGTAATCGAGGAAATCGTCCTCTATCCGCCACCATTTCACGAACTCATGTTCGCTGCTCCGCCGTTCGTTCAACTCGTTCAGGATTTCTTTGCCTTTCATGGTACACCTCCTCGCGATTGCCCCCATCTCCAAGGGAGCACCGCCTCACTCACTTCGATCACTATGCTCCTGTAATAATTATAGATCAGTCGCAGGATTTTGGAAATCACTATCAGGTCGAATAATGTCCGCAGGCTGCGACGCCTATTTTCTTGATCTTGCGGCACGGAACGGCTAACCTGGCGCCTGTACCGCAACATGGGGTCCAAAACCCGGGAGGAAAACCATGTGGCAGGAGATTCTGGACAAGGTCCGTGAGGGGCAGGAGCAGCTCGACCGGATGGGCAGTGACTGGTGCAATGGCTATACTGCCGGAGGGGGGCGAATCTTCTGCGCGAAGGGATGCCGGAGCTGCTGCAATCTCGTGGTGAATGCCACCTTTCCCGAAGCTCGCCGCATCGCAGAAACCGTGACCGAACTGCAGGCCAAAAGGATCAGGACCCATGTGGAGCGTCTCCGGGCTTGCGTCCAGGGGGTCACTGACCTGAAAGCCTATCTCCGGCTGCATCGGCAGCAGATCGGCTTCTGCCCGCTCTTGGATGACGAAGGTGCATGCGGCGTCTACCTGGATCGACCCTTTTCCTGTCGCGCCCTTCTCTCCACCAAGGAGAGCCGCTGGTGCGGCGCGGACTTTGCCGCACTCTCCCCGGCGGAGAAGTCCGCATACATCGACAGCCTGGACCGGGCAGCGGTATCGTTTCCCCTCCATTACGTGGCAGCAACGCAGGATGAAGGGATGCGACAGGAATCCACCATCCTGCGGGAGATGGCGGTTCGCTTCGGGTGCTCGCTCTACGGTAACCTCCCGCTGCTCGTCCACCTCGAATACGAGCACGGGCTAAGCGAATGCCTCTCCCGTGGCGGGGATGCGGCCGAACGGCTGCTGGAAAAGGAAGGGGTTGCTTCGCCGTTTCTGCTGGTGCTCGACCATCGCCAGGACTGACGCGGGGACAAAAGAAAACGCCCCGCTGAAAAAGCCGGGGCGCCAAGAGTACATCGTCGACAGGAATAATTAGATTTTGGTGACGTTTGCCGCCTGCAGCCCTTTGGGGCCTTTGACGATTTCAAACTGAACCCTGTCGCCTTCGGCAAGGGACTTGAATCCGTTGCCCGTAATGGCAGAGAAGTGCACGAAAACGTCATCGCCCTGCTCCTGCTCAAGAAAACCGAACCCCTTGCTGTCGTTGAACCACTTTACTTTTCCTGTCGTCATGCCTCTTTCTCCTTCTGCTGCTTTGTGTAATGCACCCGTCAGGTGCGGGTGTCGCTGAAGCGCTTACGAACCGGCCAGACCCTTGTAATGCCCCGCCGGGAAAGAAATGCCCCTGGAAACTTTCAAAGTACCCCAAGGGCGAAATCTTCAAAAGATAGTGTATACTACCACACATTTTGCAATCTGGAAGCAAATAAACAGCAAGAACTCAAATATGCGACAAACAATCGACAGACTCCCCTGACTGAACCGGGTGAAATCCTCTCATGAAATGCTCAAGCAGCAGAGATACTGACTCACTTGCCAAGATCTGCCACTCTGATTATAGTGTCACTGATCGCCACCATGCGACAAGGAGGTTTGACTATGCCGGTATATGAGTTTTATTGCAGCGACTGTCACATGATCTTCAACTTTCTCTCTCGCCGGGTGAATACCGACCGGCAACCGGACTGCCCCAAGTGCGGCAGACCCGCACTGGAACGGCAGGTATCCCGCTTTGCCGTCTCGAAAAACCGGCCGGAGAATACCGGCGACGGGATGCCGGACATTGACGAGGCCCAGATGGAAAAGGCCATGCAGGCCATGGCCGGTGAAATGGAGGGGATGGACGAAAATGATCCCCGTCAGATGGCCCGACTCATGCGAAAACTGTCCGAAGCAACCGGCCTGAACCTGGGTGACGGCATGGAAGAGGCGATCAGGCGCCTGGAAAAGGGAGAAGATCCGGAAAAGATCGAAGCCGAGATGGGGGATCTGTTCGATGAGGAGAACCCGTTCGGCACGGGAGGAATCAAGGGGGTGCGCCGGAAGTACATCCCGCCGGCCCACGACGACACTCTCTATACCCTCTGAGAGCAGGAATAGGGTCGACGCATGGAAAGTTGCATGTATACCCAGCCTTGATACACTTATTCCTGAAGGCTTGCCTGACCGAAAGGAGGTTGGATCATGGCTACAACCACCAAGAGGACTGGAGAAAAAGGGAAACGGACGGCCCGCAGCACCAACCCCTACCAGGTGCAGGGAAGCGCAAAAGGGGCAACAGCCTGCATCGCATGCGGAGCAATCTACCGCAACAAGAGATGGTATCCCGTCGAAGAGGCCGGTAAGGGGGAAGGGGCCGGGACGCTCACCTGCCCTGCCTGCCGTCGGATCTCCGACAAGAACCCCGCTGGCATCGTCACCCTGAGCGGCACCTACCTGGCTGCCCATGAAACCGAGATCAACAACCTGATCAGGCACGCCGAAGCCACCACACTGGCCAAGAACCCGCTCGGCAGGATCATGACGACCTCCTCGGAAAAGGGGACCATCGTCATCTCCACCACCGAGAGCAAGCTGGCACAGAAGATCGGCCGCGACATCTTCAAGGCCCATGGCGGCGACCTGCACTACCGGTGGAGTTACGATCAGGACCTGGTGCGGGTGAACTGGTCGCGCGAGTGACGGGAAAAACGGCACATGCTATTCCCCGGCACGGTAAAGACCAAGAAACACGGCATGCTGCTGGATCAGCCTGCCGATGACGATGACCGCTGCAGAGACTGCGACGGGGCCTGCTGTAGGGCATTCCCGAGCGTCGACCTCTCATGGGGCGAGTACGAGCAGCTCAGGATGCTGGGTGCCACTCGCCTCCAGTTCTCCATCTTCGGCCCGCACAAGCTGATCATCGACAATGGCTGCGAATTCCTCGTCAATGGCAGGTGTTCCATCTACGCGCATCGCCCGGACGTCTGCCGGCGCTTCATCTGCACCGACGAATGACCGGTTCCCGCGGATCGCGCCTCTTTTCCGGGCTCTCCGGCAACGTGCTGGTGCTGGGTGTGGTGAGCTTCCTCACCGATGTCTCCAGCGAGATGATCTACCCGCTTCTCCCCCTCTTCCTTACCACGGTCCTGGGGGCCGGCCCCGCCTTTCTCGGCATCATCGAAGGGGTTGCCGAGTCCACCGCCGCATTCCTCAAGCTCTTCTCCGGGGTCGTGACCGACCGCACCGGCAACCGCAAGGGACTGGTGCTGTTCGGCTACGGGATCTCCTCCCTGGCCCGGCCCCTGGTCGCCTTTGCCGGGTCGGCCGCCGCGGTCCTCGCCATCCGCTGCACCGACCGGGTCGGCAAGGGGATCCGCACCTCGCCGCGGGACGCCCTCATCGTCGACTCCGTCACCCCCGACAGCCGCGGCCTGGCCTACGGCTTTCATCGCTCCATGGACCATGCCGGGGCCCTGGTCGGCCCCCTGCTGGCCTCCCTCATCATGTACACCCTGACCCGGGACCTGCGCACGGTCTTTCTCTGCGCCTTCATTCCCGGCATGCTGGCAGTGGCGCTCATCGCCGTGAAGGTCCGCGAGGTGCCGCGCCAGCTCCCTCTCACCAACCACCGTGCCGTGCTCTCCACCCTCCCGGCCGGCAGACTGCGGAACTACCTGGCCGCCATTGTCATCTTCACCCTCGGCAACTCCTCCGACGCCTTCCTCCTCCTCAAGGCCTCCCAGGCCGGGATGCCGGCGACGCGCATCGGCCTGCTCTGGTCCTTCTTCCACCTGGTCAAGATGGCCTCCTCCCTCCCCTTCGGCTCCCTCTCCGACCGGATCGGGCGGCAGAAGGTGATCGTCGCGGGGTGGGTGGTCTATGCCACTGCCTACGCCGGCTTCGCCCTGGCCGCGACCGAGGCGCAGATATGGCTCCTGTTCGGCCTGTACGGCCTCTTCTACGGATTCACCGAGGGGACGGAGAAGGCCTTTGTCGCCGATCTGGCCAGGGTCGAAGAGCGGGGGGCCGCGTTCGGCTGGTACCACTTCTGCGTCGGCATCGGCGCCCTCCCGGCTAGCATCCTCTTCGGCGCCGTCTGGCAGACCCTGGGAAGCCGGGCAGCCTTTGCCATCGGCGCCCTCCTGGCGTTGGCGGCCACCGTCGTCCTGGTGGCGGGGGTACGGCCGCAGCGGGACTGTACCAGCCGCTGATCGCCGCTCCCACCTCACCGCTGCCGGCCCTGCATGAAAAAAGGCCCGCGGGTGCGGGCCTTCCGGACGACAACGAAGGGAAGTGCGTCAGACGACCAGCACTCCGGCCCCGCGCAGTTGGCCGCTTCGCAGGGCATTTAGCGCCTCGTTTGCCTGCTCCAGCGGGAAGCTCTGCACCTCGGTATGCACCGGCACCCGTGGCGCCAGGGCCAGGAATTCCTCGCCGTCGCGGCGGGTCAGGTTGGCCACTGAACGCAACACCCGTTCCCCCCAGAGCAGATCGTAGGAGAAGGCCGGGATCTCACTCATATGGATGCCGCCGCAGACCACGATCCCCCCCTTGCCCACGGCCCGCAGCGCCAACGGCACCAATTCGCCGGCAGGGGCAAAGATGATGGCGCTGTCGAGCTCCTCCGGCGGCAGGGAGTGGGCGTCTCCGGCCCAGCAGGCGCCCATTTCCAGGGCAAACGCCTGGCCGTCGCGGTCGCCGGCACGGGTGAAGGCGTAGATCTCCCGCCCCTGCCAGCGCGCCACCTGGGTGACTATGTGGGCTGCCGCACCGAATCCGTAGATCCCGAGCCGGCGCCCCTCGCCGGCCATGACCAGCGACCGGTAACCGATAAGACCGGCACAGAGGAGCGGCGCAGCCTGCAGATCCGGGTACCCCTCCGGGATGGGGAAACAGAACCGGGCATCGGCAACCAGGTACTCGGCAAATCCGCCGTTGCGCTGATACCCGGTGAAGATCGCCTGGTCGCAGAGATTCTCCCGCCCTTCGCGGCACTGGCGGCAACTCTGGCAGGTCCCCCCCAGCCAGGGGATGCCCACCCGAGCACCAACGGCCGGCATTGCCGGGCCAGCCCCGCACGCAACGACCCTCCCCACCACCTGATGACCGGGGATAAGCGGCAGACGCGGTTCCGTCAACTCGCCATCGACGATGTGCAGGTCGGTGCGGCAGATGCCGCAGGCGCTGACACGAACCAGGACTTCACCAACGGCCGGTTCGGGAACCGGCATCTCTCGCACGACCAGCGGGGTACCGCTCTGCTCCATCACCATGGCTCGCATGAGGATCTCCTTCAAGGGCAACGGTTCCGGCCTCGATGCGGCCGGTACAACCCTGCTCAGCAGCAACAGGTGCAGGGATTCTATACCACCCCCCGCATCCTGCGCAACTGTTTGAATATGCGCTCATGAACGGCAACCGCAAATAATGCTTGACCATACCCACCCCGCTTCGGGTACAAAGAAACCATCACATCACTCTCGCCCCGGCAGAGTGCAACCCGGATCAACTACGGACAGTCACGATGACCACCCCCATTGCGGAAGACAACAACGAATCATTTTCCCTCTGCAGCGCGTGCGGCGGCGAATGCTGCCGGACCAAGCCGGGGATCGAGTCGCCGGAACGTTTCATCCTGAACGGCGACCTCGAAGAGGAGCTCTGCCGGGCGCTCGCATCGGGGGAATGGGTCCTTGACCGGCACATGGGGCTTCCCGTAACCGCCGAAACGGCAGGGATTCCCGACCGGATGGACCGGATCACCCTCTACCCGCGGCCGGCAACGGTCGATGAGCGGGCCAAGGGATCCGTCCTGGCCGGGGAAGGTGGCGGGATCTGCACGTTCCTTCAGGAGAACGGCTGCCGGCTCTCCTTCAGCGAAAGACCCCGGATGTGCAGGGCGCTGGAGCCGGATGGCAACTTTCACTGTACCACCGGCTGGGGCAGGCCCGACGCGGCCCTGGCCTGGTTTCCCCTGCAGGAATTGATCGGCCGTATCCTCAACCGGCTGCAGGAAGACCGCTTTCGTCAACCGTAGCGGCTTCAACCCCAAAAAGGCATGCAAACGGCCCTCTCCCGAGTGATTCCACGCAGATCGTATACACTTCATCTTGACCTTGCCCCCTCTCTGTGGTAAAACCCGTTCGTTAAAATTATCTTAAAGGAGGCAGCATCGTGAAAAAAGTATCTCTCGCACTCGCCACCGTCCTGGCAGGCGCCCTTTCCTTCGGGGTGGCCCTGGCATCTTCTCATGCACCGGCACCGGCTATCACACCGGCGGAATCGTTGCAAAAGCTCATGGACGGCAACAAGCGCTATCTCTCGAACCAGATGACCGGCGTCAAGTCCGGCGATGCGGCTGCCCGCACGAAGCTCGCCGGCGGCCAAGCACCCTACGCCATCATCCTCTCCTGTTCCGATTCCCGCGTCCCCCCCGAACTGATCTTCGATGACGGGCTGGGCGAGATCTTCGTCATCCGGGTCGCCGGTAACGTCGTCGATCCGGTCGTCCTGGGGAGCATCGAATATGCCGCCGAGCACCTGGGGACCCCCCTGATCATGGTCCTTGGCCACGAGCGCTGCGGCGCGGTTACGGCGACAGTCAATGCCAAGGGGAAGGCGGACGGCAACATCGGCTCCATCGTCAAAGCAATCGCCCCGGCCCTGAAGAAGGCGGAAGCCGCAAAGAAAGGCGCAGCAAAGGATAAGGCTCAGTTCGTGGAAACCGTCATCGACGAAAATACCAAACTGGTGAAGGCCAACCTGACCAAGCAGTCCAAGGTCCTGGCGCACCTGGTAAAAGAAGGAAAGATCAAGATCGTAACCGGGAAATACGACCTGGACGACGGCGTCGTTTCCGTTGTGGAAGGCCTCTAGCAGTCGATTGGTGGATCGCAGAAAAGAAAGGGCCTGCTCTCCGGAGCAGGCCCTTTCTACGTTTAGCAGGTTGTTCAACAACCTGTAGGCGCCGGCAGCGTGCCGGCTATCCTTTCAAACGGACACACAGGTCATCGAAGACCTTCCCCCCCACCTTCAGTTCCACCGGCTTGCCATTCTCCTGAAAGCCGATGGTAACAATCCCGCCCAACAGCTGATTCTCCATCTCGGCAAAGAGCACTGCGCGGGGGTCGAGGAACAGGTTCCCCGACTGGAGAAACCCCCTGCCGAGCAAGTCGGCGGCAAATGCTTCCTGTTCCGCCCGGGAGACCCTTTTGAACAGCTGCTTGCGGATGGCTCCGCTGTCAAACCAGGCATCGATCATCCGGCTGTCGTCGGTTACCAGGGGGTTTTCCGCAGGAGTGGTCAATTGGGCCGCCACAATCCGCCCCGTATTGATGTAGCGCATGGTTCTCTCCTTTCGCCGTATCGCTTCTGCGAACCGCTGCTGACACCGTCTGTGCAGCCAATTCTACTCTAATGAGCCCTAAATACAAGGCTTCACAACTGCCATATTATGCGGTATCTTTAACATTGCGGATATTATTCGACAAATCGTTAAATTTTTCTTCATTGGTGCCGATATGCAGTACGTACCCTCGTTCGACGACCCTTGAATACAGGCTCTTACTCCATGTCCAACGACCAAAGCTGCGAGCAACAACGATCGAAGCCGACCTTGCACCGGCTCATCAGCAGGCTGCCCATTCGTCTGCAAATGACCTGCATCATCATCACCCTCTTCCTGCCACTCCTCCTTCTCTCCACTCACCACTATATTGCCGAAATCGACCGAGTAACCGCTGAAATAGACAGATCTGCCCAGCATGCCGCCCTCGACGTCGCCACCAACCTGGAAGGCCTCATCAACGAAACCGTCGGCATCCTCAAGACGCTTGCCAATCATCCCGCGGTGATCTCCCAGGACAAAAGCGCCAGCCACAGGCTGTTCGACGGCCTGTTGCCCCACTATCCGCAAAGGCTCAACATCATCGCCTCGAACATGGCGGGAGAGAACGTGGGGAGCGCCATCCAGCAGCTCTCCCTGAACGACGGCTCCGTTTCCGGCGAGGAATGGTTCGAACTGGCCATAAGGGGTGAGGAAGAGGTCATCGGTACTCTCTATACCTGCAGCCTGTTCCGCAGGCCAGCGCTCATGATCGCCCAGCCGGTATACTCGGCCCAGGACCAGGTCATCGGTGTCCTCAGCATCCCCCTTGACCTGCAGCAGATATCCCAGAGTCTCGTCAGTTGCCTGCCTGAACAGGGCCGGTGCGATATCGTCGTGGTGGATGCGCGTGGAACCGTCATCATCGACACCTCCGCAGGGTCGTTGATCGGCAAGCAGCTCAAGGATACGCCGCTGGCGCCTTTCCGGCTCACACAGGCAAGGGGGAGCGTTACCGGCCAGGGCAGCGACGGTATCACCCGCCTGGTCGGCACTGCCGCCATCGGCGACAGCGGCTGGCGGGTTCTCGTCTCCATCCCGTCACACGTGATCGACGCCCATGTGTCTAATACCCGATCGGCACTGCTCATCAACCTGTTCGCCTGCCTTGCTGCCCTGGCGCTGGCAATCCTCCTCGGTCGCAGCATCACCGGAAGGATCGGCAGCCTGGTCCAGGGGCTCAAGGAGATCGAACAAGGGAACCTGGCGTATCGGCTGCGGCGGTCCGGCAATGGAGAGATCGACACCATTGCCACCACATTCAACGCCATGGCGAGCCGTCTCCAGGAAGGGGAACAGACCATCCAGCGAATGAAATCTGACCTGGAGCTGCGGGTGGCCGAGCGGACCGCCCAGCTCGCATCCACCAACCATGAACTGGAATCGTTCAGCTACTCCGTCTCCCACGACCTGCGCGCCCCGATCAGACACATCGATGCCTACGCCAGGATCATCCTCGAAGAACACAACGAGCGGCTCGACCCCGACGCTGCCATCTACATGCAACGCATCCGTCGTTCTGCCGGCAAGATGACCGGACTCATCGAGGCCCTCCTGAGCATGGCCGGACTGGCCCGGCTGGATATCTTCCGGGAATTGATCGATCTCTCGGACATGGCGCGGGAGATCGCCGGGGAGCTGCAGAACTCTGCACCGGAACGCCACGTGGACTTCATCATCAGCGACGGGATGACCGTCTACGCCGATGTGCGGCTGATCCGGATCGTCATGGAAAACCTGATGGGGAACGCCTGGAAATACTCGTCCAAAAAGGAACGGGCGGTCATCGAGGTGGGCAGCGCCGAACAGGACGGCAAGACATGCTTTTATGTCCGCGATAACGGCGCCGGTTTCGACATGGCCTACGCCAACAAGCTCTTTGCCGCCTTCCAGAGGCTCCACACGGAGCGCGACTTCGAGGGGATCGGCATCGGCTTGGCCACGGTGCAGCGGGTCATCCATCGCCACATGGGAAGGGTCTGGGCCGAGGCTGCCCCCGGTGTCGGCGCCACCTTCTGGTTTACCCTGAACTGAAATCTCCCCGGTACAACCATGTTGCCAGACTCAAAAAGCCCCGGACCGATGATCCGGGGCTTTTTCAATGCCATCCTTCCACTATCTCCTGCCGAAAACGGAGCGCAGCCGTTCTTGTCAACGAAGGTTTTTCCGCATGTATTCGCCACGCTGCTGTGGGGGCAGCTCCCGCATCTCGCTCCGGATCCGCTGCCGCTCCTCACGGGAAAGACCCCGCCACTTCTGGCGCAGTTCTTTACGCTCTTCGGGAGGGAGCGACTTGAACCATTGATAACGCTCCCTGATCCGCTGCTGTTCTTCAGGGGGAAGCTTGCGGAACTCGTCGTACCGTTTCTTCAGCTTCTCGCGTTGATCAGGGGGGAGTTCGCGTAATTTCCGGTAGCGCTCACGGGCTTTCTGTCGCTGTTCCGGAGGCATGCTGCGCCACTGGTCCGCGTCCCGGCGCAACCGTTCCTGACGCTGGGGCGACAGCCCCTCCCACCGGTCGGCATAGGGTTTGAGCACCTGCTGTTCCTCGCCGGAGAGGCCGTCCCAGGGGATTTTCCCCGTTTCTGCAGACGCCACGCCGCTCCAGCCGATAAACAGGGCCACGATGACGAACCTGGCAATGCTAGTCATGCTTCTGCCCTTTTTCCGCCAGCCAGAGGTAAAAGTCCAGGTCTTCATACATATCCAGGTGATCCTGGGTGCTGACGATCTCCAGATCGTCGCCCGGCAGGGTGGCCGGCTTCTCCTGGCGACCGGAGAACCAGATGGAGGAAGCGATCACCAGCACTGCCGTCGTCGCCAGCCCTCCTGTCGTGACCCAGCGGGGGATGAAGAAGGAGGGAAACCACCGCTTCTCCGCAACGCCCACCGCATGCCGGCGCGCATGTGCCAGCCGCGCCAGGACTCCCGGTTCGAGCCGCTCTGCCGCGGCATCCAGCTCCCGTACCAGACGTTCAGGGATCTTTTCGTTGTCCAATCGCTCTCCACGCATCACTGATACTCCTCCAGAACGTTGCGCAGGGCCGTGACGGCCCTAAAGTAATGGGTCTTGACACTCCCTCCCGAACAGCCCATGGCTGCCGCCGTTTCCGCCACATCCAGTCCTTCCCATGCCCGCAGCAGAAAGGCCTGTTGCTGGCGAAGCGGCAGTCCGCGAATCGCCTTGTCCAGCTTCACCCCCAGTTCCCGGTTCAACAGGAGCGAGGCAGGTGTTGTCCCGATGGGATCGGCCACCTTCTCCAGCGGGCATTCCTCCTCCTCGCCATCTTTGGACCCGAAACCGAACCAGATGCGCAGGCGGTTGCGCACCAGGCTGCGCCGGTGCCAGTCGGTGATGCGGCTCTGCAGGACACGGTGGAAGAGCGGCGGCCACTCATTCTCCGGCTTCTTCGTGTAGCGTCTGACAAAATCGAGCATGGCATCCTGCACGATATCAAGGGCATCGTCCTGGTTGCCGGTGGCGAGGTACGCCATCCGATAGGCCCGACGCTCCACGTCGGCAAGGAAACGGTTGAGTTCTACGGATGCTGCCAGCGGAAACTCCCTGTACGGCACAGAAGGTGATATGGGTGCCGATTGATTAATATAACGCAGCAGGCCCTGTCCGGTTGACAGGCATCTGGAGGGACAATCGGGAAAAGGGGGAAAATCAGCGGGTAAAGCGTCGCACCAGGTCGCTGCTCTCCGGATAGGCCCTGCAGAGTTCGTCGGCAGTGGGGAGCTCGAAATCGGCAAAATCGAAGCCGGGAGCCACCAGGCAGGCAACGAAGCTGAAACCGGCCAGGGGGCGGGCCGCCTGAACGACCGCAGCCGGCACCACTGCCAGCGGCTCGCCACCGCTGCCGACCGGTCCGAGCAGGGTCAGCTGCGGTTCGTCACCCAGCATGACCAGCTCCAGCGGGCCGCCTGCCAGGTGCAGCCACGCCTCCTCGCTCCGGACCCGGTGGAATGCGGAGAATTCGCCCGACTCCAGCAGGTAATAGATGGCCGTAAGGGCCACCCGCACGCCGGGATAGCCGTACAGAAGCCCAAGCGAATGGTTCGAGCGGTGCACCTCGCGGAACCATCCCCCCTCGGGGTGGCGCTCAAGATGATAGGCGGCGATGAGTTGGGCAGCGGTCACGGGGTTCGCTCCGATTCCTGGTTGGCCGGCTTGCAGTAGATACAACCGCCATACTTCCAGGGACTGAACTCGCCGCAGGCCAGGCAGTGGCGGAAATGGCCGGGAACCTCGGCTAGCGGCTTCTTGAAATAGAGGACAAAGACGAAGACCGGCAGGATGCTGCTGACGAGCGCCCATGCCAGAGGGTTGCGCGCCCGACGCCGGGCGAAGACCCAGGAAAGGGCCGCGGCCGTAATCCCCGGAATCCCGAATACGATGATCACGCCGAGAAATGGCTTGATGGATTCCATCATGTTGTCTGTCCTTCCGGATGATATTTCAGTCTAGAATTCCGCATGCCGTGGTGTCCGCGGAAAGGGGATGACATCGCGGATGTTCTCCATGCCGGTCAGGTACATGATGAGCCGCTCGAAGCCGAGCCCGAACCCGGCATGGGGGCACGATCCCCAGCGCCGGCTCTCCAGGTACCACCAAAGCCCGGCCGGGTCGATCCCGGTCTCCTCCATCCGCTGCACCAGGAGATCGTGGCGCTCTTCGCGCTGGCTGCCGCCGATGATCTCCCCCACTTTGGGGACCAGCAGGTCCATGGCGGCAACGGTCCTGTTGTCGTCGTTCTGCCGCATGTAGAAAGCCTTGATGTCGCGGGGGTAGTTGACGATGAAGACCGGGCCTCCCACCACCTGCTCCGACAGGTAGCGCTCATGCTCGGTCTGCAGGTCGAGCCCCCAGGAAACCGGGTACTGGAACGGCACCGGCGCCTTTTCCAGCCGGGCGATCGCCTCGGTATACTCCATCATGGCAAAGGAAGAATCCGCCACCCGCCGGACCCGCTCCAGGAGTGTATTGTCCACGTGCTCGCAGAAAAAGGCCAGGTCGTCGGCGCACTCCTCCAGCACGAACCGGCAGAGATAGCGGAGGAACTCCTCGGCCAGGGCCGCGTCGGCAAGGAGGTCGGCAAAGGCCATCTCCGGCTCGATCATCCAGAATTCGGCAGCATGGCGCGGGGTGTTGGAGTTCTCGGCGCGGAAGGTGGGACCAAAGGTGTAGATATCGCTGAAGGCCAGGGCGAACAGCTCCCCTTCCAGCTGGCCGCTGACCGTGAGGCCGGTCGGCTGGCCGAAGAAGTCGGCGCCGAAATCAACCCGCCCCTGTGCGAGCGGCGGCGACTCCATCGGGAGCGTGGTGACGCGAAACAGCTCGCCCGCCCCCTCGCAATCGTTGGCAGTGATGATCGGGGTATGGACATAGAGGAAGCCGCGCTCGGCAAAGAAGCGGTGCACGGCCTGGGCCAGGGCGGACCGGACCCGGAACACCGCACCGAAGGTGTTGGTCCGCGGCCGCAGATGGGCAATGGTGCGGAGGAACTCAAAGCTGTGCCGCTTCTTCTGCAGCGGATACTCCTGGTCGGCCACACCGACGATCTCCACCCGGTCGGCATGCAGCTCCACCCGCTGGCCCGCTGCGGGCGATGCGGCCAGGACACCCCTGACCCGGACGCTACTGCCGGTTCCCAGCCTGCAGACCTCTTCGTAATTGGCAAGGCCCGGCTCCACCACCACCTGCAGGCTCGCCAGGGCAGAGCCATCGTTCACTGCCAGAAAGGTAACCTCTTTGCCGACCCGCACAGTCCGCACCCACCCGGCAATCGCCGTTTCCCCGCCGGCCTCGCCCTGGGTCAGCAGCGCCGCTATCCTGTTTCTTCCGCCCATGTCGCCTCCAGCCGTCCGCATTGCATCCATTGTAGCACACCCCCCTGCCGGCACAATCCCGCAGCAGCGCTGTAGACCCCTTTTTCCTTTGACAGCACCTTCAGGTGAGGTATCATGATACCGCGATCATGGCCAGACTTTTTCTCTTCCTCATACTCTGCATACTGTCCGGGACAACAGTCGCCCGGGCCGCCGACAGTGCGCGGAACTTCGGCGGTGTCGGCATCGACGGCGTACCGTGGGCAGACGGTCAGATCGTGGTCCGCCAACTGGTTGCCGGCGGCCCTGCCCACTTGGCCGGCATCAAGGCAGGCGACATCATTACCCACATCGACGGCAAACCGACCAAGGGGAGCGTCTTCAAGCAGATGGTGGAATTCCGCCTGCGCGGCCAGGCAGGGACCACGGTCCAGCTGACCATCCACCGACCCGGCCAGGAAAAACCGCTGCACTTTTCGCTGATCCGCAGAAAGCTGATCGTCGGCGCGGGAAAAACACCTGCCCCCTGACCGACGGGACCACAGACCAAAAGGAGTATTGCCCATGATCCGGCGCATTCTCATCTGCACCCTGCTGTTCGTCACCGGCCTGACAGCCACGGCAATCGCCCAGGAACCAGCCGACCAGTCCATCGTCACTCCGCCTGCCAAGGGGGCACAGACATACCCCTCCGTGGTCATCTACACCCTCTCCACCTGCCCGCACTGCGCGGCAGCCAAGGAGTATCTCCACCAGCACAACATCCCCTTCTCCAACCGCGAAGTGGACACCGACGAAACGCAGATGGCCGAGCTGATGAAGATCTACGACGAGATGGGAGTCCCGGAAAAGAAGCGGGGGGTCCCGCTCCTGGTCATTGGCGGCACTATCAGGATGCAGGGGTTCACCCCGGAAAAGTTCGAAAAAGCGATGCAGGAGGCGAAATAGGCCTGTCGCCGGGGGAGGGATAAACGAAAAAAAGGGGAGCCGCTGCACGGGCTCCCCTTTTTTCAGGTGTGCGGTTCCACGGCTTTCAGACAGTGCTGCTCTTGGTAATGAGCATCACCCCGACGCAGACCAGGGCAATGCCGGACCAGCGGAGCGGCGACACGTGCTCGCCCAGGTAGAACTGAGCCAGAAGCGCCACCAGCACGTAATTGAGGGCCTGCATCGGCAGGGCGACCGACAGGTCTTCCCAGGAGAGCACGGCCAGCCAGAGAAAGAAGAAGATTGCCAGCATGGCAGTGCCGATGATCAGCTTCGGCGTGGTGAGCGCCTGGAATGCGACATTGAGGATGCCGCGCAGGTTCATGGCCGAGAGGTCCCCCATCTCCTTCATCCCCTTGGCCAGCAGGATATCGCCGACAGTTCCGGCGGTCACCGCCAGGATCATGATCACGAGCGTCTTAAACATGCTTGGTTTCTCCACGATAATTGCGCAGGGCAATGCCCAGTGATTGCAGCTTCTCCTTCACCCGCGGGCTGACCAGTGCTGCCAGCTCCTCTTCGTGACGGTAGTCGGGCATCCAGTAGCGAAGTTCCTCGTCGGGGTGGCAGCCGGGATGGAAGTAGATCTCCGTCACCCCCTCCTGCAGCAGATCCAGCGCCTTCAGCAGGTATTCCTCGGTCATCCGCCCCGAATTCAAAAGCCCCTTCACCTCAACTGCATGCGAGATCCCCAGCCGTCCCAGGGCAGGCCGGCAGCGCTTTGCCAGCCGGTCGAAGATGAAGGCGTCGGCCGTCTTCCCCAGAAAACGGCGGCGGGCCAGGGAGAGGTCGACCGAAAGCCGCTCCCGCGACAGGCGGAAGCTGGTGATGCCATGCTTCGGCATCACGTCACTCAGGATATCGAAGACCGTCGGGTGCATATGAATGTTGAGGTGGCCGTCCAGATGGGAGAGCGGCAGCCCGGTCTCGCGAAAGGTCGCGATCTGCGCCTCGATCTCCGTGACGAGCTGTTTTTTCAGGGACTTGATGAAGAAATAGCGCATACCGGCATGCACCGGATCGTTGGAAAAACCGCCGGTATGGTCAACCAGCGAGGGGAAGCCGGGATGGGACGCCACCGCCCGCCCCTGCACCAGGGTGAGGTGCAGCCCCACCTGCAGGCCGGGGTTCTCCCTGGCCAGCGCCACGGCCTCGTCAAAGGCCTTGCCACCCACCATCAGCGAGGTGCTGGTAAGGATTCCTTCCTGCCAGGCCCTGATAATAGCACGATTGGCGCCACTGGAGAGCCCGAAGTCGTCTGCGTTGACAATCAGCTCTTTCATTTACACTGCTGCGAGGCTTTCCGCTTCTTCATGTAGTCCAGGTACTGCTTCCCCTCTTTCAGGAGACGCTTCCGCTCGCCGCTGTCGGTCAGCATCTTCATGACGCTGCGGGCAATGTACTTGGGCCGGAAGTAGAACTTGTTGTAGAACTCCTCCACCGAATTGAAGATCTCGGCATTGGTGAGGTGGGGGTAGTTGATGACGCAGTTCTGATGCCCGGTCTCGTCGATATAGCTCTCCGAGGCGATCCACCCCTCCTCCTTGCACAGGTCCCAGAACTCCGTGCCGGGATAGGGGGAGGCGAGCGACGCCTGGATGGAGTTGAGATCGAGTTTCTTGGCGAACTCGATGGTCTGCTGGATGGTTTCGCGGGTCTCGCCCGGCAGCCCCATGATGAAGGCGCCGTGGATCGAGAGCCCCAGCTTCTTGCAGTCCTTGGTGAACTGGATCGCCTGTTCCCTGGTGACCCCCTTCTTGATGTTCTTCAGGATCTGCGGATCGCCCGACTCGAAGCCGACCACCACGTGGCGCAGCCCGGCCTCGCGCATGATCTTCAGCGTCTCGTAGTCGCAATTGGCCCGGGCATTGATGGTCCAGGAGATCCCCAGCGGCTTCAGCTTCTGCGCCACGTTGCGGGCGTGCTCCCGGTTGGCGGTAAAGGTATCGTCGTCAAAGGAAATCTCCCGCACGCCGGGGATATTGTCGATGATCCACTTCACCTCCTGGTAGACGTTCTCGGCGCTGCGGCAGCGCATGGTCCGGCCGGAGAAGGTCTGGGGCCAGAGGCAGTAGATGCACTTGGACGGGCAGCCGCGGCTCGAATAGATGGAGACGTAGGGATGGAGGAAATGGGGGATGACGTACTCCTCAACCGGAAGATCCCGCTTATAGATGGGAGCAACAAAGGGGAGTGCATCCAGGTCCTGGATCGGCGGGCGGTCCGGGGTATGCACGACCGTGCCGTTCCGCAGGAAGCTGATGCCGTCGACCTTGTCCCACTCCCGACCTTCGCAGAGCTCCTTGATGGAATAGTCGAACTCGCCGCGGCAGACGATGTCCACCGCTCCGGCGGCAAACTTCAGCGACTCCTCCGGCAGCACCGAAACATGCGGCCCGGCAAGGACCGTCACCGTCTCCGGCTTCTGCTCCTTTATCTTGCGGGCAGTGGCCACATCCAGGGCCAGGGTCGGGGTCGAGGTATACATCAACACCATGTCGAACCCCTTGGCAATCTCCAGGCAGGCGGCCAGGTCGAGGCGCTGCACCGGCGCGTCGACCACTCTGCTCCCTTCGATCATGCCGGCGGGAAAGCAGAGCCAGGTGGGATACCAGAACGAGGTCACCTCGCGGGATGCCTGATAGCGGGCACCCGCGCCACCGTCAAAGTCCTCGAACGTGGGGGGATTCAGGAACAGCGGTTTCATAACTACTCCTACGCAAATGATCTGAAACAGGCAAAAAATAAACTGTAACATTAGGAGGAGGAGGGGAATTTGTCAAGGCGAATGTGGGTAAACAGGGCAGAGCAGCCGGTCTGACCACGCCCGCCCGGCCAGCCGGCAGCAGAAACCTGCCCCCGGCCTCGCCACTTGACGCGCCCCAAAGTATGACATATCATCATACCAGAATCGTAAAGGAGGCTTGTCATGGCAAAAGCGAAACTGGCAGTCACCATGGACGAACAGACGCTGGCCGAGGTCGACGCACTCGTCAGGCAGCATAAATTCCCCAACCGCAGCCAGGTCATAGAACTGGCGGTTCGGGAGAAGCTGGACAGGCTGAGCAAGAACCGTCTGGCCGAGCAGTGCGCACTGCTTGATCCGGACTTCGAAGAAGCCCTCGCCGAAGAAGGGATGGGAGAGGAGATCGACCAGTGGCCCGCATACTGAGAGGCGAGATCCGCTGGGCCGACCTGAATCCCACGCGCGGCAGCGAACAGGCCGGCCTGCGGCCGGTGCTCATCATCAGCCACGACGTCTTCAATGCCCGTTCCGGAACAGTCATCGCCGTGGCCATCACCAGCCAGCCACAGCGGGCAGGGTTCCCTCTCACCCTGGAGCTCGAATCCTCCGCCCTTCCCAAGCAATCCTGGGTGAAGATCAGCCAGGTCCGCACCCTCTCCGTCGAGCGCATCGGCAGAAAAATCGCAGAGGCCGAGCCGGAAGAGCTGGCAAAGGTGATCGAAGGACTCAATGAGATTGTAGGGTAAGCGTCCATCTGCATTCGACTTGCACGGGCAGCAACGATCCGCACCCAATAATGTATTGCCAATATGGCGCCATTTTGCTACCGTTATCACGGAGGTTCACATGGCAAAAACCATTGCTGAAGAACGGATTCCCGCCCGGATGCCAACAGCGGTCTACGAAAAGGTCGTCGAAGCGGCCCAGGCGGTAGGTGCCACGCTCAACCAGTTCCTGGTGCAGTCGGCCCTGGAAAAGGCCAATGCCGTTCTGGAACAGGAGCGGATTATCAGCCTGTCGTCGGCAGCGGCCAAGACGGTCTTCGACCTCATGGACATCCCGCCTGAACCGGCCGACACCCTGAAAACCGCCATGCAGCGGCGCAAGGAGCTTTCGTGCCCCTGATCGTCCCCCTTTCCCGCGGGCATGACCGGGCCGGTTTCGATTGCGGCGTGGCCGAACTCAACGCCTTTCTCAAGGCCACGGCCCGGCAGCACGGCGAGAAGGGGATTTCCCGCACCTTTGTCCTCACCGAAGGGGACGCCAGGATTCTCGGTTTCTTCACGCTGACCCTCTGCGAAGTCCACGTGGAGAGGCTGCCAGCGGGATATGCCAGAAAATACCCTCAGCACGGCCTGCCCGCGGTGCGCCTCGGCCGGCTTGCCATCTCCCGCCGGCATCAGGGCAAAGGGTACGGCGAACTGCTCCTTGCGGAAGCAATTCACCGCACCCTGCTGATCGCCGACCAGGCCGGACTGATCGGTCTGTTCGTCGATGCCAAGGACGACAAGGCCTGCTCGTTCTATGAACGGTACGGCTTCATCCCCCTCCCCTCGCATCCTCTGCATCTGTTCCTGCCGATTGCGACCCTGCGGGCAGCCCGCTAGACAAACCGACCACACATGACGGTTCATCCCCGCACCTGCGGGGAACACAGCTGGCGCTTTTTCTTATCATATTAAAGACACGGTTCATCCCCGCGCCTGCGGGGAACACGGGGCCAACTCATGTACGGCTGCGGTCTCCGTCGGTTCATCCCCGCGCCTGCGGGGAACACTCGACCGCGGGCGTGACAATATGGGCGGCAATCGGTTCATCCCCGCGCCTGCGGGGAACACATCGAGATTAATGCAGATCCGCCGCGTGATCCCGGTTCATCCCCGCGCCTGCGGGGAACACACCTTGTAGGCGTTGTTCATGCTGGGCTTGCCCGGTTCATCCCCGCGCCTGCGGGGAACACCGGCACGGTATTAAGCACATTACAAACGGGTTCAGTTTATCCCCGCGCCTGCGGGGAACACCTGTTTGAACATGGGGCAAACTATAACCTACACGGTTCATCCCCGCGCCTGCGGGGAACACCTTAAAAGCGCCGGTGTCCAGACCTGGGCCAGCGGTTCATCCCCGCGCCTGCGGGGAACACGGCGGCTTCCTCGCCTGCGCGTCGATGATCGGCGGTTCATCCCCGCGCCTCCGGGGAACACAAAAGAAATCGCGATCGCACCGGCAGCCAGCGCGGTTCATCCCCGCGCCTGCGGGGAACACTCCTCCTCAATGCGCTGCATCGATATGCCGTGCGGTTCATCCCCGCGCCTGCGGGGAACACTGCTGCCTGTCGCAGCTCATCCGCATGGTCTACGGTTCATCCCCGCGCCTGCGGGGAACACAGCATCTTCCGCGACCGGCGACAGGTCAGCATCGGTTCATCCCCGCGCCTGCGGGGAACACGGTCCACTTAATATGAAAACGTTTTTTTGCTACGGTTCATCCCCGCGCCTGCGGGGAACACGTTTTGTTGAGTTCACTCTCCACCCTCTGTATCGGTTCATCCCCGCGCCTGCGGGGAACACTTTCACAGCCGTTATGCCCTACGGCGTTTCACCGGTTCATCCCCGCGCCTGCGGGGAACACGGCTTCGGTCAGGTCGGATCCGAACAGGTTGGCGGTTCATCCCCGCGCCTGCGGGGAACACGGCTCAAGGTTGTCGGCAATCCGCATCTCATTCGGTTCATCCCCGCGCCTGCGGGGAACACCGTCGTACCCATTGGTTACAGCCTGCCAAGTGCGGTTCATCCCCGCGCCTGCGGGGAACACATTATCGGTTTGAGTAGGGTTTCCCATGATTACGGTTCATCCCCGCGCCTGCGGGGAACACGGCAGCGGGCGGTTAAATGTGCGCTCAATCGCCGGTTCATCCCCGCGCCTGCGGGGAACACGGGATGGCGTCGAGTTCTTCGCGCATGGCGGCCGGTTCATCCCCGCGCCTGCGGGGAACACGCAGGGCGTCGGGTTGAGCGCGTTCCAGAGGACGGTTCATCCCCGCGCCTGCGGGGAACACGCCTCCTGTGCCTGCAGCCTTTCCTTCAACAGCGGTTCATCCCCGCGCCTGCGGGGAACACCATCGTGGAAGGCGCGAACGGTATCCCCGTTCCGGTTCATCCCCGCGCCTGCGGGGAACACGCCGTATCCGCGCAACATGGCCCAATAGGTCTCGGTTCATCCCCGCGCCTGCGGGGAACACTTTTTCGAGGTCGCGCAGTCTCAGTTCCTGGTCGGTTCATCCCCGCGCCTGCGGGGAACACAGGTACTCATGCGGTATGCGGTTGTCAATCCCCGGTTCATCCCCGCGCCTGCGGGGAACACGGGCTGGCAGGGATAGTCTACCAGCAAGAGCCCGGTTCATCCCCGCGCCTGCGGGGAACACCAGGTATCAGCGACAGGAACGGGAGCAGATATCGGTTCATCCCCGCGCCTGCGGGGAACACTGCCGATGTTCGCGGGTTCTGTTCTTTTCAACCGGTTCATCCCCGCGCCTGCGGGGAACACGGGATCTGCCTGTGGTGCCTGAAAGTCGAATTCGGTTCATCCCCGCGCCTGCGGGGAACACAGATTACCGGCATACCATACGGCATTGATGACCGGTTCATCCCCGCGCCTGCGGGGAACACAATCGGCATCCTTTCCATTCTGGCAATCATCTCGGTTCATCCCCGCGCCTGCGGGGAACACATGAATTACCTCCCCGCCGCAATCAACTCAACCGGTTCATCCCCGCGCCTGCGGGGAACACACGTACCCGATCTCTTGCGCCGGAATATCCCGCGGTTCATCCCCGCGCCTGCGGGGAACACGACTTGGCAAACGCCTTGAGCATGGTCAGCATCGGTTCATCCCCGCGCCTGCGGGGAACACACCGCCCTCGATCAGGACCGCGACCAGAACGTCGGTTCATCCCCGCGCCTGCGGGGAACACTGCGTCATGGAGCAGTAACGCCGCTCATAGAGCGGTTCATCCCCGCGCCTGCGGGGAACACCGGGCTGGGCTGGTATCAACCACCGATCCGCGCGGTTCATCCCCGCGCCTGCGGGGAACACGTTTCCATCTCCATGTGCAGGGCCGGGTCTTTCGGTTCATCCCCGCGCCTGCGGGGAACACTGATTGCATACGGCAAGGAAAACGCCGATCGGCGGTTCATCCCCGCGCCTGCGGGGAACACTACCGGCAGGGCCGGTTTTTGTCGCTCCCGGTCGGTTCATCCCCGCGCCTGCGGGGAACACCATGTCGTTCACCGGGACATGCTGCATCCACTCGGTTCATCCCCGCGCCTGCGGGGAACACGCCTGGGCCGCGGCTTCGACGCAGATCCCGACCGGTTCATCCCCGCGCCTGCGGGGAACACCACGAAGCCGGCATGTGGGCGCGGGCAATCATCGGTTCATCCCCGCGCCTGCGGGGAACACCTCTACTCCGCAAGCGTTGCAAGCATAGCCGACGGTTCATCCCCGCGCCTGCGGGGAACACTGCCCTTTCATCTCCTCGTAGAACTCTTTGGCCGGTTCATCCCCGCGCCTGCGGGGAACACCGTAACGGGCAACAAAACGTCGTACCGTAAGTCGGTTCATCCCCGCGCCTGCGGGGAACACGCTCATCAACCTTGGCCAGCGAAGCTGCACGCCGGTTCATCCCCGCGCCTGCGGGGAACACCATCTCGTCATCGCTGAACAATCCAGTGGACACGGTTCATCCCCGCGCCTGCGGGGAACACCTGAACCTTCTGCATAGCCAGATCTGCTTCACCGGTTCATCCCCGCGCCTGCGGGGAACACCAACCACCACCGGAGGAGGTCAGATTTATGAACGGTTCATCCCCGCGCCTGCGGGGAACACCTCCCGCGCCTCAATCCACCGGATGACATTGACGGTTCATCCCCGCGCCTGCGGGGAACACTTTATAAATGGTATTAGCTCTAATAGCGTCAGCGGTTCATCCCCGCGCCTGCGGGGAACACCTATAATGTCTCGCAATAAGCGGCCAAGCCGCCGGTTCATCCCCGCGCCTGCGGGGAACACCATCTGTTCGGCCAGTATCGGCACCGGGAGATCGGTTCATCCCCGCGCCTGCGGGGAACACGCCCGACTTTGTTGTGACGCTCACTGTTCAACCGGTTCATCCCCGCGCCTGCGGGGAACACCTCGAAAGGCGTAAAAATCCACATGCCAATCTCGGTTCATCCCCGCGCCTGCGGGGAACACGACGTCACCAAATTTCGACATCATTCGCACGGCGGTTCATCCCCGCGCCTGCGGGGAACACCCGGTAACGGCGGTTTTTTGATTACCGAGAAACGGTTCATCCCCGCGCCTGCGGGGAACACGCCAAGGATGTGGTTGCGCAGGACGCCGGCGGCGGTTCATCCCCGCGCCTGCGGGGAACACGAAAACCCAGAACCAGCCCCAATCAAAGGGGGCGGTTCATCCCCGCGCCTGCGGGGAACACGTTCAGACGGCATAATCCACCTAACGGAACAACGGTTCATCCCCGCGCCTGCGGGGAACACATTTACCAGAACCTGGAGCGCCATCTATTACTCGGTTCATCCCCGCGCCTGCGGGGAACACACCTCGTGGTTATTGGTGACCGCAGTGTTTGACGGTTCATCCCCGCGCCTGCGGGGAACACATGCCGGGGGGTGGGATCATTTACTCTGTCTCCGGTTCATCCCCGCGCCTGCGGGGAACACTGGTCCCTCAAAACTGAATAACACTCTTACCACGGTTCATCCCCGCGCCTGCGGGGAACACAGTAGTTACGCATTGTACGGCACATAAGATATCGGTTCATCCCCGCGCCTGCGGGGAACACACGATCTGCTGGGGGCCAACAATGCCGCGCTGCGGTTCATCCCCGCGCCTGCGGGGAACACTGCTCGATGGCGGCCACGGCCCAGCGCCATGCCGGTTCATCCCCGCGCCTGCGGGGAACACTTTGATGCATCGTTTATTCTGTTGTCGCAAAGCGGTTCATCCCCGCGCCTGCGGGGAACACTGCTGGCCCTTCACACTGGCAATCCTCGCGTTCGGTTCATCCCCGCGCCTGCGGGGAACACGTATTTTGCCGACCGCTACCCGGCCATGATCGAGGTTCATCCCCGCGCCTGCGGGGAACACATTATCGGTTTGAGTAGGGTTTTCTATGATTACGGTTCATCCCCGCGCCTGCGGGGAACACAACTGTATCACTGTCAAATATCCTACGTGCAACGGTTCATCCCCGCGCCTGCGGGGAACACGCTATAATTCAAATTCTGTTGTCATGCAATATCGGTTCATCCCCGCGCCTGCGGGGAACACTTCCTGATTATTCTCTTAATAATATTGTTGCTCGGTTCATCCCCGCGCCTGCGGGGAACACCAGGTATTCATCCTCGGACGGGGCAAGTTCGACGGTTCATCCCCGCGCCTGCGGGGAACACAGCCCGGCCCCAATGGTCATGGCAGCCAGCGCCGGTTCATCCCCGCGCCTGCGGGGAACACCGTATTCGAAACCGTACCAGACGAGGACGACCCGGTTCATCCCCGCGCCTGCGGGGAACACTTTTTTCAACATTTCCTGTTCATAGACTGTCACGGTTCATCCCCGCGCCTGCGGGGAACACCAGTATGTGGCCTCGGAGCGTACTGCATGTACCGGTTCATCCCCGCGCCTGCGGGGAACACCTGGTAAATAAACTATTGACAATTTTATTTGGCGGTTCATCCCCGCGCCTGCGGGGAACACGCCTCGATGGCAGCCTGACCGATATGTGGGAGCGGTTCATCCCCGCGCCTGCGGGGAACACTGCTGCAGCAGGTACTCGATGATATCAATGAGCGGTTCATCCCCGCGCCTGCGGGGAACACAGTGCGGTCAAACTGTTCGCTTTTATTATCGCCGGTTCATCCCCGCGCCTGCGGGGAACACATCATCCGCATATTGTTGGCCCATACCTCGTCCGGTTCATCCCCGCGCCTGCGGGGAACACTAAAAAGCGCTTTAACATGTGTTTACCCCTTTCGGTTCATCCCCGCGCCTGCGGGGAACACAGCGCCAGAGCTCCCTTGAGGGTGTGAATCAGCGGTTCATCCCCGCGCCTGCGGGGAACACCGATGATGCGCATTATCCTGTGCATACTGCTGCGGTTCATCCCCGCGCCTGCGGGGAACACTGGTATTATCCTCCTGGTGATTAAGATGCCCCCGGTTCATCCCCGCGCCTGCGGGGAACACTCATACGATATGCCTAGAATATGCGCGGCATCCGGTTCATCCCCGCGCCTGCGGGGAACACGGTTAGCTTCTATGCACAATGGATACATAAAACGGTTCATCCCCGCGCCTGCGGGGAACACCACCCGCCCGCAATTGGGGCATAGTGCCGGGTCGGTTCATCCCCGCGCCTGCGGGGAACACTAGGATGGTGAGTAGGGCTAGATTTAACATCCCGGTTCATCCCCGCGCCTGCGGGGAACACAGTAGCCCCAATCAGAATCTCGACACATGATGCGGTTCATCCCCGCGCCTGCGGGGAACACCACGAGGGTCTCCTTTGTTTGAGGTTTATGCGCGGTTCATCCCCGCGCCTGCGGGGAACACCTCTAGCAACATATCAGTGAAATCAGAAAACTCGGTTCATCCCCGCGCCTGCGGGGAACACCCGGGATAACCCTTGCTCAAGCAGAAGCAAAACGGTTCATCCCCGCGCCTGCGGGGAACACCGCAACCCATTGCTGTACGGTGAAGGCGTGAGCGGTTCATCCCCGCGCCTGCGGGGAACACGAGTTTCAAAGTCGGCCGCGGTGATGCGGGCGCGGTTCATCCCCGCGCCTGCGGGGAACACCCGGGGCGATTTCATGGCTATGCGACCATATCCGGTTCATCCCCGCGCCTGCGGGGAACACGCACTAAACACGTCATCAACACGCTATATACGCGGTTCATCCCCGCGCCTGCGGGGAACACGAATTTCCGATCTCATGATGCGGCTGGAAATTCGGTTCATCCCCGCGCCTGCGGGGAACACCTCATGGCGGTAGACTCTGAGATTGTCGATCGCGGTTCATCCCCGCGCCTGCGGGGAACACTTCATCTGCCCGACGTGATTACATACGTGGCACGGTTCATCCCCGCGCCTGCGGGGAACACCATTCGCCTGGATCTGTCGGCACCATCCGGGGCGGTTCATCCCCGCGCCTGCGGGGAACACCAGCTCAACGCCGCCAAAGACGAGCTCAAGCTCGGTTCATCCCCGCGCCTGCGGGGAACACTATTCGTGGGCGAAGGCGTTCTGCCCTTCTATCGGTTCATCCCCGCGCCTGCGGGGAACACATGTTGCCGGAGGCGCTGGTCTCCATTTCCTTCGGTTCATCCCCGCGCCTGCGGGGAACACATTTCTGCGGCCTTATTGACTGATTCGATACGCGGTTCATCCCCGCGCCTGCGGGGAACACGCCGAGCCCCATGGCGCGGGCTTTGGCGCGGCAGGTTCATCCCCGCGCCTGCGGGGAACACATTTCTGCGGCCTTATTGACTGATTCGATACGCGGTTCATCCCCGCGCCTGCGGGGAACACGGCAAACCCTCCAATAAACGCGACACCTACTACGGTTCATCCCCGCGCCTGCGGGGAACACGGTATACGGCGGGCCGGGTGGGGTGGCAAGAGCGGTTCATCCCCGCGCCTGCGGGGAACACACTTCTTCTACTTCCTCAAAATAATTGAGGTAATTGCACTGCAAAAATTCCACCGACTGCACCACCCTCTATACGCCCTTACAACGGGGGTTTAGCCACTCCTTCCTCTTGCGGAGGCAGGAACGACACCAGCTGGATGCCGTCCATCTCCACCGGAATCCTGCGATTGGCGCCGAGAGTCAGGAAATCGAACCCCGATTCGGTGTTGGTGCTCCACGCCATCACGGCATTCCCCTCATCTATCCCCTTCTCGATATTATCCCAGATCATCGCCCGAACCCGCTTCGAGACATCGCCAACGTACACCCCGGCCCGTACCTCCACCAGCCAGAGCCCCAGCCGCCCACGCAGTCGGGGCGGCACATTTTCAACCACGATGACCAGCATCGCCAAGCCCCTCCTTGTTGGGTATCGCCATTGTCACAGCCTCTTCGTGCGCCTTCGGCACTTCAATGCCTCCGGCAGCCAGGACCTCTTCGATGGTGGGAACGATCCTGTCCAGCAGTTTCGTCTGCCGGAAAGCATCGCGACAGGCCAGCCGCACCTCCCGCTCCGGGTCGCGCGGCTTTTTTGCGGCAATCCGGAACGCCACCGGCACCACGGTCTCGAACTTGAAGATGTCGGCTATGTCGTAGACGAACGACTGCGGCTTGCCGGTATGGATGAACCCGACCGCCGGTGCATAGCCCGCGGCCAGGATCGCCGCCTCACAGATGCCGTAGATGCAGGCGGTGGCCGACGACAGACAGCGGTTAGGGATATCGCCGCTCTCCCATTCGGTGTGATCGTAATTGCGCCGCTTCCACTCCACCTTGTACTGCCGGGCTAAGAGGTCGTACATCTTGCGCACCCGTACCCCCTCTATGCCACGCAACTGCTCCACACTGCGCCGCTCCGGCGGCTCCTCCCTGAAACGGAGCGCATACATCCTGCGGACGACCTTGAGCCTGGCCGTGTCATCCAGGGCCAGTTTCGCCTGGTACAACAGCCGGTCCGACCGCGCCCCGCCCGGCTGGCCGGCGGCATAGAGACGCACTCCCGCCTCACCGATCCAGACCAGGAGGCACCCTACCCGCGCCGCCAGGACCACCGCAGAATGGGAGACGCGCGTCCCCGGTTCCAGCATAAGGCAGGCCACCGTGCCGATGGGGATCTGGGTGCGAACGCCGGTGACGTCCACCACCACGAAGGCGCCGTCGATGACGTCCAGGTTTCCCCGCTCCACGTAGACCACGGAGATACGGTCCTTGATGGGAAGGGGCTTCAATGGGGGGAGAATGGGTTGGGGCATGGCTCGGCCTCGTTACTTTACCTTATTGTGAAACCCGCGCTGGCATGCTGGTGCGGGCATCCCTGGATCGCATCGCCGCAAACCCGTGAACAGGGGCGGGGAACCCCGCCCCGATTCCGCAAATGCACCCAATGAATTGACTCAATAGTTCAAACCCGCGCCAACGACAGCAGACCGCAGCCGAAGGCCTTGGCTGGGCCGATGCCGGTATGCACCAGCACCGTTATTGCCTCTGCATTCTCCACCTGTATTACTCCTTGAAAACTGACTTGCTGTATCTTGCCGGCCCGGCCTTCCCCGCTCTTTCTGAATCTTAACGGGAACACCGGATCAATCGTCAACACCTCCAATGATGCTGCATCCTCCAGCTTCCGCTCGATCCATGCCCGTTGGTCATTCTCTCGGACCAATGGCACGCGGCACTTCTTCACCTCTCCGGCGGCATTCATCCGTCCCCCTTCATCGTTGATCATCTTCACAGGATTGGCCACCAGGAGGAAACGCAACCGCTGTCCAGTTTGCAGGCTCAACGGATACTCCTTGCTAGCCAGGATGCGTGCCGAATCGGACGACTTCTCCGGTTTACGCAACGATTGCATCAGCACTTCAGCACCATGACGATCCGACTGACCGACACGAAAGAGGAAGTCGCGCTCCGCCTCCGCATCCTCCGGAAACAATCGCCACAAAACGCGATGAATCTCGTAGGGGTTACGAGAGACAGCGCCGCTTATCATGATCTTACTCAGATACATGGTCACCTCCCAGCATATAGAGGTTGCGCCCGGCGAACTGGCGCGGCTGATTGATCAACGGCACGTCTCGCACCCGCTTCATCTTGTCGCTGATCTTCTCCTCGCTGTAGATCGTGCCCCCCTGCGGCGCAACCTTCTTTAACACCTCCACCTCGTTTATCTCCGAAATACGCGCATGGAAGAGCGGACGGGCAAGCGGGCAACTGCGCCGCCCCAGGTACGGCGTGAAAAACGGCTGTTTCACCGCCCGTTCCAGTTCATCAAGGGTTGGCGCCGCTCCGGAGCGATTCCAGAGTGCCACGGTAAACTCGGCGTCATACAGGTATTCGCGCCAGGTCTGGATGGTTTCGTGGCTCTTCAGGCCGACGTAATCCTCTCGCGCACCCTTCACCGTGTGGTAGTCGGTCATCTTGACCATCCGCAATCGCCGGTCAGTACCGTCTTTACGGGGAATACGGCGTTCATCCACCCGCACCGCCATGCCAACGTTGTCGGCAAGTGCCTGCAAGCGCCCTCGCTCGGTACGTCCAATGCCGAGGCAGGCCCCGAGCAGTCCCAGAAGACCGCTTCTGGTCGGGAAATTCGCCGACGGCCGCAACCCCTCGAAGGTATGCTCACCCCAAGCCTGCATGGGGCCGTGGAGTTTGAGAATGAGATAGTCTCCCATGGTTTACCCCTCTCCGTTGTTGCGTACCCATGCCTTCAGTTCGTCCAGCGTTTTTGCAGTCTTCACCCCTTCCAGTGTGCTTGCGGCAATTGCGAACTGGGCACACCGCTCGTCAAGTCCGTAACCGGTGTGGATCGCCTTCCAATAGTCTTGAAGTGCTTCTACGGATGGCTTAAGGAATCCCTTGGTTGCCTTAACCGGCTCTTCAAAGGCATTCGCAAGGGATACGGGAATATCGGAAAACGACACCATAGCCAAGTCGGCCAGGTTGTGGGCGGCAAAGCTTTGTTGCTTGGCAGAGGGGACAACCGTCGCCATCAGGTGCAGTACGTGAGCGGCGATCTCAAGCGCCTTCTCGCGCGGAACGTTCCCGAGATTCGCCTGCAACTGGGCAACGTTTAGGCTGGCGTAGCGATAGAAGACTCCACTGGAGAATTCCTGGGTATCCAGGTGGCCGGAGCCCAGTTCCTGCAAATCGTCAACGGCGGTAAACCAATCGATGTCGGCATCGACGGTATGTGTGGTAATGGCATGAGCAACGGCAAGGGCGCCATCTACCTTGCCGAGTTCGCTCATAAGTCCCGAGGTAGCCATGCGTCCGGAAAGGGCGATATCGAGCCCCTTTGCCAGCGCCTGACGCATGGCTTCGGCCTGTTCCTTCAACTGCTTCGTCAGCGCCTTTTCGTCCAGTTTCTGTTCTTCCGCCTTCTTTACCTGCTCACAGAACCAGGCAAACTCTTCCACCGCCCAGGGAGCCACGGCGTCGCCTTCCACAACCGCTTCCGCATTTAGGTCCTTGGCGGTAAGAAGCGTCATGGTTTTGCCGATAAGCTCGGCATCAAAGCGCCTGGAAAGTGCCTTAACGAAGAGTTCTTTCAAATCGGAGAGATGCTTCGTGCGGACAGTCGCCTCCCCCAAATGCTCGGCATAATAGGGGCTCTTACGCATAGTCCGTTTCAGACTCTGGCTGGAGACGCGCACCCGGCGCTTGCCACCGAAGATGGCCGATTTCTGCATGTTCATGTCGTCGCGATTGAGGCAGGAAGGGCTGTGGGAAATAAGGATGTGGAAGTTCACAAAATTCTTGTTCATGGCAATGTTCCTTTCTTTGTATGAAGATTTTTATTTCGATTGATTGATGAAATAGTCTTCCAGCAGGTCGCGCTTGCTCCGATCATTCCAGTACCAAAGAGTATTCGCAACTTTTGACCAGTTAGCAGTAGGCTCAGTCATTTGCAGGATGCGACGCAACTGAACCATGTCGTTTGGTTCGTCGGAGCGTACCACTTGGAACAGTCGTTTTTCACTGACGCCCTTGCCTTTAGTAAGTGCCTTGCCAAGTCCCACGTCGTCTGTGCCGTGATTGATGTAGGGCAGGCAGAATATCAGACGTTGGTATGCGCGTTTTTCCCATTCCGCATGGGCCTTGCCGCTGTACAACCGGTAAAATGCCGGCACATCCAAAAGCTCTTCCGGCTTGGCAACCCGCCGGAGTTCAGCCTTTGCCCCATTGGACAACTGCTCCCAGGCGTGGTAAAGCATCATGAATTCAGGGTGTTTCTGCGGTTCCATCGTCCCCTCCTTTATTCTGTTGTGGCTCAAGATTATTGAGATGTTTGTAAAGAGTCCGCTTGGCAACGGCTAACGTGTGTATCAACTGGGGATCGTTCAGATATGGCCGCGTCGTTTCCTCGAAAAGTTCCGTTGCGATTGCTTTAAAGGCTGCACGCATCCGGGTCAGTTCCGGTGCCGGGTCAGCAAAATCGATCCGCGCCAAAGTATCCTCGATGGTCGGTTCGGAACGGCGGTAGAATTGAGCATCTACAGCGATGGCAAGTTTTAGCCTGGCGCCTTTAACATCGGTCACGCCATTTATGAAGACATAAAGGGCTTTTTTCACCAAGGCATCTCGATATCCCTGCCCCAATGTGACCAGATCGTTAATGACTTTTGTATGTTTGTCCCAGCCGTGATTAAGGGTAAACACCTCGTGACGCCGCTCCAGGACCGACGCCTGATTGTTGCGATAACCGCCGACCAAAAGATGCAACGTTTGCATTGGTGGCGGCAGGATCTTACGTGACTGAAGGATGACGGCGGCGGGTTGCTGACCTTCTGTGTCCTTGTCGATCTGCTGTTGCAACACAAACCGGCTTAATTGCGTCCAGGCCGGTGCCGTTGTGGTGAATGCGGCAAACTTCTGTTCAATCTCCCCCTTTTTGCTGGTCATGATCCGGGGAGAATGGGGATGGGGCCAGGTTCCGGAAACGGTGTAGTTGAACTTTGCTTTATTGAAACCGGTGTAGGCTATATCCGTCTTGCAGCCGCAGCAGGAACAGGCTTCGGCGGGCACCGGCGGCAACAACTCGATGTGCGCCGGCTGCCATAAAAGGCCGCGAATGACGCCGATCCACTGGGCCGGTATCGTCTCGCCCACCTTGATCGGCTCAATCCAGGTGGGCTTTTGGGAAGCGGTCTCCCGGTGCCATGGAAAATTTTGATCAAGCATCAACTCCTCATCACTCAACACATTGAGCCAGACGGTCCGCCGCAGGTGATCCCCCTGCCCTAGCGTGGTAATCGGCGAGCTGCCGCGCAATCCGGCCTTGAAGCCGCCGCCGAAGCTCGGGGCGCACGATGCCTGATTGAAGAGCGCAATTGCCACGCAGCCGCCACACAAGCCGTCGGCAAGACCAGCCTGATTGACAAAGCAACTGTTAGTGGCACCGGTTACCCCTGCCAATAGCTTATCCATCGGTGTTGGGTCTTTGGCCGCCACCCCGCGTACCTGCATGAACGGCTGCTGCGGATGATCTACCACAAACCAGTCGGCGACATCACGAGTTGCTGCGTCGTATTCCTCCGCTGCAATCGGCCGGGCAATGCGACTTAACAGCCCCTTGCCATCCTTTGGCGTCAGCAGCGCCTGCACCATGCAGATCAGCAACTGCATTGCCGCAAGTTCCATGTCGTCGCGCGGTAAGCAGAGTTCCCATTCCTCACCGCCGCACAAGAGTTCACTCAAGGCAATTTTTTGCACCGTACCGCTCCCTTTAAGCAGGCGCACCGGTATCCATTGATCGGTCAGCAGATTCATTTCTCTTTCTCCAATCCCAAGTCTTTGTGATAGCGAAAGGTCGTTCCATTTGAAATACCCCCATAGCCTTCCCCTTCCCGCCCCATCTCCAGCCAGAACCTCCCTTCGTCAGAATTGCCCAAAGCGCGTCGCCAAGATTGCGGCACGCCGACGCTGTTCAGCGACAGGCACTCAGGCCTCCGATATTCGTCCAGCGTCTCGAACAACGTCCCATCCATCAGCATCCGCCCCTGCGGCGTTGTGCAGAAGGGCACGACAGTAAGGTTCATTTCCCCGTCCCGCGTAACGGCAGTAACGTTTTCGTCCGAATCCGGCAAAGGAGTTATAGCCATGGAGATCATCTGTAAGGCCTTGTAACGACTGACCGAATGTTTTATTTCGTATTCGTCGAATTGTCGCCGAATCTCTGTTGGTTCGTTTACCCATGCATCATCCTGATAAACCGACTCGATCCAGTCGCGATACGCGGCAGGAAATACTACTTCGCAATTCGGCGTAGACACCAGCAACTCCTGCGTCCGCCAGAGGGCGCGGGTATTGGCATAGATGTGACCGTGCAAGCCGAAATCGTCATCAGTCGGCAGTAGCACCGTGCAAACGGGCAGCTCGAATCCCGACGGGCGGTCATTCCGCTCATGCCGGTGCAACCGTCCCATCCTCTGGAACAGCAGATCAACTGGGCAGAGCTGGGTGATGAGCCAGTCGAAATCCACATCCAGCGATTGCTCCGCAACCTGCGTTGCCACCAGAATTCGTCCCCTTCTGCGCTTTCCTTTCAGGCCGAACCTCATGATGACGCGCTTTTCTTTCCGTTGCCGGTGGGCAAAGCAATAGCGGGCATGAAACAGGTCCACCGGCAGTGCCGTCATGGTACGCAATGTGCGGGCCAGACCCTGGGCAATGTCAACCAGGTTACAGACAACCGCTACCTGCGCCCCGGCCTCGGCTGCCGCGACAATCCGACCGAGCAAAGCGTCGTCGGGCACCATCGCATCAACGCGTACCGCCTCGACCTTGACTCTTCTCGTTACCGGTCTCTCCGAAGGATCGAGTTCGTAGGGTACTATGCCACTGTCGCCAGCCTTGGTGATCAAAGGATAGGGGGTGGCTTCCCCCTGTTTTTCCAGTGCAACTCCCCAGGCATCGCAGAGCTGCTGCCGCTGCTGCTCTGGCAGAGTGGCTGACAAGAGGATAGCCGCTCCGCCCGCCTCTTTCTGCTGTCGTAGCACCGCTTCCAGAAGCCCGTACATGTAGGCATCGTAGGCATGCACCTCGTCAACGATCAAAACACTCCGGCCAACACCGAAGCCGCGAACGAAACGGTGCTTCACCGGCAGCGCCGAGATGAGCACCTGATCCACGGTACAGACACCCATCTGTCCGAGGAATACCCGCTTGCGACTCTCGGCCAGCCATTGGCTGCACTGGACCCAGCCGTCTTCCTCAGGGTCGTACCCATCAATAGCGACATGCTTGATTGCGGTAAAGGTGTCGTTGAAGCGGGCCATACCATGGGCCAGTAAAAGATTCGGATTGTCGGCGAACAGCAGCGGAGCGATCCGCTGCAGTCGCCCGAGCATGGCGTTGGCAGTAGCCTGGGTCGGCAAGGCAAAGACGATGGAGTCGGCCAATCCAGCAGCGACAAGACGCCAGGCATAGGCCATCGCCGCTTCGGTCTTGCCGCTGCCGGTGGGCGCTTCCACAAGGGTGAGCCCGGCTTGTAGGGGGAGCGCGTCCACCAATGTCTGTAGCGAACGAGGAGTATCGCCTTTCCCCAGAAGGGTAACGACTCCGGAATATGCATGGGGATGTCCGATCACCCCGGCAAGTTTGAGTATGCTTGGCGCATCATGGGAGAAACGCTCCTTGAAGTAGGTGCGCAAATCCATCGGCTCCCGGCAGAAGCGAAAATGCTCATCGTCACACCGGGAACCGAGCCAGTCGGCAACCGAGCAGAATCCGGCCAGGAAAATCTGTGAACATGGTGGCGGGGAATCGGAAAGGGAGAGCCCTACCGGCTGAAGGAAAAGTGATTCAAGACAGGACCGCCATGCGTCGCGCGCCGAACGGTCGATCTGCGCAAAACGCCGGTCGCAGCCGATGGGCAAAGACGCATCCGGGACGAACGTGGTCCTGATGTGTCCGTGATGCCCCGCTACCGCCTGAATCCACGGCAACCATGATTCCAGTGAGCCATCTGACGAGGACACACAGTCAATGGAGTCCCAGTTGAAACCTTTGTTGGGCTCAGTGTCATTCAGACAGGCAAGACGATCCTGTTGAAACCAGTAAAGACCACCGTCGCCATGTTTGTAGTCCTTGCATTGCTGGAAACTGGGGAGAGGAGCATAAATATTGGCATCGGGGTAGAGCAACCGCCAAAGCGGCATCATCCGCTGCTGAAAACGGACATCGAATTTGCCGCAGTCATGCATGGCGACGAAGAAAAGTACCCAGGCTCGAAGTTGAGCTTCCGGCACATCGGTATTCAACTGCAAACCACGACGAATCGCGGGCGAGCTATCCCACCATACCGCTGCCACCGCCGCCACATCCAGACTGTGATAGGGCAGCAGGTGATAACCGCCACCTTCCCGTTCTGCCTTCCCCCAATACCGAAAACACCCCTCCATCAAATCCCTCCTAAAACCGGGCGCGGCAAGCAGCGCCCCTACGGACATCATCAACCGGGCGGACACGAGGTTCGCCCCTACGGTGCATATTCCTCGTCATCTGCCCAATTCGCCGGGTTGGCGGCGATGTATTCCCGGATTGCAGCCAATTCCGCCTCATCGCGGACGATCCGCTCGTAATAATTGACCACCCCGCGTGTAAAAAAATTTTACAGTGTAAAGTATTTTTACACGGCAAATCAGCCAGTTACAGCATTAATCCCATACAACCCCGGCACATGCAAGGACTTTAATCTTTTCGTAGGGAGACTTCGACCAGGATTTGTCACGCAATGGATAGTGTACAGAGGATTACGACAGAAAATGTCACAATTGGGCGGGGAGATGAAAAATTTTTATTGAGGAGTAGTGATACGCCAGGAGAGCTCAGCACCCCTGCAGCGCCAGCCAGACCCGCGCCGTGAGGCGGGCGTCGTCCAGGGCGCGGTGGAGGTGGCAGTCTGCGGGGATGTCGCCCAGGAGGTGGCGGGCAACGGTTTCGAGCTTGTGGTTGGGGAGATGCGGGAGGCGCTTGCGGGAGAGACGGACGGTGCAGTGCCAGGGATTGGGGAGCTGCAGGCCGAGGAGGGCGAGCTCGTGACGGACGAAGCCGCTGTCGAACGGCGAGTTGTGGGCAACGAGCGGGGATTCGGCGAAGAAATCCAGGAACTGGGGCCAGACGTCGGACGGCGACGGCTTGCCGCGGAGCATCTCGCGGGAGATGCCGTGTACCCGGAAGGCGCCGTAATGGATCGGGGAGCCGGTGTCGATGAGGGTGCCGAGTTCGGCGACGATCGCCCCATTTTCGACGGCAACGGCGCCGATCTCGATGACCCGGCCGCCGTTGTTCGTCGACATGCCGGTGGTTTCCACGTCGACGATGACCTGTCGCGCCGCTCCGCTCACCCGAAGATCTTTCTGAACAGCCCCTTCTTCTCCGCCTGACGGCGCTCGGCGATCAGCTGCATCCCCTTCTGGGCCAGGCTGTCGCGGGGGTTGAGCCTGAGGGCCTTCTGCAGCTCACCCTCGGCCAGACCGTCGCGCCCCTCGTCGAGGAGCATCCAGCCCCGGAAGGAGTAGGCCTCGGCATGCTTGCCGCTCTGCAGCGAGCGGGAGAGGAGGGTTCGCGCCTTTTCCTGGGCAGACCGCGCCCCCTGGTTGGCGGGGTTACGGTAGATCGCCCAGGCGAGGTAGGCGGAGTGCAGCGGGTTCTCCTGCTCCAGGCGGTAGGCGTCGGCCAGCGCCTTCTCGGCATTGGCGAACTCCCCCATCTCCAGGAAGACCTTGCCCGACTGGAACTGGACCTGGGCCTGCAGCTTGTCGTCCTGCTTGCCGTCGATCCCGACCTTTTCGGCATTGAGCAGCTCGTCGTAGCGCTCCTTGGAGACGACGCTGGAAAGGGTGTTGTAGGCGGTGGAGAAGGAGGAGAGGACCTCCTGGGCGCTCTCCAGGGTGGCTGAGGAGAGCTCCATCAGACGTTCCGGGGCGTAGGGCCTGGTCCGGGTGAAGTACGACTCCTTGAGGGCATTGAAGGAGAAGGAGCCGGGGGTGAGCCCGAACAGCTCGTAGTAGTTCTTGTCCTTGATATAGGCGGCATCACGCTGTACCTGCTGCTCGAAGCTGATCTCCGCCGACGAGAGCGGCGCTGCCATGCCGTGGGAGCCGACCGCAAGCTCGACCGAGCCGGAGACCTCCTGCACCAGGTCCTCGAACCCTTCGGATTTCTCCTCCGCTGCCTGTTCTTCCTCCAGGGGGCGGTTGTAGAGGGTCTTGAGCGGGAAATCGGCCCGCTCCTCCTCTGCCGGCGCGGGGTGCAGCTCGATGAGACGGAACAGCCGGAGGAAGTGGCAGAATCCGGTGGCGTCGTTGCGGACCGCCCCCTGCTCCACGATCTCGTGCAGGGTGCGGCGGCCGTTGATCAGACCGAGGGTGGCGATGTCCTCCTGCCGCATGGCCACGAAGTTGCTCTGCCGGAAGAAGCGCGCCGTACGGCCGGGATAGAGGTGCCCGTACCGCGACAGAAAGGCATCGGCATTGAACGAGAGGGAATGGCTGGTAACCGCCTCGTAGATGAACTCGGGAAGGAGCAGGGGGACCAGCGGCAACTCCGGCTCCACGCCGCCCGGCACGAACTCGGCTGCGGCATTGACGCGCAGGCTGTCCAGGAGGGTTTTCGCCAGGAACTGGCGCGATTCGGCAAGCAGATCCTCATAGGGGAGCAGGCCGGACTGGGTCAGGAACAGCCGCTCCTCACCGCTGTTGACAAAGAGCTGCTGCTCTTCCGGGGTCAGCCTCCCCCGCGCAGCGAGGAAGGCGGTGAAATCCCGGCTCCCCCGGGAAACGAAGGAATAGGGGACCCCCTGGGAGATCGCCACGGACGGCCCCTGGCGGAGCTTGAGCAGGCCGCTCTGCCTGCCGTAGTGGAGTTCCACCAGGAGGGGCAGCAGGGTGTTCGGCGCTGACCGCTTCTCCGGCGTGGCAGCAGTGGCCGACTCGACGGCGCGGAGAAAGGCCTGCTGGCTGAACGGTTTTTCCAGGTAGTGTTCGACCCCCAGGGCGCGGGCCGCCTCGGCGTACTTCCCCCCCCGGTAGTACCCGGTCATGATGATCACCGGCAAGTTGTGCCCGCGCTGGGTCTTGCGGAGCCGCTGCAAAACCTCGATACCGTTTATCTCGGGCAGCCGCAGGTCGAGCACCAGCAGGCCGATCTCGTGGGCCGCCAGCACCCGCAACGCATCGGTGCCGCTTTTCGCAGCCAGGACTTCGTACCCTTGGGCGGCGAGAAACCGCACCAGCATGTGGGAAAGGGCTTCGTTATCTTCGGCCAGTAAGACTCGGGTCGTCATTGCGGTACCCCGTTGCGCGCTTCCCGGCTGCCGGTCCTCCGGCAGCTCACTTCAGATACGTTGTAACAGCACTGTTGTGCTGGTCAAGCGTGGTGGAAAAAAAGTGGGTGCCGTCCTTCTTGGCAACGAAATAGAGATAAGGGGTCCGGGCAGGCGCAATGACCGCCTGGAGCGCCTCGATGCCGGGGTTGCCGATGGGGCCGGGAGGGAGGCCATCGATCTGGTAGGTATTGTACGGGTTTTTGCGGCGCACGTCACTGGAAGAGACGTTGCCGGCAAAGGCCCGCACCCCGTAGACCGAGGTCGGGTCGCTCTGCAGCCGCATCCCCCGCTTGAGGCGGTTGTAAAAGACCGAGGCGATGATCGGCCGTTCGCTGGCCTCCACCGCCTCCTTCTCCACCAGCGAGGCCAGGGTGACCAGCCGGTGCCGTGCAGCAGCCTGGCCGCGGCCGGCAGCGCCGAAGCGCCCGGCATAGGCCCGGTCGAACTGGGCCACCATCATCCGGATCACCTCGGCGGGCTTCATGGCGGGTGTGATCATGTACGTCGCGGGGAAGAGATACCCCTCCGCGCTCGGGCCGGGCAGACCCATCTCCCGGAGAAGCTGCCGGTCTGAGCAGGCTGCCAGGAACTCCTGGCGGCTGAAGATCTCGCGCGCCTCCAGCAGTTCGGCCAGCTGGTAGATGGAATACCCTTCGGGCACGGCAAAGCGGTGGGCATAGACCTCGCCCGCCACCATCTTCCGCAGGATCTGAAGCGGCGTCATGTCGCCGCGCACCTGGTAGGTGCCGACCTTGATCTTGTCGTCGACGCCCCGCAGCCGGGCCAGAAGGACAAAGACCCGGGCGCTCCGGATCACCCCGCGCCTTTCCAGGTCGGCTGCCACCCGCTGCAGGGGCGCCCCTTTCACGCAGTCGACCAGTTGCGCGGTATCGCCGCCAACTGGACGCATGAGGAGCGCAAAGCCTCCCAGGGCAAGGATCAGGACGACCGCGACCAGTGCGAACACCAGCCGGTATTTTCTGCACAGCAGCGATCCCGGCATATTCATGATTTTTTGAACTTACTCTCCGTGCCGAGCCGCAGGCGCTGGATGTTTTCCCGGTGCCGCCAGATCACCAGCAGGGCGATGAGGCCGGACATGAGGAAGATCAGCCCGCGCCGGTCGATCAGGGCCACCAGGAGCGGCATGGCAGCGGCAGCGGAGATGGAGGCCAGCGACACATAGCGCCATTTCCAGAAGACCAGCCCGAAGACCGCCAGGGCCGCCAGCACCGAAAGCGGCGTCATCGCCAGAAAGACCCCCAGGGCCGTGGCAACCCCCTTCCCCCCCTTGAAGCGGAGAAAGACGGTATAGATATGCCCGGTAAACGCGGCAAGCCCGGTCAGGGCCAGCCACCCCTCGGTGAAGCCGAGGCGGTACGCCAATAGCACCGGCAGAACCCCCTTCAGGCAATCGCCGACCAGGGTCAGCACCCCCACCTTCCAGCCCAGGGTGCGGCTGACGTTGGTGGCACCGATGTTGCCGCTGCCGGTGGTGCGAATGTCAACCCCCCCCACGAGCCGGGCCAGGACCAGACCGGTGGGGATGGAGCCGAGCAGGTAGGCGGCAATGATCAGTATCAACTCGTTGGACACGGGCAACTCCGGAAAAAACGATGCAAAACGGGGCGCATTCTAGAGCATTTCGGCGCAAACTGCAAGCAGGGTCACGCCGCGGAACGCCGCCAGTCCTGCCAGATGACCAGGCCAGCCATTGCCATGAAGACCAGGTCGCGGCCGATGGCCATGAGCGGCGGGTCCGCGGCTCCCGGCTTGAAGCAGCCGCAGTTGATCTCCAGCCCCCGGATGAGGGCGGACAGGAGCGCTGCCGTAAAGAACAGGTTCAGGAGCAAGATCATGAAAGCCGCGGGACGCGCCCGCCAGCCGGTCACCAGCACGACGCCGCAGATGACCTCCAGCCAGGGGAGAACGGCAGCCACCAGGTAGTTGAAGAAATAGGGAAAGAGCCGGTAGGCCGCGATGCTGCCGGCAAAGGCCGTGGTGTCGACAATCTTGAGCATGCCGGCATAGAGGAACACAGCCCCGAGACAGATCCGGACAATGGCTATGCTGTGCTTGATGAGGGGATTCTGCATCTGATCTCCACTTTTGGCTCGTGACGCGTCGCGTGACATTGCTTATGGCCTCCGTGCAATCGGGTACCCGGCATCGCGCCAGGCAGGAAAACCGCCGTCGAAGTAATAGACCGTGGTGTAGCCGATGGCGAGCAACTGCCTCCCCACCTCGATGCTGTCCTCGCAGGCATAGCCGCTGCAGTAGACGACCAGGGTGGCGTTCTTGGGCACACGATTGCCGAATTCGGGAATCGCCGTTGCCGTATCCATGAGCGGCAGGGAGATGGCCCCCTTGATATGGCCGCTGCCGTAGGCGACACGGTCGCGGGAATCGATGAAGGTCGCCTCCTTGCGGTCATAGAGCTCCTTGACCTGCATGAGCCCCAGCGGCAAGGGGATTGGCGCCGATATCCCTGCGGCGGCCTTCGGCGCCTCGGAACTCTTTCCCGTCCAGGCATTCACCAGCAGCCGGTAATTCCAGGACACGCCGATCACCGCTGCCAGCGCCACCATGATTGCCATCTCGATGGCAAGCCGCATCATCTCCTGTTTCGTTAACATCTTCTTCTCCTGGCAGGCTGTTGAAAAACAGCCATCTCGCCGCCGTCCTCGTCACTCCCTTCGTGCGGCGTAGCGCTGCTACGCCTCCTCGGTCGCTCCTGCGGGTGCGACGATCTGACTGCTTTTGAACAGCCTGAGTTTTTTGCTACGCTGAAACTTCGTTTTCAACAACCGGCTAGAGGTTTCGCGCCAGACGTTTCAACAGCAGCGAATTGGTAACCACCGATACCGACGAAAAGGCCATGGCCAGGCCGGCGAATTCCGGTTTCAGGGTGATCCCCAGCGGATAATAGAGAACGCCGGCTGCAACCGGAATCCCCATGATGTTGTAAAAGAGCGCCCAGAAGAGGTTCTGCTTGATCTTGGCCAGGGTCGCCCGACCCAGGCGGACCGCCCGCACCACGTCGTAGGGATCGCTCTTCACCAGGATCACATCCCCGGTCTCCTTTGCCACGTCCGCCCCGCCGCCGATGGCGATGCCGACGTCGGCCTGGGCAAGGGCCGGCGCATCGTTGATCCCGTCCCCCACCATTCCGACGACCCGCCCCTGCTGCTGGTATTCCTTCACCACCTGCTGCTTCCGTTCGGGAAGCACGCCTGCCTCGAAGCGGTCGACCCCGGCTTCGCGGGCAATGGCCGCCGCCACCAGCGGGTTGTCGCCGGTAATCATGCAGGTCTCGATCCCCAGGGCCTTGAGGGCGGCAATGGTCTGCCGGGCATTCTCCTTGAGCGGGTCGCTGAAGGATGCCAGCCCCAGAACCCTGTCATTGGCGGCAACATAAATCAGCGACTGGCCTTGGCCCGCAAGACGCTCGGCATCTGCGGCCAGCGGAGACAGGTCCATCCCGGCATCCCTGATGAAGCGCTCGCTCCCGGCCAGGAGCTGTTCGCCCTGGAGGTTGCAGGAAACCCCGTAACCGCTTCTCTCCCGGTAGTCCGATACCGGACCGGCAGAGATACCCCGCTGCGCGGCCCCGGCCACAGCGGCACGGGCAAGGGGATGATTAGAAGAGCCTTCCGCTGCGGCAAGCGCCATGAGCAGTTGATATTCGTCGGCCGGCGCCAGCGGCACGAGCGCGGCAAGCGTCGGCTCTCCCCTGGTCAGGGTGCCGGTCTTGTCCAGGAGCGCCACCTGCAACCCGGCGATCCGCTCCAGGGCAGAGCCCCGCTTGATCAGGATGCCGCGGGCGAGCCCCACCCCGCTGCCGACCATGATTGCCGTGGGCGTGGCAAGCCCCATGGCGCACGGGCAGGCAATGACCACCACGGCGATGGCCAGCTTGAAGGCGAAGAGGAATTCCTGGTGCAGTGCGCCGTACCAGACCATGAAGGTGACGAGCGCCAACAGGAGGACCACCGGCACGAAAATGCCCGAGACCCGGTCGGCAAAGCGCTGGATCGGCGCCTTGTCGCTCTGGGCCTCCCGCACCATCCGGACGATCTGGGAGAGGAGCGTCGCCTCCCCTACCCTGGTCGCCCGGACCGTCAGCACGCCGGTCCGGTTGATGGTGGCACCGGTGACCATCCCCCCCGGCTCCTTCAGGATCGGGAGCGATTCCCCGGTCACCATCGCCTCGTCCACGGTGGAGGAGCCCTCCAGCACCTCACCGTCCACCGGGATCGTCTCACCGGGGCGTACCAGCACCAGGTCGCCGACCCGGACCAGGGAGGCGGCGATGTCGCGCTCTTCGCCGTCGACCACCAGCCGTGCCCGGTCCGCCTGCAAGCGGAGGAGCTTCCTGAGCGCCTCCCCGGCCTTGCCCCGTGCGCGCGCCTCCAGGTACTTGCCGAGCCGGATAAAGGCGATCAGCATGGCCGAGGTCTCGAAGAAGACCTCGCCATGACCGCCAGCCTCTCCGAGAAAGGCCCAGAGGGAATAGCCGTAGGCCGCCGAGGTTCCCAGGGCCACCAGCACATCCATGTTGGCGCTCCGGTTTTTCAGGGCGTACCAGGAGCCGCGGTAGAAGGTGAGCCCGGCACTGAACTGCACCGCAGTGGCCAGGCAGAGGTTCATCCACCCCACCGCGCGGTTGCCGTGGAGCAGCATGGTGGCCATGATGGGGAGTGCGGCGCAGAGGCTGAAGACGAACCAGGCCCTCTCCCGCGCAAACCGCTTCGCCTCGTCGGCAGCGGCATCCTCCGCCACCGGCTGGTACCCTGCGGCCGTCACCAGGGCAAAGATGCCGGCTTGGCCCAGTTGCGCCGGGTCGTAGCGGACAAAGGCCTCTTCCTGGGAGAGATTGACCACGGCAGCGCTCACTGCCGGGTGCTCCGAGAGCTTTTTCTCCAGGGTGGCCACGCAGGAGGCGCAATGAAGCCCCCTGACGCCGAAACGGAGCTCGCCGTCGCCGGCCAGCTCCTTGCACCCGTAACCGAGCTGTCGGACCAGTTCGGCGATTGCCTGAGCCGTGACGCGCTGATCGTCGAATTCGACGCTCAGCTCTTCCAGCGGGAAATTCACCGTGGCCCGCTCGACGCCGGGAAGCTCCGCCAGCGACTTCTCGATCCGCGCCGCACAATTGACGCACGACATGCCGCTGACCCTAAATCTGGCCTGTCCCGCCATCGTCCCCTCCCAGCATGAGTCCATGGATATCTTCGCTGCAGATCTGCACCACTGCGGTGAGCGGCACTGCCAGCACCACCCCCCAGAAGCCCATGATCTCCCCCAGTGCCATCAGGGCGAAGATCACCGCCAGCGGGTTGAGCTGCAGGGCGCTGCGCATGAGCAGCGGTTTGATCAGGGTCCCCTCGACCACCGTATTGATGATGAAATAGACCGCGCAGACCTTGGGAATGATCATCAGGTCGCCCCCCTTCAGGTATCCGATGAGCGCCGGCGGGATGACCGCCAGCATCGCCCCGAAAAACGGGATGATGGTGGCAAACCCAGCGATCATGCCGTTCAGGATCGGGAATTCGATTCCCATGAGGTAGAGCGACAGGGAGCAGAGGATGCCGACCAGGAAGCAGTCGATGAACATGGCGTAGAGAAAGCGCTCCAGAGTGCGGTTGATCCGGTTCCCAAGCGTGGTGATCTCGTCGCGGTACCCCTCCGGCACCAGCCGCATCAACCCCTTTTTGGCGACCTCCTTGTAGTAGAGCAGGAAGAAGACCAGGATCGGCGCCAGGAGCAGGTCGAACAGGGCAAAGCCCAATCCCTTCAACCGCTCGTACCCCTTGCCCGAGACATCGGTGGCAGCCTGGTTGAGAACCTCGACGGAGCGATCGACCAGCCAGGAGACATCCTCGGCGCTGTAATACCGGGAAAGCTCCCTCTGCCAGGAAACCGCGGCCTCCTGCAGGTTCTTCACATAGCCCGGCAGCGACAGGGTCAAGAGCTGTAGCTGCTGGCCCACATAGGGGATCAGGAAGAACGTCGAATAAAAGCAACCGACAACCAGAATGCCATAGAGCAGCACCAGGGAGAGGCCACGGGGAAAGCCGCGTGCTTCGAGATATTTGAGGAGCGGATTGACGAGGTAGGCGATGGCCAGAGAAGTGAGGACTGCGGAGACGGTATGGCGCAGGAACAGGCTCGCCAGGAGCAACAGCAGAAATGCGAATGCCCAGAAAGCGTATATCCTGCCGTGGGAGCCCATGGTGACCCCTCAGGGTTCCCGGAAGTCGCCGCTGCGAACGTGCTCGATGGTTATCTTCAGAGCAGCGGCAATGGGAATGGCCAGGAGTATCCCCCAGAACCCCATCAGTTCGCCCAGCGCCATGACGAAGATAATGGTGACCAGGGGGTTGAGGTTCATCGCCTCCTTGAAGACCAGCGGCTTGATCAGGTAGCCCTCGATGAAATAGATGATGGAAAAGGCGGCAATGACCTTCAACAGGGCCACGCCGCTCTGGAACTTGACATAGGCGAAGAAGAGCGGCGGTATGGTGGCAATGATCACGCCGATGAAGGGGAGGATAGAGGCAGCTCCTGCAAAGAGGCCGTTGAGAATAGCGTAGTCAACGTCCAGGATGTAGAGGGCAATCGCCGACAACACGGCAACGATGAGTGACACGATCAGCTGGCCGCGGATGTACCCCCCCACGCTCCGGTTGATCTCGTTGCCGATCTGGAGGATCAGATCCCGCCGCAAGGGGGGGAACCACCTGAGCAGCTCGCGTTTGATCGCCTCCTTGTAATAGAGCATGAAGAAGACCAGGATCGGCGCGAGCATGAGGTTGAACAGGTTGAAGGCGACCCGCGAAGCCGCGACATAGACCCCGGCACCGAATTTCCCGGTTACCTTGTCCAGGTTCCCGGAGAAGGAATCGATGAGCCACTGCCACTCTGCCGCGCCGTAGACCGGCGTGTAGCGGTGTTTGAGCTCCAGGGACATGGATTTCAGCTTCTGCAGGTAGAGGGGGAGATTGTGCAGCAGGTCCTGCCAGCGACCGGTGAGGAACGGAACCAGGAAGGCGAAAAAGAAGACCGAAAAGATCGCCAGAATGGCATAGAGGATGATGATCCCCACGATGCGCCGCTGGCCGCGCCGCTCGATCCCCACCACGATCGGGTCGAGCAGGTAGGCGAACACAAAGGAGAGGAGGAAGCACGAGAGCGTGTGCTTCATGGAATAGCCGGCGATCACCGCAAAGGCGATCCCCAGCAGTACGGCGGTCCACCTGGTTACTGCGTTGATCCCCATCATCTGCTCCCTGATGCATCATCAGCAACGGCCATGCGCCGCAGCATCACAGTATATCACTTTCGAAGATGTCGTGCTCTTCCAGCCAGCGTTTGATCCGCTCGGAGAGATGCGACTCCCGCAGGGCCTCCAGGTGATCCATCTCGTCGGGGTAGAAGGAGAGGATCTCCTCCACCTTGCCATAGGGGAGCTTGCCGGCATAGGCACGGGTGAGCATGTCGCGCAGGTGGGGGTTGTCGATCTCCTGGATGAACTGGTAGAGCAGCAGCCTCTCCTGCTCGTAATCGAAACCCGGTATCGACAGGTACTGGTCGCTGTTCTCCGCAACCTCCTGCCAGAAACCCTCGTCGTCATAATCCGCCGGCACGAGATATATCTCGCCGGAAAGCCGGTCCAGAAGGTAGACCAGTTCCGGGTCCCGGTTCTCGAAGGCATCCAGGAGCTCTTCCCAGATAATGTCCACATCACGCATCACGCCCAACGGCACTCTCTCCCGCAATGTCTCATCCGGTGTTTCCGGATGGGCACTCTTTTCTCCCCGGCCTTTACCTGCGAGGGCTTTTTCGTTATAGTGTGGCAATGCGTTCACTCTTCATCGCCGATGCCCACCTGGAGCGGGAGTCAGATCCCGCCTACCGGGCCATGCTCCGCTTCCTCGCCGAATCGCGCGGCACCACCGGGACCCTGTATATCCTGGGAGATTTCTTCGAGTTCTGGATCGGCTATCCGACCGTCCCCTTCACCCACTACCTGCCAGTGCTGGAGGCGCTACGGCAGCTTGCCGACAGCGGCACCGCAATCGTCTTCTTCGAAGGCAACCACGACTTCCACATGGGTCCCTTCTTCACCGATACCCTGCGGGCACGGGTCTTTCCGGGACCGGCCGCCATGACCCTGGACGGGCGCCGGGCCTATCTCTGCCATGGCGACCAGGTCAATGCCAAAGACATCCCCTCCCGCCTTTTGCGCGGCATCCTCCACTCACCCCTGACCCGCTGGCTCACCCACGTGGTGCCGCCGGGAGTGGCGGGAACCATTGCCGAACGGATGGGACGGTCGGGGAGACAGAATCTGCACTACAAGGGAGAAAACCCTGCCTGTCGGACGATTCTCCGGGATTTTGCCGCACAACGCTTTGCCGACGGGTACGAGCTGGTCATCACCGGCCATTTCCACCTGCCGTTCACGGAACCTGCGCCGGACGGGTCGGGAAAACTGCTGGTCTCGCTCGGTGATTGGGCCACCCGCTTGTCTTACGCGGAGATGGTGGATGGGGAGATCACGCTTCAGACCTTCCGCTGACCTCGACAGGGGCGGCAGCCAGCCCGAACAGCCGCAGGTAGTTCGCTACCCGCTCATCCAGCGTCGGTGCCGTTATCAGACCGCACAGGTCGTCGGGACGGTAGCTGGCGCAGACAGCAGGCCTCGTTGCATAGATGTCGCAGAGCCCGGTGGGGAGCAGGTGCCGACATCGCTCACCCAGTGGTTTGTCCAGAGCCGAGATATCCGGTGCCACGCAACAGGTCCCGCATTGCCGGCATGCCATCGTGCCCTCCCGTGGAACCGGGTTACTTGAAAAACGCCTCTAGCGCCTGCTCGCCCAAAAGCGAAGCCTTTATCCGCCACTTCTCGCCATTGACGATGAGGGCAGCCAGAGCTATCTGCGGGTCATCGATGGGCGCATAGGCGGCAAACCAGCTGTAATGGCCGGGCGGATCGGTCCCGTTGATGGAGCCGGTCTTGGCGGCAATATCCACGGCGGCGAGCTTCGGCCGGCCCCGACGGTCGCGGAACACCTTGCGCGACGTCCCCTGGCTCACGGTGGTGGACATCATCGTTGCCAGCTGGTCGGCGGTTTCAGGCGAAACCACGCGCCGCACCGGTTTCGCCTGGTCGCTGAAGAGGATCTTCCCCTTGCTGCCGCGGATCTCGTCTGCCAGCATCGGCTGCAGCATCATACCCTTGTTGGCGATAGCCGCCATCATCAGGGCGGCATAGAACGGTGAGATCTTCACGTCGCGACAGAGGCCGGCCCCCATCCGTTTCAGCTCGCCATCGTCCTGGGGCGTCACACTGCTGCAGGGAGTGATGGGGGTTCCGGGAAAAAGGAGCTGATTGAAGCCGAACCGCTCCATCCCCTGCATGATCCCTTCCTTCCCCACCACATCGCCGGCCAGACGGCCGAACAACGGATTCACCGACTTCCCCATGGCCATGGTCAGGCTCATCTCCTGATTGCCGCGCCGGTTCCCCACCGACCAGTAACGGGGGTTTTCGGACGTCAGCCCGCCTCGGAATGGAAGAACGGTCTGCGGGGTCACCTTCCGCTGCTCCAGGGCAGCCGAAGCCGTGATGATCTTGAAGAGCGAGGCCATGGGATAGAGGTTGTAGGGAGCCTGGGCCTGCCAGGCCGAGTCTTTCTCCGAGTGGGCGGCCAGCGCAAGGATACGGCCGCTCTTGGGCTCGACAGCCACAAAGACCCCGTATGGGACCCGATATTCAGCCATGACCGCCTTGACACGCGCCTGCAGCTCGGGGTTGATGGCATAGACCACGGTCGTGCCGTCCTGCAGCGGCGCCAGCAGCCGTTCCCCGTCAAGCTTAGCCGACGGGAGCGATTCATTGGCAAGTCGGAACGACTGTGCGAAATCCAGCTCCCCCCGGAGAGCCGTCGGACGGACAGAGCGGGCACTTACACTGGAGATGGCGTTTTTGGCCGACACCAGCAGATGAAACAGGGGATAGGCGGCAATCAGGCATGCCAGCAGCGGCAAAAGCACCTTGAGCCGGCGACGGCGCTCCGGTGTTTCAGGGGCGGGTCGCCTGAAGGCGTTCCGCGGGGCATGCTGCTTGCGCCCCAGGGGGATGATCCGCCTGAACCGTCCGGTATGTTTGGTTGTAATATGTTTTATGTCCTGCATGGGCCTAGGTGATGTGTTGCCAGCCGGTATCGACATGGGCAGGAATAACGAGCTTCAGGCTGAGCGGAAGTTGAGGCACTATATGTCATTTGACGCAGGGTTGTCAATGCTGTCGGCTCTCCAGCTCTCCTGCGCTGCCGTCAGCGGAAAGCCGGGCAAGGTCGCGCAGGGTCATGCCGGCAAGCAGCTGCCCGGTCCCCTGCTGCAGCCGCTCCATGAGCCGCGAAACCGCATCCTCCCCCTGGGCGCCGAACTCCCCGGAGCACCCCTCCCCCCCATACTCGCGCAGGGCCGCCAGGACGTCACTAACCAGGACCCGGTCGATATCTCGGCCGGGCAGATAGGTCTTCGGCTCACCGGCACCTTCGGCCAGCATACCCCGTGAAGCATAGAACGAGAGCAGCCCGCGCACGGTCCGGGCCGGTACGTCCAGCTCTTCTGCCAGCTCCTCCTCGTTCGGGGGCGGATCGCCCGCCACGAAGACCGCCGCGATCCTCCTCAAGAGCGACAGGGCAAGATACTCGTGCAGGGAATGACTGGAGCAGAGCCGCAGCCCCCCCCGCCACCCGCGCAGGGTCTGATGGGCGCAGACCACCTCGCCGCCGAAGAGGATGATAGTCCAGCTGGTGTAGACCCAGACCATGATCAGTGGGACCAGGGCCAGCGTCCCGTAGATGGCGTTGTAGCGGGCAACTCCCACCTGGAAGTGGATATAGCCCCACTGGGCAAGCTGCCAGATGGTACCGGCAAATATGCCGCCGACCAGCGCCGACCTGAACCTGACCTTGGTGTTGGGAATGAAGATGTAGAAGCAGATCAGGGCCAGCCAGACAATCAGATAGGGGATCAGCCGGAAGACAACGAGCAGGAGATCGCCCAGGAATTCGATGGAGAGGACCCAGCGGACCAGGACCTGGCTCTGCAGGCTGGTGGTGATGCTGGTGGCGGCAAGCAGCAGAAGCGGCGCCACCAGGGAGACGCTCAGATAGTCGGAAAACTTGCGATGCAGGGAACGGGTCTCGCTAACCCCCCAGATGCCGTTGAAGGCCTCTTCCATGGAGGCGAACAGGGAAACCACCGTCACGATGAGGGAAATGAGCCCGATGGCGCCCAGCGAGGTCATGTTGGTGTTGTTGATGTAGTGGATGATCTTGCTGACCGCAACCTCGGAGCCGGCTGCGACCTGGTCGAGAAGGAGCGGCTCAAGACGGTTCTGGACGCCGAACCCCTTGAGCAGCGAAAAGGCAAGGGCGAGAAACGGGACCAGGGAGAGGATGGTGGTGAAGCTTAAGGCCGATGCCTCCAGCAGACAGCGATCCGCCATGAAGTCCTTGGCAGCGACAACGAGAATCTGGATGCCTTTCAACAGCTGGCGTCTGATTCCGCTGCAGGAGGCTGGCTCGCATTCACCCAGAGGGGGCGGAAGCAGCCGCTTCAGCAAACTGCCGATCGTCTCGTGTCCGATCATGCCACCTCCCGACATCTACGAAAAAGGGGCGCACAGCCGTGCGCCCCTCCGGAACAGATTCCGTCCGCAATCATGCATCCTTGTATTTTTCCCGCTCGCGGTCCATCGCCTCTTTGCCCGCCTCGATGGCCGACGCGAGGATCGATTTTTTCTCCTGGAGGATCTCCTTGCCATCCTCTAGCGTGGTCTTGATCTTGTCCTGGGCCTCGCTGACATATTCCTTGATCTTGTCGACCGCATCCTCGGTGAGACCGGTTATCTTCGCACGTATCTCCTTGCCGCTCTTGGGTGCTACCAGAAGCGCCACGCCGGCACCGACGGCGGCACCCGCGAGAAAGGACAGCAGTACGGCTCCTGTGCTGCTTCCATTGTCATTGTTTGCCATGTTGTTTCCCCTCCTTTCGCAGAAATTTGTCGATCATGAACTTGCCCGCCACCCTTGCACCGGTGAGCCAGAGCGATGAACTGGCCAATACCCCCGCAACCGACCCGGCCACGTTGTTGATGGTGTGCAGGCTCCTGCCCGTATCTCCCAGCGCCGCCATGAAGGTCGTCACATCCTCACGGTTGGCGGCAGTCTCCTCGACGATCAGCTTTGTACCGGCCAATGTTTCGCGCAGTTCGCGCAGGACCGGCTGCAGGTCGGCTTCGATCCGCGCCAGCGTCTCGCGCGACGCCATCGCGGTCTTTCTAATCTCGATGCAGGCCGGAATCATCACCCCGGCCAGAACCACCAGTGTCACAGCCATAACGACCACGGCGATCCCTGCGATATCCATGTACTCTCCCCCTTCTGCAGCTCTCAGTCTCAGTAAGTATAAAGCAGTGTCGATTTTTTGCAACCTGTCGATGCGCGCCGGATCACCATTCCTCGATCTCCATGGCCGTTACTGCCACGTCGGGCCGCTCATCGACGAGCCATACCTCCAGCTGCTCCAGGAGTTGACGGGCATACAGCCGGTTCGGACTGACCGTGACAAAGCCGAGCACCGCGCTCGTCGGGTCTTCCTGGCGATCCACCTCGGCAGCGGCAACATTGAAGCGATTGCGGGCACGCGCCAGGATGCTTTTGACGATTCCACGCTTCCCCTTGAGCGAATGGCTGGGGAGTTCCAGGAAACATTGGGCGGCATAAATGTGCATGAAACGAGCATGCTCCGAGCTTTTTCAGGGATTGTACCCGCCAGGCGGGAAAGATCAAGGGGATACGGTTGACATTCACAGACTCCCCTCTATAATAGCGGCATGAGCTGTACCACCACTTCTTCCCGCAGGTGATTCTATGAATATTCTCATTAACCTGAGCAGCCTGGTTCTCGGCAGCTCACTCGCCGAGATGCTCACACGCAACCCAGACGGTTTCACAACCTTCGTCACCCTTGATGCCGAATCGGTAACCGACTTCAATCCCGGCCTGGTTCTGGTCGACGCCTCCACCCTCAAGGCAGAGCTGTTCACCCACTGGCCCGAGGCCAAGGTCATCCTGATGGACACGGGGCTGGCGGAAAACGAGATCATCAGCATTCTCCTTTCCCACAAGCTGGATGGCGTCATTGCCACGGACACCGACATTCCGCTCTTCTTCAAGGCGCTCTCCGTCATTCACGACGGCCAGGTCTGGATCGACAACAGCAAGCTGAAGGCGCTGCTCAACTACGCCGAATCGGCAGCCCGTGCCAAGAACATCGAAAAAATCAGCCGGAAGGAACAGGAGATCATCATCCTGGTCTCCCAGGGATTCAAGAACAAGGAGATCGCAGAGAAGCTGCACATCAGCGAGCAGACCGTCAAGGCTCACATCAGCCACATCTTCCGCAAGGTCAAGGTTACCAACCGTTCCCAGCTGGTCCCCCTGGCGATGAAATTCCGCCTTCCCCCCATGACCTGATCCGGTACCGTACAATCCATCCCGACCGATTCGTTGCCACAGTACCTTAAAGCCCGTTCCGTTCAACGGGGAGGGCGAATCACGATGACGCCGTTTGCCAGACGGCCTTCCAGCCAGCGGCGCAGGTACAGCTTGAGGAATGAGCGGCCGGCGGGGATCAGAAAGACCAGGCCGAGGAAATCGGTGAGAAAGCCGGGGGTGAGGAGCATGAGCCCCCCGACCAGGATCAGCAGGCCATCAAGGAGTTCGGCAGCCGGCAGGCGACCGGAGGCCAGCTCTCCCTGGATGCGGCGCAGGATGCCGAACCCCTGGTGGCGCACCAGCCAGGCGCCGCAGAAACTGACTGCCAGCAGAATGGCAACCGTCTCCCACGCACCGATCAGTTTCCCCACCTTGATCAAAAGATAGAGTTCCACCGGCACAACGGCAAAGACGAGAAAGAGCCTGGCTAGCATGGGCGGGCGCTCCGTTCCGGCTACAACGGCATTGGGGCACAGACGTTTGCCGGGTTGTTCACTTCAGTGCCGCAGGTGAAGCAGACATGGGTCGGGTTGACGGTCAGGCGGGCAATCTCGTCGGCAAGCCCCAAGCTGCGCAGGACACAGATGTGCCCCTGATGGCCCTTTTCATTGGTGCATTTCTTCTCTTCGGACATACAAACCTCCCTGTTCGATTGGATCTGATTCCTTCCGGTCCCCTCACAACCTTTTCGCCCTTATTTCTTCAGGTCGATGCCGTAACTCTTGATCTTCCGGTGCAGGTTGCTCCGCTCCAGCTCGATGGATTCGGCAGTCCTGCTGATGTTCCAGCCGAAATCCTCAAGTTTCTGGAGGATGAATTCCCGCTCGAACTCCTCCCGAGCCTCGCGCAGGGAGGTCAAACCCATCATGCCGTCGATGCGCGTGACTGCATCGACACGATGGGTATCGCCGCGCAGGTAATCGGGGAGCTGATCGGTACTGATGGTTCTCCCCGGAGTCATGATCACCAGCCGCTCCATGATGTTCTTGAGTTCCCTTACGTTGCCGGGCCAGTCGTACTGCTGCAGCAGTTCAACCGCTTCGGGAACGAGCTGTTTTCGCTCCCGTCCCTCCTTGCGGCAGAACCGCTCCAGGAAATATTCAACAAGCTGCGGCACATCCTCCTTCCGCTCGCGCAGGGGAGGAACCTGGAAGGGGACCACGTTGAGCCGGTAATAGAGGTCATCGCGGAAGGTGCCGTTCTTGATCTCCTCCTCCAGCACCTTGTTGGTGGCAGCCACGACACGAACATCCACCTCGATGGTCCGCGTCCCCCCGACCCGCTCGAACTTCCGCTCCTGCAGGATCCGAAGCACCTTGGCCTGGGTCTTGAGCGACATGTCGCCAATCTCGTCCAGAAAGATGGTGCCGCCGTCAGCCAGGTCGAACTTCCCCTTCTTCTGGGCCACGGCACCGGTAAAGGCGCCGCGCTCGTGGCCGAACAGTTCGGACTCGATCAGTTCGTCCGGGATGGCGGCACAGTTGATCTCCACAAACGGCTTGCTCTGCCGGTTACTGAAATGGTGGATCGAACGGGCAACCAGCTCCTTGCCCGTGCCATTCTCCCCGGTTATGAGGACCGACGCGGTGGTGGGGGCAACCAGCCGGATCTGATCCCGCAGGGTATTCAGGGCTGGCGAGGCACCGACCATCTCGTGCCCCTGCAGCACGGCGTCGCGCAGGGTCTCGTTCTCTTCCCGCAGCCGCTGCATCCCCAGGGCATTCTGGATGGTGAGCAGCAGCTTCTCCAGGGAAAGGGGTTTTTCGACAAAATCATAGGCCCCCAGCTTGGTGGACCGCACCGCCGTCTCGATGGTGCCGTGCCCGGACATCATCACCACGGTCAGCGACGGATGGATCTCCTTCAGCTTCTGCAGGGTCTCCAGCCCGTCCAGGCGCGGCATCCAGATGTCCAGCAGCACCAGGTCGGGGAGGTCCCGCTGCACCGACTCCAACGCCTCGACACCATCCACCGCCAGGAGGGTCCGGTAGCCTTCGTCCTCCAGGATACCCACCAGCGAGGTGCGGATGCTCTCTTCGTCATCGACAATCAATATGGTCTGTGCCATGTCCGACCTGCTCCTTTAGCTCGTCCATCAGGGTCAGAGCCCGACCTCTTTGGCAAGTGCGCCCCAAGCGGGGAGGCTCCGCTCGATCATCCCCTTGTCAACACAATAGGCGATCCTGAAGTAGCCGGGAGCACCGAATCCCGCACCGGGGACCAGCAGGATGTGGTGCTTCTGGGCCAGGCGGACAAACGCCACATCGTCTGCAATGGGCGAACGGGGGAAGAGGTAGAATGCCCCATCCGGCTTCACCATGCTGAATCCGAGGCCGGTCAGCCCCTCGTAGAGGAGATCCCGCTTTTGCCGGTATTCGCCGATATCCACCGATTCACGCTGGAGCTTTGCCACCAGGCGCTGGAGAAGCGCCGGTGCGTTGACGAACCCCAAGGTGCGGTTGCAGAAAATCGCCCCTTCCATGAAAAGCTCCACATGGGTCATGCGCGGGTTGGCCGCCAGGTAGCCGATCCGCTCGCCCGGCAGGGCCAGGTCCTTGGAATGGGAGGTGACGATCACCGCATTGTCGATGAAGGGGAAGATGCTGGGCACTGCCATGCCGTCGTAAGCTATACGGGCATAGGGCTCGTCGGAGATGACGTAGATCTGCCGCTCCAGTTCCCGCTCCTTACGCTGCACCAGATCGCCCAGTTTCTGCAGGCTTTCGGCAGGATAGATGACCCCGGTGGGGTTGTTGGGGGTGTTGATGATGATCGCCCGCGTCTTTTCGGAAATAGCATTCTCGATCGCCGGCAGGTCGAGCTGGAAGGTTTCCGGGTCTGTCCAGACCTCGCGGGGGACGCCGCCATGGTTGTCGATGTAAAACTTGTACTCGACAAAGTGCGGGGTCAGGATGATCACCTCTTCGCCGGGGTTGAGGATCGTCTTCAGGGCCACGTTGAGGGCGCCGCTGGCGCCGCAGGTCATGACCACGTTCGCCGCAGTCACCTGCAGACCGGACGACTCGGACAGCACCTCGGCAACTGCGGCGCGAGTCTCCTGGTAACCGGCATTGCTCATGTAGCGGTGCATGCCGAGAGGAGGGGCTGCCGCCAGTCGCCGGAACTCCTCGTCATATCGGGCAGGGGGCTCGATATTGGGATTCCCCAAGGTGAAATCGTAGACGTTATCGGCGCCGTGGACTGCCCGGAGCCGTTCCCCTTCCTCGAACATCTTGCGGATCCAGGACGCTCCCTCGATGAAGGTCTGGATTTTTGCGGCAATGGCCATAGTCTCTCTCCTTCCGGTTGGGAACTATGTAGCATATTTGCAACACCAGGTGCAAGAGGAAGCTGGACGGGTGCCGGAACTGCCGTTCGACACAAACCACGACCACAACAGGCATGCCAATAATGGAGAAATCACATGATGGAGAAATTGGTGTGGATGATCTTCTGCAGTTCCTCGATCCGGATGAGGGCGTTGCGCACCCGTTCCCGCTCCTCGGTGGAGAGTTCATAGGGGTTCAGATAATAGGAGTCCTTCTGAATCCCCTTGATGACCTTGATCTGCAAGAGAATTCGATGGCGGGTAAGGGCAAGGTAGGCATCGGTGAGGCCTGCTGCGGTGTTGCGGGAAAAGCTCCGTTCCGCTTCCAATAGCTCGATCCGTTTCAGGGTGCTGGTGGCAGGTATCCCCTGGTTGATGGCGAGTATCCGGACGTTCATCACCAGGGGTGCCCAGGCAAGGAGTTTCAGGTTGAACTCTCCCTTGTGTTCACCCGAACCCTCGGTCCAGAGCCGCTTCAGGAACCCGAGTGCCAGTTTCATCTCGGTGGCGGCCTTGGCCATGCCCCATAAAACCTGGAAATAATCCTGTTCCAGACCACGGATGAGAGATATCAGCTCCTTGGCCAGCTTCTGGTCACCGGCAACAGCGCGGGCATCGGAAAGGACTATGAGATCCATCAGGTTCTTCCCATAGTCTTCATATTCATACCGCACAATGGAGAGGAGCTTTCTCCGCCACTGGGTATAGGAACCGCGCCAGGTGGGGTTCGAGGGCATGATGTCGCCGGTGCACTTCTTGAAACCGATCTCTGCCAACCGCTCAACCAGAAGTTCGGAAAACTCTTTGAAATAGCGGTCGACCTCCTCGTCGCCATCGGCATAAACGATCAGATAATCCTGGTCAGTAATGAGGGTCTGCTCCTCGCGACCGTCGCTCCCCATGCTGATCAGGGCATAGGGGACTGGCGGTGCTCCCTTCCCTTCGCCTGCAAGTTCCTGTTCCACCAGCGAAAGCGCTCTCCCTGCCAGCAGGTCGCGGTACTCGGTGCAGCTTGCATGCAGGGCTGGAACCGACTGCGACGCGAGAAAACGCTCCATCTCCTGGAGATTGAGCGTGTCATGGATCTCTTTGAGCTTACCGTAGTCCGAGGTGACCCCGATCGACTGACACAGCTCCCGCTGCCGCCCCGAACTCCCCGAGACAAGGTTCATCTCCTTTTCAAACCGCGTGCAGAGTTCATCAAGGAGCCTGCGCGCCTCGCTACCGGTCAAAAGCGGCAGGAAGTCGCGGACTCGCCGCATGATCTGCTGGTGCAGCTCCTCCGGAGCTATTTTGTGGATTATCTCGTGGTACATGGTCTGGAGTCCAAAAAAAAGGGGAAGGCAAGCCTTCCCCACATTGTATCACACAGTTGATCCTCTGTTAGTGGTCAATGGCCTTAGCCATGCCGATACCGGTGTTCTGGCGGACGTAGATCTCGTCGAACATCTCTTCGGACTTGCGGCTCGGGAAGGCCAGACAGCCGATGATGGCTGCCAGGAAGCCGACCGGGATCGAGAGGATGCCCGGGTTCTTCAGCGGGAAGAGCGGTGCATCCAGACCCAGCATGGACTTGCCGTCCTT